>CAZTUG010000030.1:0-29803 GCA_964615955.1 uncultured Roseicyclus sp.
CTCGATCTACGCCTGGACCGGCGGCCTCAAGCACCGCGCCAAGCTCGACGACAACACGAAACTGATGAATTTCGCCGAGACGCTGGAAAAGGTCGTCGTGGATACGGTGGAAGCGGGCTTCATGACCAAGGACCTCGCCCTGCTGATCGGCCCCGACCAGAAATGGCTGACGACGATGGGCTTCCTCGAAAAGATCGACGAGAACCTGCAAAAGGCGCTCTAGGCGGACGACAACCGCAAGCTCGAAGACCAGGGGGGGCCGTCCGGATCGGGCGGCCCCTTTCTTGCAATCGGCGCCGCGCGGTCCCCGGCTTGGGATGCGTCCGAAACCAAAGGCGATCAGGCCACGTCTTGACGGGCAGAGACCGTGTTGACGGGCAGATGCCGCGCGCGCCCCATGCGGCCTGTGGCTGCACCTCCCGCACGTCCACCCGGTCGCCCTCGCACAACCGCCGCGCAGCCCGCAGGCCGCTCCGTCCTGCCCCTCTGCAGCCCCTCTGCCAGCCCCTCTGCCAGCCCGCCTGCCCGATCTCCAGCGGCTCCGACACCACGGCCCATCCGTCGCGCGTCACGCTTCAGCGATAATGGACGGGCCGCGCCAGATCGACGTCGCGGCAAATCCCCGGCTCCGCCCGATCGCCAGACCACGCCAGCCCGAAGCCTTTGGCATTGGTCGCCGGCCTGCACCCGGTCGCGGCGCGGCCCTTGTCGATCAGCGAATGCCCGGGGGCCGACACCAGTTCCTCAAGACGGATCGGCGCGCCCGGATGGGCAGCCCATCAACACATGGCCCGCGCCGCCGCACGGCCGACACATCACTGCCCCCGGTTGTGGGTCTTGGCGTAGAGCCCTGCCACGATCCGGCTCGCCGTCTTCTCGAACAGGCACGGGATCACGGCATGGACCGCCGCCGCCATCGCAGCAAGCAACAACGTGGCGCTGAACTTGCCCGCGAAGGCGGCATGTTCAAGGTAGCTTTCATCCACATGGCGGGGATGCTCGAGGAAGATGCGGTCGATCATTGCGGGCTCCTGTTTGGCTCTGTTCATGCAGAATGACACAGGCAGATCGTGAAAGTCTCCCAAACATCGCGCCGATTTCCCGTGACGGGTGGAGAAATTCCCAATATTACTCGAACCATGGAGACAATCGACCCAACCGACCGCCGCATTCTGGCCCGTCTGCAACTCCGCTGCGATGAACCGCTGGAGGAGTTGGGGCGCCATGTCGGCCTGTCGCGCAATGCCGTGTGGCGGCGCGTGAAGGCGCTGGAGGATCGCGGCGTGATCCGCGCCCGCGTCGCGACCCTCGATCCGGATGCGGTGGGCCTCGGTCTCATGGTGTTCATCCAGGTCCGCGCGGCGCATCACTCCGCCGACTGGCTCGACCAGTTCCGCCGCGCCGTGCGCGCCATGCCCGAGATCCTCGGCGTCTACCGCATGACCGGCGATCTGGATTACCTGATCCGCGCCCGCGTCGCCGATGTCCGCGACTACGACGCCCTCTACCAGCGCCTCATTGCGCGGGTGGAAATGGGCGACGTGGCGGCAAGTTTCGTGATGGAGGAGTTGAAGGAGGGGCAGGCGCTGCCGCTTTGACCCGTCCCGGGGCCTATCGTCCCGTTCGGGACCGACAAGGATCCGAACGGGACAATCGCATCAGGCGTTCACATCGACCACGACGCGCCCCCGAACGCCGCCCTTCAGGATGGCTCGGCCAAGCTCCGGCAGGTCGGACAATGTGGCCCGATGCACCATCGCGTCGAGCTTGTCCATCGGCAGATCCCGTGCGATCCGCCCCCAGGCGCGCAGGCGGTTCTCGTAGGGCTGCATGACCGAGTCGATGCCCAACAGGTTGACACCCCTCAACAAAAACGGGATCACCGTCGCCGGAAGACCAGCCCCCCCGGCCAGCCCGACGGCCGCGACGGAGGCGCCGTAGTTCATCTGCCCCAGCACGCGGGCCAGCATCTCGCCGCCAACGGCATCGACACATCCGGCCCAAGTCTCTGCTTCCAAAGGCCTTTTCACGGTTTCGTTCAGATCCCCCCGGGCCACGATCCGACTTGCACCCAGGGATCTCAGGTAGTCCGCCTGCTCCGGCCGCCCGGTCACGGCGGCCACCTCGTGCCCCAGATGGGCAAGGATCGCCGTTGCAACGGACCCCACGCCTCCGGCCGCACCCGTGACAAGAACTTCGCCATTTCCGGGGGTTAGGCCATGATCTTCCAGTGCCATGACGGCCAACATCGCGGTAAAGCCCGCCGTTCCCACCGCCATCGCCTGCCGCGTGGTCAGGCCCTCGGGCAGCGGCACCAGCCAATCGCCCTTCACCCGCGCCTTCTGGGCATAACCACCCCAATACGTCTCGCCCACGCGCCAGCCCGTCAAGACAACCTTGTCGCCCACGGAATAGTCAGCGTTTTCAGAGGCTTCGACAGTTCCACTGAAGTCGATGCCCGGCACATGGGGATAGGTCCGCACAAGGCCGCCACCCGGCCCGATGCACAGACCATCCTTGTAGTTGAGCGTGGAATATTCCACCGCGACCGTGACATCGCCCTCGGGCAAGCGGTCGTCGGTCAGGGACTGGACGGCGGCTTGCGTCTTGCCAGCATCGTCCTTTTCCACCACCAGGGCTTTGAAACTCATGTCTTTGTCCCTCACATTAACGTCGTTGCACAAATCATTGTTATAAAGCCCAGAAACTCTCCCGAACCTCGGCGTCGAAAGCGCCGCCCGGGGTTTCGACCCGCAGGAGCTGCCCCGCATCCCAATGCGTCATCCGCACCATCCCGATGGCCACGCCGCCGCCGAAATCAGGGCTGATCGCAGCCGAGGTCACTTGCCCCACCTGTTTGGTCCCCGCCATCAGCGGCCACGGTCGGTCGCATCCCGGCAGCGCGGTGGCGTCGATCGCGATGGCGCGCACCTGCTTCACCGGCCCCTCCTTGGCCACCCGCAACAACGCATCGCGGCCGATGCAGCCGACTGCCGTCGCGGTGTTGCAAAACCGCCCAAGGCCACATTCATGGGGTGTGTTGTCATCGGTCATGTCATTGCCATAACTCAATAATCCGCCCTCGACCCGTTCGATGCCATTGGGGCAACCGGCGCGCACATCAAGCGGTTTGCCCGCCTCCATCAGCGCATTCCAGAGCGGCATTCCGATGTCCGAGCCATCGACATAGATCTCGAAGCCACCCTGTTTCGAGTAGCCCGACCGGGCAATCAACAGGCTCTTTCCCTTGAAGTCATACCAGCCATAGCGGAAGAAGCGCAAATCGCGGATACCGTCGCCAAAGACCGCCGCCATCAGGTCGTCGGATTTCGGTCCCTGGATCGCAAGCGGCGATATGTCGGGTTCGTCGACCAGCACGTCGAGCCGGTAACCATAGGCTACCCCCTTGACCCACAACAACAAATCGCTGTCCGCGATGGAAATCCACCAACGGTCGTCAGACAGTTTTACCACCACCGGATCGTTCAACATGCCACCGGTTTCATCCACCACGGGCATGTAATAGCACTGTCCCGCCAGCATCCCGCGCAGGTCGCGCGGGGTCAGCATCTGGATCAGGCGGGCCGCATCGGGTCCGCGCACCTCCACCTGTCGCTCGCAGGCGACGTCCCAAACCTGCACCGCCTCCTTGAGGTGGTGGTAATCCTCCACGATGGATCGGAAAACAGTGGGCAACAACATGCGGTTATAGACCGTGTAGCCGGTCACGCCGGCGGCTTCGACACCGTCCGAGAACGGCGTACGGCGCAACCGGCGCGAGGGAGAGATCAGAGCCATTCCGGAACCTCGTCGGGCATGTGGGGCAGAGCCGTGGCCCGGCCATTGGTCACGGGCGGCGGTGTCTCGCCGCCGTCGAAACGCGCGATCCAGACCGTATCGCCCCACATCAGGTGGGACAGCGTCGCGGCGATCCCGCCGAAGAACGCACCGCGATCGGCGTTCCGCTCGGCCTCGCCGAGACCATCGGCGGCCGCGAACATCCACTGGTTCTGCCAGGCATTATAGCGTGCCATGGTTTTCGCAAAAGCGTTTGAAATCATATACTTGTCCCACCTACTTCCCTTGGGGTCCAACCCAGTCGATCTGGCAGATCTCGGCCGATCGGCCATCGAAATCCCAGACCCTGCCGAAGGCGCGCACGCGCCCTTTGGTGGCGGTGGCGACGGTGATGTCGGGGCCCATCCAGTAGTCGGTGTTGGTCACGACCTGATCGGCTCCGTTCCGGCCCGGAACGGGCACGATCTCGCCCTGGATCGCCTTGCCGACCATCAGGCGACGGGCCTTGCCTTCGGTTTCGAACACAACCGGCGCCCTTTGGGCGCCAAGAAATTCGCTGACCAGGACAGCGAACAGGCCCGTCGTGCCCCGCGCCTTCCCCGAGAAGATGTTGACCAGACCGTCATAGGCCGCGTCACTGGACCTCTCGTCGATATAGGCCGCGGCCTTCCAGTTGCCGCGCGCCATAAGTCCCGGAATTTCCAACATAAGTCCGACATTCAGGCCGCCGATATCCGCATCGCCGTAAAAGCCTTCATCGATGCGGATGCCGGACCATGCCTGGCAGTAGCCCTCGGTCGGGGCGTGTTTGCCAAGGCTGATCACGCAGGGACAGAACACGGTGCAATTGCAGTTCAGGATCAACTCACCCTTGATCGCCCAGGGCACCTGGCCCACCGGGGCCGTCTCCATCACGCTTTCGGAAGTCGCCATTCTTCGTTCTCCTTCAAAGGGATGTCACGGCCAGCACAAGGCCCGTTGCCATCAGAAGCACACCCAATGGGCGCGTCACGACGCGACCAAGTTCGGGCAATTTCTCGACCATCATGATGGCTGTCGCCAGCCCCATGAAGGCAAGGTTCATGACGCCGCCGACAAAAGCCAGCAGCATCAGCGCCCAACAGCAGCCAAGGCAGGCCGCGCCAAGACGCAGGCCGTTGCGGAACGGGCCTTCGTCCCAATAGGACATGAAAAAGTTCAGCGGTGCCCGGCACTTGGCAAGGCAGGCCTCTTTCAGGGGGGTGAATTGGTAGGCCCCCGCCGCCACCAGCAGGCCCGCCGACAGCCATGTGGACCGGCTGTCCCCGAAGGCCGACATCAGGTCCGCCCGGAACAGCGCGAATTGCAGAGCCGCCGCGAGCACCGAAAACCCGCCCCAGATCGCGACATAGCCGCCGACCAGCGCGCCGAAGCGCGTGCCGGTGGCGTGGCCGAGATCGTCATAGGTGGCGAAGGCCGGAAGGGCCGTAGGGGCCATCATCGCCGCCGACATCAGCATCCACATCGCGCAAATCCGCACGAATCCCGCCGCATCGGGCGTCAGCGTGCACAGCGCAACCCAGACCTCGGTGCCGTAGATCCGGCCCGCTGCGCGAAGGTCAAAGGGCAGCGCCATAAGGTATAAGGCTAGCCAACTGCCTAGGACCATTGCGAAAAAGGTCAGCCAATGGGGCGCCGCCATGGCACGTATGCGTTCGGAAACCACCGCGCCCTCCCCGACTCAGGCGGCAATAATCAGTTGCGTATTGATGTCAGACAATTAAATGTCTGACAAATGAAAATAGATCCGAACAGCAAGGCAGACCTGTCCGCCCAGATCGCCACTGCGATCCGCGACAGCATCATCTCGGGGGCGCTGATCGTGGATGCGCGCCTGCCCTCCGAGGCCGAATTGGCCGAGACCTTCGCAGTATCCCGCTCCACCGTGCGCGAGGCCCTGAAGCGGCTTGCGGCGCAATCGCTGATCCGGACGCAACGCGGCGCGTTTGGCGGTGCCTTCGTGAACAGGCTGTCCTTCGAAGAGGCCTATAACCAGCATATCACCACCTCCACCCTGCTGCTGGGCATGAACGGCGTCAGCTTCGATACAGCCTGCGAGGCGCGGTTCGCGCTGGAGCGGGCTTGCGCCACGCTGTCCGCCGCCCGCCGCACCGCGGATCACCTCGCGACGATGCGCGCCGAAGCCCTGCGACAGGCGCAACCCGGCCTGAGTGACGAGGCGTTCTGCGCCTCGGACGTGGCCTTTCACCGGGCGCTGGTGGATGGCGCCGAAAACCCGGTGATGTCCTACCAACTTGCCGGCGCAGTCGAAGCCATGCAGCCCTTGATGAACATGATCACCTTTACCGCTCGCGACCGGGCCGAGATCGTCCGCCTGCATTCCCGGATCGCGGACGCGATGGAGGCGCGGGACGGCAATGGCGTGGCTGATGTTCTGGCCGAACTGGAGGCCTATACCAAGACGCTCGCACAATCCGTCTTCGCGGCTCGGGCCCATTCCGTGCCGTCGAGGACCAACACCGGAACTTCCGGGTAGATTTCCGCATCACGCGCGGCGCAGGTCAGCGGATCGAGCGCGTTTCCCGGCGATCGTCACAGGGTGGGCCGGGTCGCCGCCGTGCCATTCCCCGAAGGCGATCATCTGGATCCCGCCGGGACCAGGATTGCGATGCGCGCCATATCCGGCCTACATCGCTTCCAAGTTGCCGCGACACGCCACTGAACCGCCCCTGCAACCCCTTGCCGCAGCGCAGCTTGTTGAATAGTTTCCTTAGTCATCACTCGTCCAGACCAAGAAACAGGGAACCGTCCACCATGACCAAGACCGTCCTACTGGGAACTGCTGCCGTTTTGGCAATAGCCCTGCCCGCCTCGGCGCAGGATTTGACCGTGTTCGATTATTCGGGATTCGAAGACCCCAGTTTTCACCAACCCTATATCGACGCGCATGGCGCAAGTCCGGAGTTCGTGTTCTTCGGGGACGAGGACGAGGCATTCCAGCGTCTGCTGGCCGGGTTCCGGTCCGACGTCACCCATATTTGTGCAGGCTCCGTGCCGCGTTGGCAGGCTTCTGGCATCATCGAACCGTGGGACAGCGCACGGATCGACGCGTTCGCGACCCTCAATGCCGACCTCGTGGGCGAGGACATCCTTTCCGGCACGACCGAGTTGGTCTTCCTGCCCACGGATTATGGCTCCACCGCCCTCGCCTACAACTCCGAAACCGTACCGGCGGAAGATATCGCCAGCCTGGAGATCTTCAACAATCCAGCCTATGCCGGCCGCCTGTCGATCCCGGACAACGTGGATGATGCCTATGCGCTGGCCTACCTCGCAACCGGGGTAGACAACTGGGCGGACGTCTCCGATGCGCAGTTCGAGGCTGCGACCGAATGGCTGCGCGGCATACACCCGAACCTGCGCACGTACTGGACCGATCCTGCCGAGATCAGCCAGTTGATGGGCTCTGGCGAAGTGCAGGCCGCCTGGGCCTGGAACGAGGTGCCGGTGGCGCTGGCGGATCAAGGCTTCCCGGTCGGTTTCGAGCGTAACACGGTGGAGGGCACATCCGTCTGGCTTTGCGGATACGTGAACATGGTCGATGCCCCTGGCATGGAAGAGCGCGCCTATGACTTCATCAACGCGATGCTTGATCCCGTTTCCGCCGAACCGCTGCTGACGACCGGTGGCTTCGGATCGGCGAACTCCGCCGCGCTTGACGCGCTTGGCGCCGAGATGCTTGAGGCCAACGGACTGGGCGTGGTGACCGTTCCGGTTCTGGCGCAATTGCCGATCTCCAACGAGCAACGAGAGCGTCAGGCCGAAGCGTTCGAGCGGATCAAGGCCGGGTTCTGAGGCGCTTCAACGATTGGACAATCGCGCGCGCCGATCAAGATGGCGCGCGCTTTTTTGCATTTTCATGAGTATGTTGCGAGCCATACTTCGTGCGGCGTCGCAGGCGGGATCGCGCGCCAAACCGCAACCCTGACGCAGTCAGAATGACCAATTGGTCTGGTTGACCACCTCTATCCGATTGAAAGGCACGGTTGCTTGCGAGGTTCCGTGAAACATGTGCGAAGCACAGTGGCAAGCAACTCGCATATGTGGGTGTGAAGAGGGCGGAATGTCCCGGGTTTCCCCAATGCACGCGATGAACGTCCCGTCCCCTCCCATCAGATGCATACATGCACTTCAGTCCCATTTCAAGAACGCGCAGACTGGCCTTGGCCCAGTCATGCTGGTCTGTCGTCCTCACTCGCGGAAGAACGGGACGCCAACCAAGACTCCTGCTCCGGACTTTCTATCGCTTCGTCGAAATGGCTTCGGACGGTCTCGATTGCCGCCTGGGCCCCCAGACCCGCGTCCATCAGGCACAGCGCCGCCATCAGCCCGCTGCGCCCGGCCCCATGCTGGCAACAGAACGCGAGAGTAGCGCCGGACTGCAGTTGCACCTTGCGGGCAGCCCGCCCCGCGCTCCACTTTGCCGCCATCGCCGCTTCGGGAACCGAGAAATCCGCGATCGCGCAATAGGCCAGCGGCATGCCCGCCTCGACACAGGTGGCCTCCAGCAGATCGAAGCCATGTTGATCCAGTTCGTCCCGCTCGACCAGCACGGTCAGGCCCTGCGCGCCGTAATCGCGCAGGCCCTGCACTGTCTGCCGACAAAGTGCCGGATCGAATACAGCTGCCCCATCCACACCCACATCCAGCCCGGGAAAGCCCGCGATTGCCACCGCTCCGCCGAAGGGATGTGGGATGACTGCACGGATCGATCCGGGGAATTCGTCAGGAGCATCAGTCATTTAGGCGGAGCATCTTGGTTGGTGACTTTTCTGGCGTGCTGTATACAGATAGGTCGCGAATGCCCATACGCCAACCGGTACAACCCAACGGACCCGACACCATGCCAAGACACAACGCGGAGACGATCGCCAATGCCCTGCGCAAGCGGATCTGCATGGAGCCCCCAACGCAAAGCCCTCTGCTGCACGAGCAGGTCCTTGCGGTAGACTTCGGCGTTTCGCGCACACCCGTACGGCAAGCGCTCCAGCGGCTTGCTTATGAGCGGTTGGTCGAAGTGCGCTCGGGCGTCGGCACGGTGGTATCGCCCCTGGACCCCGAAAAGCGCGACGAAGACATCCGGCTTGCATATGCACTTCTGCGCGTTGCTGCCGAAATGGAGAACGACACGCCGCTTTCACTGGACGCAACAGCTTATGTCGTCGCGCTGCAACGCCAGGTCGCCGATGCTCCGTCCATCGACCTGGACACGAAATATGAAATCCGCGCCACGCTTCTGACAGTCATCACCGGCGAAATGTCGAGCGACATCCTCGCCGAAGCCCTCAAGGCCGCCTTGTGGCGCCTGTTCCGTTGGCGCATGGCCGATGCGGCAGCGACGTCGACAGAGATCGACGCCCACCTTCGCGGCGCGATGGAGCGCATGGCGCAAGCCACGGCAACCGGCATGGTGCGTGCACTTCTCGAAGCGGTCCACGCATCCCCGGACGCGCCTTGAACTAGTGCTCGGGGGACCGTATATGAAACATGTCCCTTTCGAGGGACTATGGACATAAACGCGCTCGTAATACGCGGATCGGACCCGGGGGCGGTACCCGGCGACTCCACCAAATCCCCGCTCATTTGGCGGCAGATGGGGTCGAAACAGGATCGACGAACGTCTAAAGGGGTTAGCTTTGTCCCGGTGAGTTACCACCGTTATCGGTACAAATCGTACAGTTGCAAATGACAACCGTGCTCCGGCAATGGCTCTCGCAGCGTAAGCTGTCCTGAGTCGCCGAACTTAAGCCCTTGCGCCTAGCCGCGTAAGGCGGGGTTCGCAGGCACCTGGCAACAGAAGCCTGCACTTTCCCTCCGTCTCCCGTTGCCGCCGCTCCGGACCACATCGCGTCGGCCCGTGGTCCATCTGGTCAAACTTTCGGCCAAATGTGATCCGAATCGCCCCCGACTGCGTTCAATCAAACGAAGACCATCCAAACATGGACATGCCCGAATGACCGCCATTGACTACATGAACTTCGCCGTTGCAGTTGCAACGATCGGTCTGGGGATGATCGGCTGGCTTGCCCCGCGCTGGACGATGCAACAACTCGACATGCAGGCGGGACCCTCGAATATGGCGTTCACGGAGGTCTCCGCAGTATCCGGATGCCTTTTTGTCGGCATCGGAATAGGCGTTCTGGTCCTCAATGAACCAATGGCCTGGATCGCGTTGGGCCTGGCCTATGGCGGTGCAGCCATCGGTCGCGTGACCTCCATCCTGCGCGACGACGCCGGTTCGCGCCAGAGCTGGACGTTCTTCGGGACGGAAGCGGCGCTTGCGGCGTGGCTGGTATTGGCCAACATGCCCACCGGATAGGCGCGCGGCCCAGTCTCACGCCTTTCATCTGCCAACGAATCCACTATGGTGATGAGGTCTGCTCCAAGCTCCGCGGCCGCATCCCGATGTCCCAAATACCCCGCCGAATCCCCTATGGTCGCCTGATGCATCAGGCCGTTTGCGGCGTGATACGACAGGTGTTGGAGGGTGTCGCGGCCGATGGCTTGCCCGGAGACCACCATTTCTTCATCACCTTCAATACGCGCTATGTGGGCGTCGAGATGGCCGACTGGTTGCGCGACCGGTACCCAGAGGAAATGATGATCGTGATACAGAACTGGTTCGACGATCTGATGGTGGAACCGGATGCTTTCGCGATCACTCTCAATTTCGGCGACGCGCCCGAGAGATTGCGCATTCCCTTCGACGCGATCCTGACCTTCGTGGATCCCTCCGTTGAATTCGGATGGCGTTTCGAGCGCACGGAGGACTCCGACGATCCCGCCCCCGATGACGAACCGCCGGGCAATGGCGCCAAGCCGCGCGATCAGAAACTTGCGGAGACCAAGGCACCTGGTGATGCGGAGGTTGTCAGCCTCGATAGGTTCCGACGCAATCATTGAGTCACGATCCCATATCCCACCGGAGACATCGCCCATGGCGTCCAGCGATCTTGCCCTGTTCATGGGTCAACTGCTGCGCAAGCCGCATCAGGTCGTTGCGCTGGCCCCGTCCTCCGCAGCGCTCTGCGCCCAGATGGTGGCGGAGTTGGACCCTGAGGGCGGCCCGGTGGTGGAGCTTGGCGCTGGAACTGGCAACATCACCCGCGCTATCCTCGGAACCGGTATCTTACCCGAAAACTGCCATTCGATCGAGATGAACCCGGATTTCTGCAGACGGTTACGCGACAAGTTCCCAAGCCTGAATGTCTACCAGATGAGCGCCGGAGATTGCGGCGATCTTCCGGTGGAGAATGCGCAGGCCTTGATCTCGGGACTGCCTCTGCTGTCGATGCCCACGCAGCTTCAGCGTGACATCCTCACCGGCTTCACCATGCTGATCCGACCTGGTGGCAACTACGTGCAGTTCACCTATGGCCCCAAGCCTCCCGTCGCCAAGGCCGTGCGCGATGAATTACGGCTGCAATGGCGCCGCAGCAACAAGATCTGGTGGAATATGCCCCCTGCCCGCGTCTACCGCTTCAGCCAGACACCGTGATCGCGCGAATTCCCCAGGATGGATTGCGCGAGGCCGCCCCCCCCGGTAAACGCCGTTCAGGCGCCCATCTCCGGAGGATACCATGGCCCAGACCCGCACAGAAACCGACAGCTTTGGCCCACTGGAGGTGCCCGCCGACAAGTATTGGGGCGCGCAGACGCAACGCTCGATCCTGAATTTTCCCATCGGTTGGGAAAGGCAGCCCGTTGCCATCGTGCGCGCGCTCGGAGTCATCAAGCGCGCCTGTGCCGAGGCGAACATGGCCCGGGGCAAGCTGGAAGGATTGGGCGCGTCCATCATCGAGGCCGCACAAGAGGTCATAGACGGCAAGCTTGACGACAATTTCCCATTGGTGGTGTGGCAGACCGGGTCCGGCACCCAGTCGAACATGAATGCCAATGAAGTCATCTCCAATCGCGCCATCGAAATGCTTGGCGGTGTGATCGGATCCAAGGCTCCGGTGCATCCCAACGATCATGTGAACATGGGGCAGTCCTCAAACGACACGTTCCCGACCGCCATGCATATCGCCACCGCGATGACCGCCAATGACGTGACGCTGCCCGGCCTGCGCAAGCTGGCGGACGCGTTGGAGACGAAAGCGGCGCAATGGAGCGACATCATCAAGATCGGGCGCACCCATACGATGGACGCGACGCCGCTGACCCTGGCGCAGGAATTCGGCGGCTATGCCCACCAGGTCCGCAAGAGCATCCAGCGGATTGAAGCCGCTCTTGGCGATATCTACGAATTGGCTCAAGGCGGCACCGCCGTCGGCACCGGCCTCAATTCGCCCGTCGGCTGGGGCGAGACGATTGCCGCCAACATCGCCCGGATCACCGGCCTGCCCTTCGTCACCGCGCCCAACAAGTTCGAGGCGCTGGCCGCCCATGACGCCATGGTCGCCATGTCGGGCGCGATGAAGACCACCGCGGCATCCCTGTTCAAAATCGCCAACGATATCCGCCTGCTCGGCTCTGGCCCGCGCTGCGGCCTGGGCGAGCTGATGCTGCCAGAGAACGAACCCGGAAGCTCCATCATGCCCGGAAAAGTCAACCCGACCCAATGCGAGGCGATGACCCAGGTCTGCGCCCATGTGATCGGCAACGACGCTGCCGTGGGCTTCGCGGGCAGCCAGGGTCATTTCGAGTTGAACGTCTACAAGCCGATGATGGCCTACAACGTGTTGCAGAGCATGCAGTTGGTCGGAGACGCCTGCGTGGCCTTCACCGACAATTGCGTGGTGGGGATCGAGCCCGACCGCGCCCGGATCGAGAAGCTGATGCGTGAATCCCTGATGCTGGTCACGGCGCTGGCCCCCCGGATCGGCTATGACAACGCCACCAGTGTCGCCAAGACCGCGCACAAGAACGGCACGACCCTGAAGCAGGAGGCCATCGCGCTTGGGTTCGTGGATGAGGCGACCTTCGACGCGGTCGTGCGCCCCGAACAGATGATTGGCCCGAAGTGACCGGCCCGTCCGAGCCGGCGGACAAAGTCCTCAGCCTGTCGCGGGCGCGCAAGGCCCGTACGCGGGCAGACAAGGCGCGGCAAGCCGATGCCAATGCCGCCAAACACGGGCGCAGCAAGGCGGATCGTGCGGCGGAAGCCGGGCGAACGGCGCGCGCCACTGCGCTGCTCGATGCCCACAAGCGCGACCAGACGTGATGGATGCGCGCCCCCGGAAACGGTCGCTGACCTTGCGCGGCCACCGCACCAGCGTGTCGCTGGAAGACAGGTTCTGGTCCGAACTGCAGGCCTTGGCCGAAGCGCGCGGCCAATCGGTGAACGCGCTGGTGGCCGAGATAGACGCCGCGAGGGGAGTATCGGCGGGGTTGGCTTCGGCGATCCGGGTCTTCGTGCTGGATCAGGTAAAGACTACCGCCGAAAGGTAGGGATCAGCGCGCCATCCCGGACGCCATTCCGGCCAATGTCGCGCGATACGCGGCCCGGCATTCGGCAAGCTCCGCCTCCGGAACATCATCTGGGTCGGCCGCCACCCCCATCGCCCGGCAAGCCGCCATCACCCCGTCGCGGGACAGAAGGAACGGTTCGTCCGAACCGGCACGGTTCAAGTCCGCCTCCGAAGCAACCTTCACGTAGTGACTGGAATTGTCCTTCAAACTTTCGATCAGGCGAAAGTTCGGATTGATCCGGGTCGTCGTCAGGTAGGTAAGCGTCTTGCAACCGGACGCAAACAGCAGGGGATGAAACGCCGAGCCGACAAAGCCGCCAAGGGTGCGGCGGGTCAGCCAGAGGGCGACCTGATCCTGAAAGGCCAGGTCTTCCGGGCGCACGACCTCGATCCCGTGACGCGCGAGGATGGCCTCCACCAGCGCCTCGCCGAAATAGTGCCGCCCGGTCCGGTTCACACCGGCGCGGGACAGGTAGACCGGCACGCTGTTGCTGTTTTCGACAATCCCCAGGCGTCGGGCGATCCTGGCCCCGATCTCGGCGTAGCCTTCGACAAACGACACATTGATGGAGCGCCGGATACGGAACCCCGGTGGCACCACGTGCAGCCGCTCGATGATCGTGGGGCGGTCAAGCACAACGATCCGGCGGCGCGGCAATCCCATGGTGTCGACCATTTTCCAGAACAGATCGAGGTTGGACGGTCTGATTTCCAGAAAGATGATGGGCAAATCGCCGTGAAGGAAAAGCGTCAGCCGGCTGAATGTCTCAAGCAACAAATGCCCGAAGTGTTTGAAGATCACGCCGCCGTACAAGTACTCGCCCGCTCTTCGGCCCGTGACCTGTTCCACGCGGTCCGGCGTTGCCTCGCCGAACTTGCGTTCCTTGCCGGCATACAGGGCCGCGGCCCCGCATGGTTCCCCGTCCGAGCGATAGACCCCCGTCAAACCCGGCGCAACACTGCATCCAGCGAGGATTCTTGCGTCGTTCAGATCTTCGGCGTCCTCGTGATGCTTCACCGGGTTTCACCCTCAAACACGCTCGACAATGGTCTCGGGTGGCACCGGTGCCGCCAGGTCGCGGATCTGCGCCAGCGTCAGAACCGGATCGTCGTCGCGCATCAACTCCGCCTCGATATCGGCATAGGCATCGCGCAGGACGGTGTCATGGGGGTCCAATCCCCGCACCAGCATCAGGCCTTTCATTTCGACGTCCAGCACGATGACCTCCAGATCCGGGCGATACCGCCGCAAGACACCGACAAGCTTGTAGATGTCGCCCGTCCAACGGGCCGTCTTCCGGGTTCGGCTGGCGTAGGCAAGATCCGCGGGCAGCACGTCATCGAACAAGACCCATGCCTCGGGATGCGCATGTTTCTCCACGTTCATGAAATCGCGCAGCGCGAATTCGGACAGGTGCATGCCGTCGATGAAGGCGAGGTCTATGGGCCGGTGCAAGGCGTGCTGCGCCTCGGTCGCGAAGAACTCGTCGCTGGTCATCCTGAACAGCCGTGTCGGCGAGACCAGCGGGAAAACGATCCTGAAATCCGGATCGACAGCGATGCTGGATCGCGCGCGGCTTGTGCTCAGGCTCCTGCCCTGCCTGCATCCGATCTCGAAATACAAACCGATATCACGGCGCTGGCGGTGTATCCGGCGGAGCGTCTGAAGATAATTCATCGAAGGTCCTTTCACGCGCGCGTCTGCTGTCCGGACACGACTCCCGCGCCACGATGGCAGCCGTCCGGGTCGAAGGCAATCTGGTGTCGCCATCCGCCGCTACCGATCCGGTTGCGCGGTAACCGGGCCTTAACGCGCCCCGCGTCATGCTCGCCCCATGAAACACGCCCCACCCTTGCCCGATGATCCCGACGCCTGGCTGGCGCAGGTCTTCAACTCCGCTCCCGTGCGCAATGGCGGCATATTGCGCAGCTCGGTCCAGGCGGTCCGCGACGGGCCCGGCATGGACCGCTTCGTGCGCGAAGTGCATCATCGCGGCTTCCGGGCGCTGGAAAACAGCGGCCACATCATCGTCTTCTGCAATCGCAAGCCGGTGGAAATGCTGCGGCCCGTCCCCGGGAACGGGGACTGACCTTCAACCGTATTCCATTGCGCGCGCGCACTGTCAGATAGGCCACGGGCACGGGGTCGTCGCCGATGATCCGCTCGAACCGAAAAGCACGCACCAGCATGGCCAACAGCAATGTCCCCTCCACCATGGCGAACCCTGCGCCGGTGCAAACCCGTGCACCGGTCGAGAAGGGAATGAACGCCTCGCGCATGCATTGCTTGCCAGTCTCGGTATTCCACCGCCCCGGATCGAAGCCATCGGGGTTGTCCCACAGGCGGGCATGCCGGTGCAGGTGCCACGGCGAGATGACGATCTGGCTGCCCTTGGGGATGTCGCGATCGCGGAACCGTTCGGGGCCCGTGGTCTCGCGCACCATCATCGGGACAGGCGGATACAGGCGCAGCGCCTCACGGAAGACGTCCCGGGTCAACTTCAACCGGGACAGGGCACTGAATTCCGGCATTTCGGGAAGACACGCGGCCTCTGCCGCAACCCTCTCTTGCCATTCGGGAAAGCGCGCCAGCAGGTAGAGCGCCCATCCAAGCGCCGAGGCGGACGTTTCGTGGCCGGCGAGGAAGAAGATCGCAACCTGATCGACCATCTCCGCCGTGGTAAAGCACACGCCAGACTCCGGGTCAGCGGTCGTCATGATCTTGGTTGCAAGATCGTCGGGCGCGGTCCCTGCTTCGATTTCGGCCATGCGGGTCACTGTCAACTCGGTGATCAAGGCACGAATCGCGGCGGCGGCACGACGCGTCTCGGCCCGGTGCCCCCTTGGAAACCAGCGTGGCAAAGGTAGAAAGGCGGCGGCATTCAGGATCGGCTGGGTGCGCTGATACGCGCGGAACTCGTGGAAAACCCGGGCGGCGATGCTGGCCTCGATCGGCATTGAAAAAAGGGTGCGGAAGATCACGTCTGCGGCGGCGTGGCTCATCTCCTGCTCGATCTCGACGGCGCATCCACCTGCCCCAATCCGCGCAACGCTCGCTGCACCCGCGGCGCGGATCGCGGGAAACGTGTCGCGCAGGCGGCCGCCTTCGAAGGCCGGGTCGATAATCCGCCGCTGACGCTGCCATTCCGGACCATTGGTCAGGAAAACCGAGCGACCCAATAGCGGGCGCAACCCCTCGCCCACGCGGTCGGACTTCGGGAACGCCAGCGGCCGTGCCTTCAGAACCTCATCCACAAGGGCGGGCTGGTTGATCAGATAGGAACGGAAAAAAGGCGTACGGAACTCGGCCATCCAGGCCCGGTAAAGCCGGGCCGGTTGTGCCGACAGGATATCTTCGCGGAACAAGCGCATGTAGTGCCACAGCGATACGCGGTCGGCACGAGAAGCCGGTTTGGGCGGAAAATCGGTCATTCGGCCCCGATCATGCAGCATGGTCGGAGAAACGATTAACCGCCCGCTCGATCCGGCTTTGCGACGGCGCGCGGGTGGCAAAGCGCTTCCCGAGTGTCATCGGGCCAGCGGTGATACGGAAGTAATCATAGGCGTCAGCCGCGTCTGGCAAATTGTCGAAGGCGTTGAGATACTGGAAATGCAACTCGAAGAGCTTCCATTTCAGGGCCTTTCGCCGCGCGGGCGACAAGGTCTGCGAGAAAGCCGCGGAAATCACCAGTGGCCAGCGTTTGTCGGGCGGCGCCACGCCCGACACCGCCACTGGATCGCAGAGCGCGAAAGCGCAGCCATCACCGGGTGCCGTGACATCGACCCAGGCCACGTCCTGCACGCTGAGGAACGCCAGATCGCCTCTCAACCGATCGGCCTTGGGCAGAAAACTAACCATGGGCACCACATGGCCCAGCGTCAGTAGCGACAGGACCGGACCATTTGCGGGCACGCGGCCCGCGCGGATCAGGTCCGACAGGACCGACACGGCAATATAAGCCCCGGACGAATGACCGACCACCAGAACCTCGTCCACATCGCTTCGCAAGACATCCGCTATCCGGTCGCCGAACTCTGCCATCCGTGCCTCCTGTTCGGGCGGATAGGCGCCACGTAGAGACGATGAGAAGGCGTAGTCCTTCATCAGGTACCAGGCGAGCAGTCGATCCTTGCGCGCACACCACCGCAGGAACAACCCCGCGGCAATCGGACCCGGGACCAGCAGAGAGAACCACGCACGCGCCCCGAAGTAGCTTTGCATCAACCAAGTGGGCCCCTCGATCAGCGCCATGATCCCTTCGGTCACCATCAGGACTGTCCAGAAGACGGCAAACCAGATCGCCGCAGCCAGCAGCAATTGCCCCAGCAGCACAGCCACCGGATAAAGCGCCGCGATCACCGGCCCCTTGCGCAGCCGCATCAGCCGAAGCAGTGCACCCGAACCGATATATATCCACGCCGTCCGGGCAAGCTGGCCATAGGTCGCCAGCACACCAGCGCCCATGCTTTTGCGCACGATATCAGCCCAGTAGAGCACCTCCAGTTCGGTGGCGACCACTGCACCCTCGATTGTCGCCTCGACATTCCAGCCAAACCGCGTGCCGAGTGCCGCCTTGCCGTTCACGATGTGATAACCCGACAAGGCCGCCTGCGTGATCGCCTCTCGCCGATACCGCTCCCGGTAAGCGCGGGGTGGAACCGGGTCGAAGCCGGGAATGTAGAGGACATGCCTGCGGGACACTTGCGTCATGGGACGCAGCATAGGGTCAGATTGCGGCCGCGCTAGGGCAGAACGCCATCGCGGATAAGCGGATCAGCCCAGTTGCCCAAGTGCTGGAAAGGTCTCCAGCAGCCAGAACGCAAAGGCCGAGAACGCCCCTGTCATCAGGGCGGTGCCGACCACGATCAGCAGCACGCCCATGGCGCGTTCGATTGCCGTCATGTACGGTCGCATCCGCACCATCAGGCCCTGAGCGTGGTCGATGAAGGCGGCGGCAATCAGAAACGGCAGGCCCAAGCCCACGGCGTAGACGGCCAGCAGCGCGGTGCCACGCTCGACGCTGGCTTCGGTCGCAGCGATGGACAGGATCGCACCCAGTTGCGGTCCGATGCAGGGCGTCCAGCCGAAAGCGAAGGCAAGGCCAAGCACGTAGGCCCCGAATGTCGAACCGCCCTTGTCGCCCGCATCCAGCCGCGCTTCGCGGTTCAGCAGCGGAATTCGGAGGATGCCAAGGAAGTGCAGGCCGAAAACGATCACCACAGCCCCCGAAATGCGCGCCAGAAGGATCTGGTTCTGAAGGAAGAACTGACCCAGAATCGACGCGGTGAAGCCCAGGAAGATGAACACCGTGGACAAACCCATCACGAAGAAGATCGCGGGCAGCAGCGCCTTCCGCCGGGACGCGCGCGCCTCGGTCTTGATGTCGTTCATCGTGATCCCGCCCATATAGGCCAGATAAGGTGGCACGATCGGCAGGACACAGGGGCTGAGGAAACTCAGCACACCCGCCGCAAGCGCCACAAGCATCGCCGGAAGAAGCGACGCGTCAAAGAGATCTACCCCGAACATGACGCCACTCTTACGCGGAGACTCTGGGCGCGTCACGGGGGGCACGCTCACTTTCGCGTTTGCGCGCCCGCGCGCGCCACGTTACGCCGCGCCCATGCCGCCCGAGTTCATCATAGACGCCCGCGATCTGCTCTGCCCCCTGCCCGTCTTGCGCCTGCGCAAGGCTTTGTCGGAGGCACTGCCGGGTCAGACGGTGCTTCTGCTTGCGACAGATCCGATGGCCACGGTGGACATTCCGCATTTCTGCGCCGAACAGGGCCATCACCTCGTCGCAACGCGGGACCTGGAACACGGCACGGCCTACACAGTCCGCTGCGGCTGAACGGTGGACCCCTTTCATCGTTCGCCAAATACTCACCTTCGCGGCCCGCTCCCAAGGACGCGCCGCGCATGGTCTTAATCCGGGAACACCACCATGGCGCGCGGATCCCACGACACGCGCGTCTGCATTCCGACGCTCAGAACCTCGCGACCCACCATGTTGCGCATCGAGATGCGGACAGGGGCACTCGCCCCGTCCAGGGTCACGTCGTAATAGGTCATATCGCCATAGTAGACGACTTCCTCGACCATGGCGGTCGTCTCCCGCGCGCGTGTCATCTCGCCGTCATAGAGGATTGATAGCGTCTCCGGCCGCATGCCGACCGAGCAGGCCCCCGACACTGCGCCACCGGGAACCTGGGACGGGTCCACCTCTGCGCGGCCAAGGCCCATCACCTCGATTCCGTTGCCATCCGCAAGGGCAGGCAGGAAGTTCATGACCCCGATGAAATCGGCCACTCGTTTGGTCGCCGGACGGCGGTAAAGCACCTCCGGATCGGCCAACTGCGCGATTTCGCCCTCGAACATCACGGCGATGCGGTCGGACATCACCAAGGCCTCTTCCTGGTCATGGGTGACGAGGATGAACGTGATGCCCACCTCGCGTTGCAGCTTGATCAACTCCACCTGCATTTCTTCACGCATCTTGCGATCCAGCGCCGAAAGCGGCTCGTCCAGCAACAGCACCTTGGGCTTGAGGATCAGCGCGCGCGCCAACGCGACCCGCTGTCTCTGGCCGCCCGAAAGGGCATGGGCCGCGCGGTTGCCCAGATGCCCGAGGCCCACCATCTCCAGCGCGGCCCCGATGGCGCGGGTCTTGTCGGCGGGCTTCAACGAGGATTTCCGCAACCCAAAGCCGACATTCTGAGACACGCTCAGATGCGGAAAGATGGCATAGCTCTGAAACACCATGTTGGTCGGCCGCCGGTTCGGCGGCACCCCCGCCATGTTTTTGCCCCCCAGCGTTATCGTCCCGCCCGAAATATCCTCGAACCCAGCAATCGCCCGCAGAAGCGTGGTCTTGCCGCATCCAGATGGCCCGAGAAGCGAGAAGAACTCTCCCTCCCCGATTTCTGCCGTGATCCCGCGCAGGGCGTGATAGGTGCCATAGTATTTCTGGACATCCCGCATCTGGATCAGGGGCGCATTGCTGGACGTATCGCTCACAGGAAGCCTCCGCTGTCTTGTTGGCCGGTCCGGGCAAGGCCGCGGCGGCGGAAATAGTTGGCGATCAACAGCAGCGTGATCGACAGGGCCACAAGGATCGTGCCAAGCGCCATCACCACCGGCAAGCGCGCCGGAAACCGCAACTGCCCCCACAGATAGACCGGCAGCGTCGGTTCATTGCCGCTAAGGAAGAAGGCGATGATGAATTCATCGAGCGATATAATGAAGCAGATCAGCATCGACGCGATGATGCCGGGCGTCACCAGCGGCAGGATGATCAGGCGAAACGCGCCCGCGCGTGTTTCGCCCAGGTCGATTGCGGCTTCTTCCAGCGATTGGTCGAGGCCCGCGAAACTGCCCTGAAGGATCGCGATGGCGAAGGGCATGCACAGTAGCGTGTGGCCCAGGATGATGGTGTAGATCGACGCATTGAGACCCAACTGCATCAGCACCACCAGCAGAGATATAGCCACGATGACCTCCGGCAGGACCAGTGGCAGCATGATGAAACCGAGGATCCCACCCTTCAGCGGAAAATCGTAGCGCGTGACCGCCCGGGCGGCGAAAAGCCCAAGGCACGTCGCCAGAACGGCGACCGAACACGCGATGATCAGCGAGTTGCCGGTGGCCGCATGCAAGGCGGGCGTGTTCAGCAAGTCCACGAACCATCGGGTGGTGAAGCCTTGCAACGGGAAGGCAATGATCGTGCCGTCGTTGAACGCGAACATCGGCAGCAGGATGATCGGCGCATACAGGAAGATCAGGTAGAGGCCCGCGAAGATTGCAAGGGGCGTGATGCGGCCGCGCCTCATAATCCCCACCGACCCTTCGGCACGAAGATCGCGATTGCCGCCGCGCCCCCGACCATGATCGCCGCCATGACGCCAAGCGCGCCCGCTGTTCCGAACCATGCATCTCCGTTCAGATAGACCCAGCGGATGATCGCGATATCCACGACTGCCGCCAGAACCGCAAGGCATAGGCCCGCAACCCCGCCGCCGACCCGATCGCTCAGATGCACCCAGAAGCGCACATGCAGGATTGCCCAAGCCAGCGTTATGGTCACCGTCAACATCGCCAGCACCGCCAGCGTCGCCCCCATGGGACGGTTCGACAGATCGAAGATCTGCACATAGATCATGTTGGCGATCATGGTGCCGCCCGACCCGCCTACAAGGCGCGGTGTAACGTAATCGCCCACCGTCGGGATGAACACGATCAGCACGGCGGCCAGAACCCCCGGCATGGTCAAGGGCAGGGTGACGCGCAGGAAGGTCATTACCGTCCCCTCGCCGAGGTCGCGGGCGGCCTCCAGCAGGGACCGGTCGATCTTCTCCAGGCTTACGAAGATCGGCAGGATGGCGAAGGGCGCGAAGGCATGGGCCAGCGTGATGATGACCGCGTTGGCGTTGTACAGGATCCACGAGAGCGGCTGGTCGATCACCCCAAGCCCGATCAGCGTGCCATTGACCGGGCCGTCATAGGCCAGGATCACGCGCCACAGGAAAATGCGGATCAGGTAGCTGGTCCAGAACGGGATCGTGATCAGAAACAGCCACAGTGCCTTGCGCTCCGGGCGCACCTTGAAGCTGATGTAATAGGCAATCGGAAAGGCCAGGATCACCGTCGCGGCCGTGACCGAGGCCGAGATGCGCAGGCTTCGCTCCATCAGCACACGGTAGAGCGGATCCGTCAGAGCCTCTGCGTAGTTCTCTATGGTGAGATCGCGATTGATCGTCAAGAAAGTCTGGGTCCAGAAACTGAACAGGATGATCGACAGCAGTGGGACCGCCAGAAGCAGGATCGCATAGATGAGCGGAGGGCTGATCATCGTCAGGCCCTGGCGGCCTTCGTTCGACAAAGCGATGCGACTGGCTATGGCCTACACTCCCCGCGACTGCTGGCGGGCAGAGTTGCCGGATTGCGTGGAGATAACAAGATCGGATTGCAGCGCGTGGACCCTTCGCCGTCATCAAGGCCATAAAAGCAGGCAGAACCAGCGAGCCACCCTCGTCGCATGGTCCCGGTCAGTCCGACGCCTCAACACACCGTCACGATCCGGAACCGATCCAAACGCGAACGGGCCACCCGATGGGCAGCCCGTTGCAAGAAATCGCATCTCAGGTATCAGCGCTTGGAGAACTGGAAGCTTCGACGTGCCTTGCGGCGACCGAACTTCTTGCGCTCCACCACACGGCTGTCACGGGTAAGAAAGCCTGCCGCCTTCAGAGCACCGCGAAGCGACGGCTCGTAAAGTTGCAACGCCTTCGAGATACCGTGCTTGACCGCGCCGGCCTGCCCCGAGAGGCCACCGCCCTTGACGGTCGCCATGACGTCGAATTCGCCCTCGACCCCTGCAACCGTAAAGGGCTGACGCAGGATCATCTGCAGCACGGGGCGCGCAAAATACTCCGAGTAGTCGATGAACACGCCCTTGTTGTTGCGGATCAGGAACTTGCCCGACCCCGGCTTGATCCAGACGCGGGCAACCGCGTCCTTCCGTTTGCCGGTCGCATAGGCGCGGCCAAGCGCATCGCGCTGTGGCTCGCGGGGGGCGGCCTCCATGACGGGCGCTGCCGCTGCGGTGCCTTCGACGCTGCTGCGCAGCTCGTCAAGCGATGTCAGTGTCTCGGCCATTATGCGCTCCGCGTATTCTTCGGGTTCATCGACGCAACGTCGAGAACGATGGGGTTCTGGGCTTCATGCGGGTGCTCGGCACCGGCATAGACGCGCAGGTTGGTCATCTGCTGGCGAGACAGCTTGCCACCCGGCAGCATGCGCTTCACGGCCATGGTCACGACGCGTTCGGGGAACTTGCCCTCAAGGATCTGGCCGGTGGTGCGGGACTTGATGCCGCCCGGGAACCCCGTGTGCCAGTAATTCGGCTTGTCGCGCTTGTTACCGGTCACCTGCACCTTTTCGGCATTGATCACGATAACGTTGTCGCCCATGTCCATGGACGGCGTAAAGGTGGCTTTATGTTTGCCACGAAGCCGCAAGGCGATGATCGAGGCGAGACGGCCAAGCACGACGCCTTCGGCATCGATGATGATCCATTTCTTGTCGACATCCGCCGGTGTGGCAGAGAAGGTTTTCATTTCCGTCGGTCCTTTCGGGGGCCTTTGAAGGCCAGAAAAGCGAAGGAGAGCACATGCCCCCCGAACATGGGTGTTTTCTAAGCATCTCCGCGACGACGTCAAGTGGCGTGGATCTAATTTAGTACCTGTAAAACAATGCATTAGATGTGGGGTTTTATTTTACCCCACCATTCTTGCCCACGTTTCGCCCGCCCGGGAACAATTCTCCCCCCGGATCCTCGTCAAACGCACTCGATGATCCGACGCACAGTCATGTCCGCCCCGAACAACTCTGGCTCCCCCTTGCCTCGTCGCGCCGCCCCGGCCATACCGACAACCATGACCGACACCGTCCATCTCACCAACCAGAACGGCGAAACCTACGCCGGCACCCACCTCATCATCGACCTCCACAATGCCCAAAACCTCGACGACGCCGCCCGCGTCGAACGGGCGCTGCGCGATGCCGCGCGCGCCACGGGCGCAACACTCCTGCACCTCCACACCCACCGCTTTTCGCCCCAAGGCGTCACCGGCGTCGCAATCCTTGCGGAGTCACATATCGCCTGCCACACGTGGCCCGAGATCGGTTATGCCGCCTTCGACATCTTCATGTGCGGCGCGACCACGCCCCACGCGGCGATCCCGGTCCTCGAGGCCGAGTTCATCCCGGAACGGGTCGAAGTCCGTGAACTCCACCGCGGCCAGATCACGCCCTGATTTCATGTTTGCAGAAAGGTTCTGGGGGACTCCGCAGGACCGAGGCTGCGCCTGCGCATCTCTTGGGGCGCAAGGAAGGTCCTACCGCGCGGGCGGGATCGAGTAGGTCATCGTCGCTCGCGCCACCGGCTCCGCCATGCCCACGGAATGGATCATGCAATCTCCAACCGCCAAGGCCCGCCCCAGTTTCAGCAACCGGCAATCGCAGATCAGGTCCGCACCGGCGGCGGGCTTTCGCATGAAATCGAACGAACCGCTGGTCGTCACAGCCAGCGCCTCCCGCCCCTTCATGGCGATCAAGGCGATGTAGACCGACACATCGGCCAGAGCGAACATCGCGGGGCCGGACACCGTGCCGCCAGGGCGAAGGTGGCGCTCTGCCACCGGCATGCGGACCCGAGCCCGCATGTCCGACAGATCTTCGATCACGAAATCGCCACGCACTTGCGGAAACACCTCGTCGAGATAGGCCGCCAATTCTTCCGCCTGCATTACCACAACCATCGCTCTTTCCCCTTATCCGTCCTGCGGTTAGGTTTTGACCAAGCAGATCGGCAACACAAGGGAGACGTCACATGTCAGAGCCATTGGTCACCCGCGAGGATCGCGGCCCCGTCACGCATCTGGTCATGCAGTCGCCGGAAAACCTGAACGCGCTTTCGGACGAGATGCTGGCAGCCTTGCAATCGGCGCTGGACGCCCTGGCGCTGGACCCCGGCCAGAAGGTCATCATCCTCAAGGGCGCGGGTCGGGCCTTCTGTGCCGGCCATGACCTCAAGCAGATGCAGGCCGCGCGCCAGTCCGAGGATGGCGGCGTGGCCGCCTGGCGCGACCTCTTCGATCGTTGCTCGGCGCTCATGCAGACAATTCCGCGTCTGCCGCAGCCCGTGATCGCACAGGTTCAGGGCCTCGCGGCGGCGGCGGGCTGCCAATTGGTTGCCTCTTGTGATCTGGCCGTCGCAGCGCAGGATGCGCGTTTCGGTGTGAACGGCGTCAATATCGGCCTCTTCTGCTCCACCCCCATGGTTGCGCTCAGCCGCGTGATGCCCCGCAAACAGGTGTTCGAGATGCTGACGACAGGCGCATTCATTGACGCCCCTCGCGCGGTCGAACTTGGGCTGATCAACCGCGCGGTGCCCGCCGCCGACATGGACGCGACCACACAATCGCTTGCCGACGCCATCGCCGCGAAGCTCGGTTCAGCCGTCCGCATCGGCAAGAGCGCGTTCTATGAACAGGTGCAATTGCCGTTGGCCGAAGCCTATACGCTGACCGGCGACGTGATGCTGCACAACATGCAGAACAGCAACACTGCGGAAGGGATCGCGGCGTTCCTCGAAAAACGTCCGCCATCATGGTCCGAGACGGACTGACACCCGCCGCCCGAAAACAAGGGACCCGAAAACAAGGGACCCGAAAACCGGGGGTCCGAAAACCGGGGGCCCGGACCTGAGCGCCAGTATCGCGAGCCAGGTGTCCGGTGCCACGCTCCCGGCAACCCGCCATCAGATTCCGAACAGCGCCCCGTATTTGGCGTCGAGATAGTCCAGCAGCGGCGCTTCGCTGATCGCCGAACCGGTAGCGTATTCGATCGTGGCGCGGGGGCTGCGCAAGCCTCCGTGGCGCTGCAAGCGCTCGCACAGCCAATCCAGCGCAGGTGCGACATCCCCGGTCGCGAGGCAGCCATCGAGGTCCGGCAGATCCCGGCGCAAGGCCGCATGAAGGCACCCTGCATAGACATTGCCAAGCGCATAGGTCGGGAAATACCCGAACAGCCCCACCGACCAATGCACATCCTGCAACAGGCCATTCGCGGGCCTGTCGACAGCCATGCCGAAATCCGCAAGGAAACGCGCGTTCCATGCCGCTTCGAGGTCGGCGACCTCAAGCTGCCCACCGAACAGTTGCCGCTCCAGGTCGAAGCGCATCATGACGTGAAGGTTGTAGTGCACCTCGTCGGCTTCAGTGCGGATATGGCCCGTCTCGACCCGGTTGATGGTGCGGGCGAAATCCTGTGGTCCGACGCCAAGCGGTCCGAGGTGCTCGGTCATGCGACCATGCAGAAAGGCCGTGAAGGCGGGCGAGCGGGCCAGTTGGTTCTCGTAGATGCGACTCTGGCTCTCATGGACACCCATCGAGACGCCGCTCCCGATGGCGGTCAGGTGAAGCTCGGGAACGATGTTCTGCTCATAGGCGGCGTGACCGACCTCGTGGATGGTGGAATAGAGGCAGCCAAGCGGCGCGCATTCGTCGATGCGTGTCGTGATCCGCACATCGGTGCCGGAGCCGGAACTGAACGGATGCACCGCAAGGTCGATCCGCCCATGCTCGAGACTGTAGCCAAACCTGCGCGCGATCTCGGTCGTCAGCGCCAGTTGCGCCTCCCGACCGAACCGCCCCGACAGCGCGGGCGGCATCGCCACCCCCGCAAGACGGTCGCGCAGCGCCACAAGGCGCGGGCGCATGCGATCGAACAGCGCGGCGATCTCGGCGGCAGTGGTGCCGGGTTCATAATCCTGCATCAGCGCGTCATAGGGATCGCCTCCATCGGCGATGGCCGCAGCCTCTTCCCGACGCAAGTCCACAACTTGTTGGAGGGTCGGAAGGAAGGCCCCCACATCATCCGCCGCCCGCGCCTTCGCCCAGATCCCCTGGCTGACAGAGGTCAACCGCGCCAGCGCCTCCGCAAGATCGGCGGGGACCTTGACGGCGCGGTCGTGGAGGCGCGCAATCTCGCGCAATTGCGCGGCCTCGGCCGCAGTGCGAGGCTCTGCCCGCGCCAGCCAGTCGCCCACGCGCGGGTCGGTGCGGCGGGCGTGGAGGATCTGCTCCATCGCGCCCATTTCCTCGGCACGCTGGCCGGCCGCACCCTCGGGCATCATGGTTTCCTGATCCCAACCGAGGCGCCCCATGACCTGACCCAGGGCCTCCGTCGTGCGCTGGAAGGCAAGCAACTCCTCAAGTGCGGCCATCACGCGACCCTCCGGACAGATTGTGGCAAGGGATAGCGCGACAGGAACCGGGCGCGCAGGATAAGGGTAACAAGGACGACGGCCCCGAACTGGTGGACGATCGCAATGTGCCATGGCGAGGAATTCATCACCGTGACGATCCCCAAAGCGATCTGTGCCACCAGCATCACCGCGACCCAATCGAAGGCGCGCCGTGTGGCCGCCCGGGCAGACCGGCGGGAAACGCCCCAGACCACCACCCCGAAGGCCAGCAGCAGATATCCCGTCACGCGGTGGAAGAACTGCACCGTGCCGTCATTCTCGAACAGGTTGCGGTACCAAGGCTCGATCGCCCACATGTCCGGCGGCGTCAAGGCGCCTGCCATCAGCGGCCAGTCGGTGAAGTTGCGGCCCGCGTCTATCCCCGCCACCAACGCACCGATCAGGATCTGCAGCACACTCAGATGCAGCAAGCCCGTCCCCATGCCGTGCAGACGGCGGTCACCGTCTCGACGCGCCGTCATCAACTCCGCCTCCGCCCGACCAAGGCGCAGAACATACCAAGCCATAAGCGCAAGGATCACGAAGGCGAGCCCCAGATGCACCGCCAGGCGGTAGGACGCGACATCGAACATTCCCGGCGCCAGGCCGGAATGCACCATCCACCAGCCAGCCAGCCCCTGCAGGCCGCCCAGCCCTCCCAACAGCAGCAAGCGACCGGTCCAGCCCACCGGGATAGACCTCGTGGCCAGCAAGCCGACGAACCCGATGGCCCAGACCAACCCCAGCGCACGCGCCCATTGCCGATGGCCCCATTCCCACCAATAGATGCGCTTGAACTCCGCAAGGCTCATGCCGCGATTCTGTTCCTGGTATTCTGTGGTGGCGCGGTAGGCCTCCAACTCGGCCTGCCACTGCGCTTCGTCCAGCGGCGGGATGGCCCCGGTGATCGGTGCCCATTCCGTGATCGACAAGCCCGAATCCGTCAACCGCGTCAGCCCGCCGATGGCGATCTGCACCACAACCATGACGAACAGCACCATGATGAACACCCGCGCCCGCTTGCGCCCCCGGCCCTTGTCGCCACTGACGCCACCAGGCGTTGCGGCGCGCTTGCCGACATCGCCCACTTCTTCGAAAATACTGCGTTGCGCGGCCATCGCATGTCCCCTCCGTCTCACCCCGCAGACCTATCGCGCACGCCCTGCCCCTTCAAGCATCCGCGACATCGCGACCCGTCACTCAAAGGTCCTTGCGCTTGCCTTCGGACCAGCGGACCATCTGCCGCATCACCCCGTGCAGCGTCTGCACATCGGCGCGGGTCAGCGGCAACCGCCCCCAGAGGTTGCGCAGCGTCAGCTTCATCGCGTCGGCCTTGTGGGGCGGAAAGAAGAAGCCCGCCGCCTCCATCCGCTCCTCGTAGTGGTCGCCAAGATGCCGAACCTCCAGGGCGGTGGCGAAATCGGTGCGCGCAAGCTCCATCGTCTCCGGCACCACCTCCGCCGTTTGCCGTCGCCATTCATAAGCACATAGCAGCACGCATTGCGCGAGGTTCAGCGATGGAAACTCCGGGTTCACCGGCACCGAGATGACGGCATTCGCGGGCGCCACATCGGCGTTTTCCAGCCCCGCCCGTTCTGGCCCGAACAACACCGCGACGCGCCCCCCCGCGCGGGACATCTCGCGCGCCTGCTCCATGGCACGCTCGGGCGTCACGACGGGCTTGGTCAGTCCCCGGTCGCGGGCGGTGGTGGCGAAGACATAGGTGCAATCGGCGATGGCTGCGGGCACATCCGCGAACAATCCCGCATGGTCGAGCAATCGCCCCGCACCGCTTGCCAGCGCCACGGCGCGGTCGTTGGGCCAGCCGTCGCGAGGGGACACGACGCGCAGGCGGTCGAGGCCGAAATTCCACATCGCACGCGCCGCCGCGCCGATGTTCTCGCCCATTTGCGGACGGACAAGCACGAAGGTCGGATCATGACGGCGGGATGGTTCGGACATGCGATGGCCCATAACCCCGGGGTCTTCGGCGCGCAAGCATCGGCGGCCTCCGGGACCACTGCCCATTGCCGCGCCGTGCCCGGACCGGTATCAGCGCGCGACACCACAGATCCGCGCGAGGAGACCGCAATGGCCAATTCAGACCGCCCGCAAATCTACCTCGTTTCGCCCACCGCGTTCGAGCCGGACAGCTTCGCCCCGCGCCTTGCCGCCGTGCTCGACGGGGTGGAGATCGCCTGCCTGCGCCTCGCGCTTGCTGCCGAAGACGAGGATACCATGGCGCGCGCCGCCGACACCTGCCGCGAGATCGCCCATGCCCGCGACGTGCCCATCGTGATCGAGCGTCACATGCATCTTGTCGAACGCCTTGGCCTGGACGGCGCGCACCTGACCGACGGCGCGCGCTCGGTGCGCGATACGCGCAAGCTGCTCGGGGCCGACGCCATCGTGGGCAGCTTCTGCGGCGCCTCGCGCCATGACGGGATGACTGCCGGCGAAGCAGGCGCCGACTACATCAGTTTCGGCCCAGTCGGAGAAAGTCCTCTCGGCGATGGAAGCCGGGCGGAGCAAGAGCTTTTCGCGTGGTGGTCGGAGATGATCGAACTGCCGGTGGTGGCCGAAGGGGCACTGGACGCGGCACTGGTCGAGCGCTTCGCGCCGGTCACCGATTTCTTCGCCATCGGAGCCGAGATCTGGAAGGCCGACGATCCCGTCACGGCACTGCAAGCGCTGACGGCCGCCCTGCGCTAGACCGGGCCTGCG
>CAZTUG010000030.1:29903-34065 GCA_964615955.1 uncultured Roseicyclus sp.
CCTGCGCTAGACCGGGCCTGCGTCCGCCCGCACGCTCGCCGGCATCGGGGTGCCGTGAACCAGCCCGAACCGGACGGCCGCTTCGGCTTGACGGGCAAGGTGCTTTCGATCCAACCCTGCGGCGACGGGCAGCGGTGGGTGGTAGATGACCGTCACCGCACCCTGGCGCGGCGCGGCAAGGATCTGCAACAGGCTCGGCCCGAATTCCATGTCGCCCCACCAGCCATAGAAACGGTCGTCCACCCCCTGCGGAGCGCTGTAGCGCAACGTGACGGGCTGCACGCGCAGACGGTCGCGCAGGCGTTTGGACAGAAAGGCCTCGAAGAGGGTAGGCTTGAAGTTCAACACCTGCCGACCATCGGTCGATGTGCCCTCGGGGAAGAACAGCAGGTGGTGGCCCGCGATCAGGCGATCCTCGAACAGCCGCGTCTGCGCCACGGCCTCGCGCCGGTCGCGGCGGATGAACACCGTGCCCGTGCCCCGCGCCAGCCAGCCGATCCCGCCCCAGCCGCGCACTTCGGATTTTGCCACGAAATAAACGCGCTTGCCGGCGTTCAGCACGAAGATGTCGAGCCAACTGACATGATTGGCGACGTAGGCGCCCGGCGCCCGCATCGGCGTGCCGCGGACTTCGCGGCGCAGGCCGATCAGGCGACAGGCCCAGATGCAGACGAAGCGCGTGATCCCCGGCGTCAGCGGGCGATGCAATCCCCAGATCAGCCCCTCCGGCACCCGCAGCACCAACAACACCGGGAAACAGACCACCAGCAGCGCCAGAAGCGGACCGCCCCGCCGCACGACCCGCAGCCAGTCGCCAGCCCCCAGGACGCGTGGCTCTGGCGGGACCGAGCCGTTCCAGCCATCTCTCATTGCCACGCATCCCGTGGGCTCGCGCCCCGCGTGTAGATCGAGCGATGGGTAGCGGACATGCGCGCCACATCCATCACCAGGCAGACATCGATGCAATTGAAGGCCCGGTCGATGTATGCCCCCTCCCCGACAAAGCCACCAAGGCGCAAGTAGGCCTTGATCAGCGCGGGAATGGCGCGGATCGCGGCCAGGCGATCCAGGTTTTCAGGGGCGATCAGGTCCATCCTCTGATAGCCCTCGGCACGCGCCACGGGGCGGATATCTTCGGCGGCCAGATGGCGATGATGCAACAGCGACAGCGGCGCGGCCAGCGGGCCTGGGTCGGTCCCGTGGAAACTGGCGACCCCGAACATCACCTCGATCCCGTGGCGCGCGATATAGGCGGCAAGGCCGTTCCACAGATGCATCATCGCGGTGCCGCCGCGATAGTCGGCATGAACGCAAGAGCGCCCGAGTTCCAGAAGCTTGCGTCCGGATCCACGCAGTGACGACAGGTCGTATTCATCCTCCGAATAGAACTGCCCCGCCCGCGCAGCATCCTCCGCCCGCATCAGACGGTACACGCCCACCACCTGGTCGGCTTCGGTCCGGCGCGCGTCGAGCAACAGGAGGTGATCGAAGAACGGATCGAACCGGTCGGCCTCAAGCCTCGCCGCGTGGTCGACCAGGGCCCCGTCGCCACCAAGCTCCTCAACGAAGACGCGGTAGCGCAGGCGCTGTGCGGCGCGCAGGTCGGCATCGTCGCGGGCGAGGCGCACGGAGAAATGGGGCTCATCCATCTGCATGAACGATGTCGATCCCTTCGCGTGGTGCAGGTGGCCCCGTCCCGGCCCGCCCGTCGCCGCCGGGGTTACCCAGACCGTTGCCCATTTGCAAGACAATGGAGCGGAAGGTTGGACGCTGTGCTGACGTGCGCGTTAAGTGTGCGTTAACCAGATTACCGTATCCAGACGCCACGACCTCAGGAGGGAAAGTCGATGACCAACGCGACCACACGGCCATCCAGCACGACCTTGCCTTCATTCTCGAAGTTCACCGTGATCTTGCCGCCGATACTGGATTGCACCTGCCCCAGTCCCCAATCGGGCGCGCCGGGGTGGCGTACGTACATCCCGGGCTCCAGCAGCGCGGTCATGGCGCTGGCATCGGACTCGGTATCGGGTCGGTCCTGGTCCATGAAAACGGGGGTCCTTTGATATGCGCGATGAATTGAACGAGCCCGTCTCGGACCTCGCGGATCTGGTGGCATCGCGGCTGTGCCACGATCTAGTTAACCCATTGGGCGCAATCGGCAATGGGGTGGAGCTTCTGGAAATGACCGGGAAGGCCGATGGACCCGAGGTTGACCTGATCCGGGACGCGGTGCGCGCGGCGCAGGCGCGCATCCGGTTGTTCCGCCTTGCCTTCGGGGGCGCCGGGCCAAGCCAGATGACCAGCCTGCGCGAGGCCCGCATGGTGGTGGACGGATATTTTCACCAAAGCCGTATCTCGGCCGTCTGGACGGCGCAGGATGATCGCCCCCGGCAGGAAACCAAGATGGCCTTGCTGATGCTGCTCTGTGCGGAAGCCGCCCTTCCGATGGGCGGCACGGTGCGGATCGGACCAGACGGCTCCGGCAACTGGCTGATGGAAGCCGAAGGTCCGCGCTTGATGGTGGACGAAGGGCTGTGGGGTGTGCTGCGCCTCGATGCTCCGGCCGAAGGGCGCGCGCTAAGGCCGGCAGAGGCGCAATTCCCGGTCTTGCTGCGCAGCGCGGCGGCGTTGAACAAGTCGCTCAACTACGTGACCGACGCGAACCGCCTGCATATGTCAACCGCCTGACCGGCCACCGCCTGCTCCGCCGCTCAGGCGCGGCCCTGAATCGCCTGCAAACCGGCCCTGAAGCGGCGCATGTTCTCGCGGTAATGCTCCGCCGACCGCAAGAGCCCCGCGCGCGCTTCCGCGTCCAGTTCCCGCACAACCTTGCCTGGCACCCCCATCACCAGCGTGCCGTCGGGGATCTCGCGCCCCTCGGGGATCAGCGCCCCCGCGCCGATCAGACACCCCTCCCCGATCCGCGCGCCGTTCAGAACCGTGGCCCCCATGCCGATCAACGTTCCCGCCCCTATGACGCACCCATGCAGCATCGCCTTGTGGCCAATGGTGCAATCCGCCCCGATCACCAGCGGGCTGCCCGGATCGGTGTGGCAGACGACATTCTCCTGCACGTTGGACCCCGCGCCGACACGAATTTGCTCGTTGTCGCCGCGCAAGGTGCAGCCGAACCAGACCGAAGCCCCATCCTCCAGCACCACATTGCCGATCACGTTGGCATCGGGCGCGATCCATGTATCCTCGGCGATCTGCGGGAAAAGGCCATCCAGCGCGTAGATCATTCGCTCAACGCCTCGAATTCCGCCTGCAGCTTGCGCACATGGGCCTGCAACGCGGGCTGTTGGTCGCGCCGCAACCGCTCGGCTGTGACGATGGTCTTCAGGCGCGCCTCGGTCACGTCCAGATCGTCATTGACCAACACGTAATCATAGGCGTCCCATCGGCTGATCTCGTCCCAACTCTTGCGCATCCGCTTGGCGATGACCTCCGCGCTGTCCTGCGCCCGCGACTCGAGCCGCCGCTTCAATTCGGGGATCGACGGCGGCAGGATGAAGATCGACAAGGTATGCTTGCCGAGGCTGGAATTGCGGATCTGCTGCGCGCCCTGCCAGTCGATGTCGAACAGCACATCGCGTCCGGCCTCGATCGCCGTGGCAACGGGCGCAAAAGGCGAGCCGTAGAAGTTGCCGAAGACATGGGCATGTTCCAGCATCTCCCCGGCACCGACCATGGATTTGAAAGCAGGCTCGGTCAGGAAATGATAATGCGCACCGTCCGTCTCTCCCGCGCGGGGGGGGCGTGTCGTGGCCGAGACAGAGAAGCTCAATGACGGGTCCCACGCCATCAACCGCTGTGCAAGCGTGGATTTCCCCGCCCCCGATGGCGATGACAGGATGATGAGCAGGCCGCGCCTGCCTGGATCGGTTCCGGCTTTGATATCCATCGTCATTCCACGTTCTGAACCTGTTCGCGCATCTGATCGATGGTCAGTTTCAGGTCAAGACCAATGGCTGTCAGGGCGCTGTCCGAGGATTTGGAGCACATCGTATTCGCCTCCCGGTTGAATTCCTGCATCAGGAAATCGAGCTTGCGGCCCACGGGCCCACCTTTGGCCAGCAGGTCCCGCGCGGCGGCGACATGGGCGCGCAGGCGATCGATCTCTTCCGTTACATCCGCTTTCACCGCCAGCAGGGCGATT
>CAZTUG010000031.1:0-8437 GCA_964615955.1 uncultured Roseicyclus sp.
GTTCAGACAGGCATCGACCGCCACGTCAAGATCGGCATCGTCCATCACCACCATCGGGTTCTTGCCGCCCATTTCCAGTTGCAGCTTCTTGCGCAGGCGTCCGCAGGTCTCGGCCATCCGGTTGCCGGTCTCGACCGATCCGGTAAAGGAAATCGCCGCCACGTCCGGGTGGCGGACCAATGCCTCTCCGACCACCGATCCGCGGCCGTAGACAAGGTTGAACACGCCCGGCGGGCAGCCGTTTTCGTGCAGCAGGCGGGCAATGATCTGCGCGCAGGCGGGCGTCAGGTCGGCGGGCTTCATCACCACGCAATTGCCAAAGGCGAGGGCCGGTGCAGTTTTCCAGGCCGGGATCGCGATGGGGAAGTTCCACGGTGTGATCAAGCCCACGACACCCACCGGTTCGCGGGTGATCTCGATATCGATGTTCGGGCGCACGGAGGGATGGAGTTGCCCGCCAAGGCGCAGGGCCTCGCCGGCGAAGAACTTGAATACCTGCGCTGCGCGCCCGACTTCGCCGATCGCTTCGGCAAGCGTCTTGCCCTCCTCCCGGGCAAGAATGCGCCCGTAATCCTGCGCATCGGCAGCAAGCGCCGCGCCGACGGCCGCCAGCAGGTCGTGACGCACCTGCGGCGTGGCGGCGGCCCATCCCGGCAGGGCGCGCCTGGCCGCCGCGACTGCCTGATCCACGGCGCTTGCGTCGCCGTAGGAGAATATGCCCACCACGTCGTCGGTATTGGCGGGATTGATGTCGAGCCGGTCGTCGCCGAAATCGGCCCATTTCCCGTCGATCAGGGACATGTTCTTGCTCATGTGTGGTTCATCCGTTGTTGGCCGCAGGGGCCGTTTCATATCCGCTCAAGAGGGTGTCCGTGCCGTTCGCAGGGCTTGCCCCGCCACCCGGATCCGGCCTGTCAGCCGGGCTCCTTCTCGCGCGCTCTCCGGGAGGCGAGGCGCCCGAGTTCCGCCGGGTCTCGCAGGGGCGGCATGGCTTTGGTCCACCCGCCGGGTTCGTCCAGCATGCCGTCGGCAAGCCGGAACACCGCATCGTTGAGGCTTGCAAAGGCTGCCTCGCCGTCCGGCACCTCATCGTCATAACGGATCGCGTCCACCGGGCAGATGCTTTCGCACATGCCGCATTCGATGCATTCGGTCGGGTGGATGTAGAACATCCGCTGTCCCTCGTAGATGCAATCGACCGGACAAGAGGTGGTGCAGATGCCGTCCTTGACGTCGATGCAGGCACTCAGGATGACAAGCGCCATCAGCGGCCCCGCCAGACCGGTGCGCGCCTCTCGCGGAAGGCCAGCACGCCCTCATTCGCATCCTCCGAGCCGAGCGCCTCGGCCAGCTCCGATGCGCCTTGCTCGTAGGCTTCATGCGCCGAAAGCGATGCGGTCTTTCGAGCGACGGCCTTGATCGCCCGGAGACTCAGAGGGGCGGCCCTGAGGATATCGGCGACCCAAGCATCCACCTCGGCGTCAAGATCCGCCAGGGGCACGACCGCGTTCAGCAGGCCGTAGCGCGCCATCTCGGCGGCGGACACCATGCGTCCCGTCATCATCATTCCGATGGCTATGTTGCGCGGGATCAGCCGCGGCAGCAGCACCATGCCGCCATCGAGTGGCACGCGGCCGACCTTGGCCTCGGGCAGGGCGAAGCGTGCGGTGTCGGCGGCGATCACGATATCGCAGCCCAGAACCATTTCCAGCCCGCCGCCAAGCGCCAGCCCGTTGACGCGCGCGATCACCGGCGTGGACATTGGCCGCAGCGAGAGGCCGCGATAGCCGTGCTTGCTCAACCCCTTCCAGTATTCCACGCCGGACAGCCCGGTATCGTCCTTCAGGTCGGCACCCGCCGAGAACACCCGGTCGCCTGCGCCGGTCAGGACGGCGCAGCGAATATCCGGGTTCACTTCGATCTGGTCCCAGATCTCGGCCAGCCGCCGGTGGGTCGCCGTGTCGATGGCGTTCATCCGCTCGGGCCGGTCGATCGTGACACGCGCGACATGGTCCGCAATGTCGAAGCGAACGCTCATTCCGCGGCCTCGGTGCGCAGCATATCCGCGACCTCCTGCAAGACCTCGTCCGTGTGCTGACCCAGTTTCGGTGGCAGGTGGCGGACGCTCAGGGGGGCCGCGCTCAGATGCACGGGCGAACCGACCAGCGTGACCGGACCCAGCACCGGGTGATCCACCTCGCACAGCATGCCGTTGATCTGCGTCTGCGGGTCCGCAAGTGCGTCGCCGAGCGAGCGGACCGGCGCGCAGAGCAGGTCCTCCGCCTCCAGCCGGGTCAGCCAATGGGACGCATTGTTGGTAGCAATTACCTCGCGGAACCTGTCCTGAAGGATGGCCTTGTTGGCGCGTTGGTCCGGCAAGGTGGGATAGAGCGGCGACAGATCGTCAATCTCCAGCGCGGTGCAGATGTCGCGCAGCGGGTTCGCCTTGAAGGCGCCGACGATAACGATGGCCCCGTCGGTGGTGTCGAACACGCCGGTCAGCGGCATCGCGGCCCAGTTCAGGACCTCGCGGTGCCTGGACCATTGCGCCGCTTCCTGCATCTGCATGGCGATCATGCTGTCATAGAGCGAAACGCCGACGCGCTGGCCCATACCCGTCTTCTCGCGCATCAACAATGCCGCCATGATGCCCTGCACCAGATGCATGCCGGCGGAGTAATCGCACAGCGTCGTGGGGTAGATCGACTTCGGGATGGACGGGTCTTGCGTCTTTTCCATCACGCCGGTCATTGCCTGCGCGAGAACATCCTGCCCGCCCTTGTGGGCATAGGGCCCGACGGGGCCGAAACCGGTGCCCGACGCACAGATGATGCGCGGGTTGATCGCGCTGAGGGTGTCATAGCCGAAGCCGAGGCGATCCATCACGCCCGCCCGGAAATTGTCCACCACCACGTCGGCGGTCCGGATCAGGTCCAGCGCCGCCTGCCGCCCTTCCGCGCTCTTGGTATCCAGCGTGATCGAACGCTTGTTGCGGTTGAGCGAGGCGAAGACGGCGTTGTTCATCGCCTCTTCGCCGCGTTCGCCGTAGAACGACCGGCTCAGGTCGCCCGCGCCGGGACGTTCGATCTTGATGACGTCCGCGCCGAAGTCGCCCAGCATCTGGGTGCAGCAGGGCCCCAGCATCACTTGGGTGAAGTCGATGATTCTGACGCCGCCGAGCGGCATGATGGTGTCTGACATGATTGTTGCCTCTGGTTATTCTGCCGCGACCGGTTCTTCGATCAGCGCGTTGGCGGATGGCTTGTCGCCCGGATCGGCACCCTGTGCGCGCATCCGTTTCTGGATCGCCTTGTGATCGACGTCGCGCAGCGCCGTGTTGCCCTCCAGTGCCAGATGCGCGGCGATGCCTGCCGCCTCTCCCTGCGCCATGCACGGCGGGATTTCGCGGCTCATCTTCTGGGCGTCGCTGTCGACGGAGTAATGCCGCCCGGCGACGATCAGGTTGTCGATGCCCTTTGGCAGAAGGGCGCGGTATGGCGTGTAGTAATCGCGGCCCCGGCAGACGGTATCCTCGAAATACCGACGCGAGGTGACATCTTTCTTGGAGACGACATATTCGCCCTGCAGAAGCCGCGTCTGGCGCACGCCCATCTGTTCGGCCGCGCCCAGCATCTTCGCGTTTTCGAAGCCGGGCATGTTGGCCCGCGCGAACCGCAGCAGGTTCATCATCCGTTCGCGGCCTTCATATTCGGCGGCGACCATGTGCTCGACCGACAGGCCGTCATAACCCGGCATATGCGGGCAGTTGCACCAGACCACGCCCGGCAGCGGGGTCTTCAGCCACCACATGCCCCAGGCGCCACCGATCGCGCGGCGGGCTTGGCGGTCCAGCTTCTTGTAGGCCTCGGGCTCGGCGAATTCGAAGGCGATGGCCTTGTCGGTGTCCACGTCACACAGGCGGAAGACCGTGGTGACGATATACTGGCCGTCGATGTAGTCCGCCCCCGCCGCCTTGCCGACATCCAGGTCGCCGGTGGCATCCACCACGTATTTCGCGCGGATCACCTGACGGCCCTGCTTGGTCTGGACGATCACACCGGTGATGCGCCCGCCCTCCATCAGAACGTCCGAGAACCAGCTGTGGGTGCGCAGGTTGACGCCCGCCTCGCGCACCATGTCGAGGCTGACACGTTTCCACGCGTCGGGATCGAACGCCACGGCATGGATGATGGGTTGCGGCATCATGGCCTTGTGGAAATCGATGCAGCCCCAGCGGGACCATTTCTGCCACATCTCCCAGTTGGTCTGACACTCCTCGGAGGGCGGATAGACGGCGCCGTCCTGCTTTTCCATTCGCTCGACGAACTCGCTGACGATCCCGGTGGTCACGACCTCGTTGCCCTCGTTGACCATGTCGTCAAGGACCAGAACCATACCGCCCGAAGCCATGCCACCAAGGTGATGATAGCGTTCCAGCAGCGTCACGGAGGCGCCGTTGCGCGCTGCCGATACCGCCGCAGCGTGGCCTGCCGGTCCGGCGCCCACCACAACAACGTCGCAGTCCGCGACGACTGGCAGACGCGCGCCCTCGACGCTCACGAATGTTGTTTGACGATCTGTCATGGTCTCGTCTCCCTTGAATGTTTTCGCGCGTTACCAGCGCACGGCTTTCTCCCCGCGCGCTACCAGCGCACGGCTTTCCCCTCGCGCGCTACCATCGCACGACCAGTTTTTCCGTGATCGTCACCGACGCGAACAGCAGCACCGACAGGCCCGAGGACATGAAGACGGTGGCGTAAAGCAGGGGTGAGCGATAATTGAAGGTGCTGTCGATGATCAGCGCCCCAAGGCCGCGATCCGCGCCGATCCATTCACTTACGATCGCACCGATCACGCAGGTGGTGGCGGCGATCTTCAGGGCCGAAAACAGGAACGGCAGCGACGAAGGCAGGCGGATCTTCCAGAAGATCTCTGCCTTGGAGGCCGACAGGATGCGCGCCAGTTCCAGCGTCTGCGGGCTGACCGCCTGTAATCCGCGCACCATGTTCACCAGCGTGGGGAAGAAGCAGATCAAGCCTGCGATCACCACTTTCGCGGTCAGGCCGGGGCCGAAGATCAACACAAGGATCGGCGCGATGGCAAGGATCGGGATGGTGTTGATGAACACCGCGATGGGAAAGAAGGCGCGTTGTGCAGTGCGGCTATGGACGAAGGCCACGGCGATCAGGATGGCGGCGATGTTGCCGGCGAAGAAACCAACGACACTGACCATGAAGGTCGGCCAGAAATTCCGCATCAGAAGCGGAAATTCGTCGCGCAGCACGGCGCCGACATCGGTGGGCGCGGGCGCGATATAGGTCGGCACCTCGAAGATGCGCACACCGATCTGCCAGATCAGCAGCAGCGCAATCGCGGTGCCGACCGGGACTGCCGCCCCCGAGAGCCGTTGCATCAGGCGCGAGGGCTTGCGCACCTTCGGTTCGCGGGCGTCGATCTCGGTCGTCTCGGGCACGGTTTCGATCACGGCCATCAGCAATCCTCCAGGGATTTGCGCAGGTAGGATGAATAGCGGTTGAATTCCGGTGTTTCGCGCAGTTCCACGTGGCGCGGTTCGGGCAGGTCGATCTCGACCACTTCCTTTACCCGCCCCGGATGGGCGCGCAGCATCAGGACCTTCTGGCCAAGCAGCACAGCCTCCGGGATGGAATGCGTGACGAAAAGGCAGGTCACGCCCGTCGCGCGCCAGATGTCCAGCAGTTGCATGTTGAGGTGGTCGCGCGTCATCTCGTCGAGAGCGCCGAACGGCTCATCCATGAGCAGCAGCTTGGGTTGGCAGACAAGAGCGCGTGCAATGGCAACACGCTGACGCATTCCGCCCGAAAGCTCGTGAGGCAAAGCATCCTCGCGCCCTTTCAGGCCGACAAGCTCCAGCAGTTCCATCGGGGTTCGCTGCCCTCGCGGGATCGCAATGCCACGCTTGCGGCCCATCTCAAGCGGCAATTCGACGTTTTTCAGGGCGGATCGCCACGGCAGCAGTGTGGCATCCTGGAAAACGAAGGCGAATTCCCGCGCCAACCGCGCTGCCTCGGTCGTCTTGCCGAGAATTTCCACTCCGCCGCTGGTCGGCGGGACAAGGTCCGACACCAACCGCAACATGGTGGACTTTCCACACCCCGAAGGGCCGAGAATGGTCCAGAACTCTCCTGCGCCAATTTCCAGCGTGATGTCTGACAGCGCGGTGAACGTGCCGAACTTGACGCTGGCATGGGTCAGGGAAGCCGCCGCGTGGCGGCCACCCGATCGCAGTTGGGCGACCTCATCCATCGGATTATCCGAAGGTCGGACGCGTGTCCGCCGTGGCGTCGAGGATGTCGAGGGTCATGATGTCCGCGACCGTTGGCGCGTCGGTGGTGAACTGATCCAGTTGGTCGTAGATGTCGATCTGGGCCTGCCAGTTCTCGGTGGTCATGGTGCCCCAGCCGCGCGCGGCGGTCTGATCGTCGAACGAATATGCCAGCACCAGGGGAGCCGCTTCCAGCTCGCTGGCCCGGTCGAGGTTCGGATAGGCCGCCACCAGGGCGTCCACGGCCGCTTCCGGGTTGTCGTAGGCCGCACCCCAGCCGCGCGAAATCGCCCGGATCGCCGCCTGCAACTTGTCCGAATGATCGGCCAGCATGGCGTCGGTCGTGTAATAAGGGTTGGCATAAAGCTGGATGCCCGCATCCCATAGCGCCAGGTCGACACGCCGATCGCCCAGGATCGAAAGGGCGCTGACATTGGTGGTCCAGCCGGTGGCAACATCGGCCTGACCGGTCATCAGGGCGCCCATGTCGCCGCCCATGACCGTCACTTCCACGTCGTCCTCGGAAATCCCGTTATGGGCGAGAAGCGCGCTCAGCAGGATGCGCGCGGTGCCCTGCGTGGCGACGGTCTTGCCGATCAGGTCCTGCGGCGTGCGGACCGGATTCTCGGCCAGCGAGAAATATGTGAATGGGTGGCGCTGGTATCCTGCGGCGATACATTTGATCGGCAGTCCGGCGGACCGCGCCAGCATCAGCGAGGGCGACGACGAGATCGAGCCGAGATTGTTGGCCCCAGACGCCACGGCGGCGACGCCATCGACGTTGGGCCCGCCCGGCACGATTTCAAGCGCTAGGCCTTCTTCCTCGAAATAGCCCAAATGGTGGGCCATGACCTCGCCCATGATGCCATTGGAGGCCAGCCAGCCCAGTTGCATCCGGATCGTGTAGAGGTGGCTGCCGGCGCGCGCCGGAAGCACCGACATCATCGTGCCGGACGCGGCGAAACCGGCCGCAGCGCCGGTGGTTTGCAGGAAAGTGCGACGGTCGAAGGTTTGCGACATGATGGTGGTTCCCTGAGTTTCGATCTTTGAAAGCGATCGGTTTGTTGTCGTTTCGTTAACGCTAGACCCAGGGTAAGCGATGCATGTAGGATCAAATTACGCGAATTGTGCTGCCTTTTTTGCAGCACCCTGTCGGAACAGTCCGCTCTCAAGGTCCGCTCATGCATGACAAGTTTCTGAATTACTTCGATGAAACCGCGCGGCAGGGCTCGATCCGAAAGGCCGCGGCCGTGCTGAACTTGTCGTCATCATCGCTGAACCGGAAAATCATCAGCGTGGAAAACAGGCTCGGAATCCGGCTGTTCGATCGACATGCAGACGGAGTCAGTATCACCGAGGCCGGGGCGGTGGTGCTGGAGCACTGTCGCAACACGCTGTTCGACTACCAGCGAATCATACACATGGTCGATGACATCCGCGACATGCGCACTGGCCACGTGAACATCTGGACGCTCGATTCCGTGGCGCTCGGCGTTCTGCCGGATGTGCTGGATGACTTCGGGAATTCCTATCCCGAAGTCGGCTACACCGTCCGCACGGCCGAACCGCACACCATCATGCAGGCCGTTGCCGAGGAGAAAGCAGATGTCGGGCTCTCCTTCAGCAACGACCTCCATCCCGATGTCCGCTGCCAGGCCGAGAAATCCACACCTATCGGCGCCATCATGGCCCATGACCATCCTTTGGGCGATCGTGACATGCTCGAGGTCAGCGACCTCGCGCCCTACCAACTGATCCGCTCCTACGATTCCCAATCGCACCGGTCGTTCGTGAACGAGGCGGTGGCCAGCCTCAGCATCCAACTCTCGACCCAGATGTCGACGAATGCCCTGCCGCTGGCGAAGGCGATGATCCTGAACGGGCACGGTATCGGAGTCTACTCCAAGATCGGGTTCATCGACGAGATCGAGGATGGGCGCCTGCGCTACGTCGCGATCAATGCGCCGAAGTTCCGCGCCCTTCGCATCGGGGTGCTTATCTCGGCCCGGACTGGCCTGTTGCCGGTGCAACATCTGCTGGCGCGCGCCTTGTCGAAGTCGCTGCGATCCTTGAGGCTGGACAGCTAGCGTGAGAGTGTCGACGTTTCGGGTCGGCGATGCCGGGTCGGCGATG
>CAZTUG010000031.1:8537-22729 GCA_964615955.1 uncultured Roseicyclus sp.
CGGGTCGGCGATGCCGGGTCGGCGATGGCGCGAACGTCGCGGATCGACCGGATGCCTGCCTGCAACAATCAATCGGCCCCCATGCGTTTCGGCCTGGCCGGTGCTGCGCACATGTCCAGGCAGGCCTGCCGCAGCGCCGTTCGTCGAATGCCCGCCGTCCCCGACCCAACGCTGCGCGCCAGCCGCACCGTGATCGGATGTCTGCACACTCCACCGCAAGTGCGGGATCGAGGGCTGCCGAAACGCACCGGTCTGAGGATGCGCGACGGCCCGCTGCCCCCACAAGAACGCCGCTAGGCCGTGCCGCGTTCAGTCGCAATCACGCAACCCGCTCCGACCGTTTGATACCGCACGTCCGGGACGCGCAAAACCGGCACCCACTTTTGCGCGACGTGCTCTAGAGGCACGCGAGCAGTAGTTTCGTCGTGTTGTCCCGTGTCATCTCCACCGGGTTGCCGCCTGTGCTTGGATCGGCCAGCGCGCCGGTCACGATCCGGTCGATATCGGGGTCGGTCACGCCAAGCTCCGTCAGGGTTCGGGGGATGCCAAGCGCAGCATTCAACTCGTCCACATAGGCGCAGAACCCGTCGAAACCCTTCTGCAGGCTCAGGTAGTTCGCGGCATGGGTCAGCTTCTTGCGGATCTTCGACTTGTTGAATTGCAGCACGGCCGGCATGCAGACGGCATTCGTCGTGCCGTGATGGGTATGGTGGATGGCGCCGATGGGGTGCGACAGGGCGTGGATGGCCCCCAGGCCCTTCTGGAACGCAGTGGCGCCCATGGCGGCGGCACTCATCATGTGGGCGCGGGCGGCGATGTCGGTTCCGTCGGCATAGGCACGGGGCAGATACTCCTTCACCAGCCGCATCCCCTCCAGCGCGATGCCTTGGGACATCGGGTGGTAATGGGGCGAACAGAACGCTTCGACGCAATGGGCGAAAGCATCGAGGCCGGTGCCCGCGGTGATGGCTTTCGGCATGCCGATCGTCAACTCGGGATCGCAGATCACCACGGCGGGCAGGATCCTGGGGTGGAAGATGATCTTCTTTTCCCGGGTTTCCGAATTGGTGATGACCGAGGCGCGCCCCACCTCGGACCCGGTGCCTGCGGTTGTCGGCACGGCAACAATCGGCGCGATGGCCGCCGCATCGGCGCGCGTCCACCAATCTGAGATATCCTCGAAATCCCACAATGGACGGGTCTGCCCCGCCAGGAATGCAACCAGTTTGCCCAGGTCAAGACCCGAACCGCCGCCGAAGGCCACCACGCCGTCATGGCCGCCGTCTCGAAACGCGGTCACGGCCGCGGCCGCGTTCTTCTCGTTCGGGTTCGGGTCCACCTCCGAGAACATCGCGCGCCCAAGGCCCGCGTCCTCCAGCAGGTCCAGCGTGCGGGCGGTGATGTCCATGCCAGCCAACCCGCGATCGGTGACCAGAAGCGGCTTGCGGATGCCGGCTGCGGCGCAGGCTTCGGCGATCTCCGCGATGCGGCCCGCGCCAAAGCGGATGGAAGTGGGGTAGGACCAGTTTGCGTGCAGGCTCATGGGGTCAGGCTTTCTTGAGGTGGTAGGATTTGGGCCGCGTCAGGTTGTGGTAGCCGATGACGGACAAGCCCCCGCCCCGACCAGTGTCCTTGCAGCCGGTCCAGCACAAGCCCGGATCGAGGTAGTCGGCGCGATTCATGAAGACGGTTCCGGTGTCGATCCGATCCGCGACCGCCTCGGCCCTGGTCGCGTCCTGCGTCCACACGGAGGCGGTCAGACCATAGTCGCTGTCGTTCATCAGCGCGATCGCCTCGGCGTCATCGGTGACGGACATGATACCCACCACGGGGCCGAAGCTTTCCTCGCGCATCACGGCCATGTCGTGGGTCACGTTGGTCAGGATCTGCGGCATCAGGTAGGCGCCGCCATCCTTGGGGAATCGCGCGGGGTCGATATGGGCCGTGGCCCCCGCTGCAATGGCATCGGCAGTCTGGCGACGGACATGGTCGGCAAAGCGCACATGGGCCATCGGCCCGAGTGTGGTCTCCGGGTCCAGCGGATTGCCCAGCTTGTAGCCGTTCACGATCGCTACCGCCGCCTCGACGAAGGCGTCGAACAGGCTCTCGTGGACATATATCCGCTCGATCCCGCAGCAGCACTGACCCGAATTGAACATGGCCGCGTCGATCAGGGTCTCCACGGCGGCGTCCGGATCGGCGTCTTCCATGACATATCCCGGATCCTTGCCGCCAAGTTCCAGCCCGAGGCCGGTGAAGGTGCCCGCCGCCGCCGCCTCCATCGCCCGGCCTCCGGCGACCGAGCCGGTGAAGTTCACGAAGCCGAAGGCGCGTGCGGCGATCAGCCCGGAGGTGGTGTCATGGTCGAGGAAGACGTTCTGGAACACGTCTTCGGGAATGCCCGCGCCGTGAAAGGCCCGCGCCATCCGTTCGCCCACCAGCGGCGTCTGGGAGGCATGTTTCAACAACACCGCATTGCCCGCGATAAGCGCGGGCGCGACCGTGTTGATCGCTGTCATGTAGGGGTAATTCCATGGTGCGACGACCAGAACGACCCCGTGGGGCAGGCGCTTGATGAGGCGGCGAAAGGCGGCGCTGTCCTCGACCACCATGGGCGCCAATGCGCCTTCGGCGATCCCGGCCATGTAGGTGGCACGTTCCTCGAAGCCGCGAAACTCGCCGCCATGGCGCACCGGGCGTCCCATCTGCCAGGCAAGCTCCGGCACGATGTCCGCGTTCATCGCGCCCACGGCGGCAACCCCGGCTTGCACCAGCGCAATGCGTTGGGCCAGAGGCCGCGCCGCCCAATCGGCCTGCGCCGCGCGGGCGCGCGCGACAGCGACGTCGGCCTGCGCGCGGGTCAGCGTCTCGCGCGTGGCGAAGACCGAACCGTCGATGGGTGAAATGCACTCGATGGCCATGGATCCTACGCCTTCTCGAAGCCGCGCGCGATTTCCCAATCGGTCACGGTCAGGTCGAATTCTTCCTGCTCCCACTCCGCCGCGCGGGTATAATGGTCCACGACGTCATCGCCCATCGCCTCGCGCAGCAGGGCGGAGCCGCGCAGGGTCTCGGTCGCGGCGCGCAGGGTGCGGGGGATGAGGGTCGCGCCGCTGTCCTCGTAGATGTCGCCCCGCGTGGCCGGCGGGAGATCCAGTTCATCCTCGATCCCCTTGATCCCCGCGGCCAGCATCGCGGCCTGTGCAAGGTAGGGGTTCAAGTCCGATCCGCCGATGCGGCATTCCACGCGCACGCCCTTCGTGCCTTCGCCGCACAACCTGAAACCCGCCGTGCGGTTATCGACCGACCACGCGGTGCGGGTCGGCGCGAAGGTGCCCCGCGCAAAGCGCTTGTAGCTGTTGACATAGGGCGCGAGGAAATAGGTGTAGTCGGGCGCATGGCGGATCAGGCCCGCCATGTAATGCGCCATCAGCTTCGACATGCCGTGCGGCGCGTCGGGATCGGCGAAGGCAGGATCGCCGCCCCGCCAGAGCGATTGGTGCACATGGCTGGACGAGCCGACGCGGTCCTTGTGCCATTTGGGAAGGAAGGTCGCGGACCGGCCGTTCTGCCAGGCGATCTCCTTGATCGCATGTTTCGCGATGCTGTGGTGATCGGCGCAATCGAGCGCCGGAGCGTAACGGATGTTCAGCTCCTCCTGGCCCGTCTCGGCCTCGCCCTTGGTGTTTTCCACCGGCAGACCGGCAGCGAAAAGATGGTTTCGGATCGGGCGCATCACGCCCTCTTCCTTGGTGGTCTGGAAGATGTGGTAATCCTCGTTGTAGCCGCTGATTGGCTCAAGGTCGCGATAGCCGGATTTGCGGATCTCCGACAGCGGCTTGGCGAACAGGAAGAACTCCAACTCGGTCGCCATCATCGCGGTGAGGCCCATCGCGTCAAGCCGTGCGATCTGGCGCTTCAGGATCGCGCGGGGCGAATGCGGCACCGGTTGGTGGTGGTGGTCGAGCACGTCGCACAGCACCATCGCCGTCCCCTCCAGCCATGGCATGGGGCGGATCGTCGACAGATCGGGCTTCATCACGTAGTCGCCATAGCCCGCCTGCCACGAGGTCGCGGCATAGCCGTCGGGCGTCGCCATCTCCAGATCAGTGGCCAGCAGGTAGTTGCAGCAATGGGTTTCCGCGTGCGAGGTCTCCACGAAGTTCACCCCGTGGAACCGCTTGCCCATCAGGCGGCCCTGCATGTCCACGAAACACACGATGACGGTATCGATCGATCCGTCCTCGACGCGGGTTTTCAGGTGCTCGAAGGTCCAGGGGGCTTGCATGGTCTACTCTCTTGGTTGTGGTCTCGGGAGCCGCGCAAGCGCAGCCCCCGAAGCGGCGACGGCTCAGGTGTAGCGATACGGGCGCCCGGCGGCGACCATGTCGGCGTTGTATTGGCGGAAGATATCCACCACGCGGCGCTTGACCGCGGATTCCGCGGCGATCTCCTCCCAGAATTCCTGAGCGGCACCTTCGACGGTGGCCCATTCCGCGTCGGGGATGGTCGTCAGCTCCAACTTCTCTCCCTGGACGCGCAACCGCGCCTCGCCGCCCCAATACCACCACTGGCGATAGTAGTGCGACTGCTCGCAGCAGACCCGGAACAGCGTTTGCAGATCCTCCGGCACGTCGTTCCAGCGCTCCATGTTGGCGAAGAAATGCCCGATCCATGCGCCCGAGATGTTGTTGGTGAGGAAGTAGTTGGTCACGTCGGCCCAGCCCACGGTGTAATCCTCGGTGATGCCGGACCAGGCGATGCCGTCCAGTTCGCCGGTCTGCATGGCGACCTCGATGTCTTCCCACGGCAGGTTGACGGGCACCACGCCGAAGCGGGTCAGGAAGCGACCGGCGGTGGGGAAGGTGAAGATGCGTTTGCCCTCAAGATCCGCAAGGCTGCGGATCGGGTCACGGGTGGCGAAATGGCACGGATCCCATGCGCCCGCCGAGATGTGCTTGACGCCGACGGCGGAATATTCCTCGTCCCAGATCTCGTTCAGACCGTATTGGTTGAACAGCACCGGCACGTCGAGCGAGTAGCGCGAACCGAACGGGAAGTAGCCGCCGAAGACGGTGACTTCGGTGGGCGAGGCCATGCTGTCGTCATCGGATTGCACCGCGTCGATGGTGCCACGCTGAAGGGCCTGGAACAGCTCGCCCGTGGGGACCAGCTGGTCGGCGTAGAACAGTTCGATCTGCATCCGGTCGCCCGCGATCTGGTTGAACATGGCGATGGCGGGGTCGATCACCTCGGCCGCAAGCGCGGCACCGGCATAGGTCTGCATCCGCCAGCGGATCGTGCTCTGCGCCAAGGCGGGTGTCGCCAGCGCGGCGGCGGCCGGGACCACGGCGGCCCCCTGGATGAACTTGCGTCTTGAAGTCATGTCTTCTCTCCTTGGTTGGGGTCGGATGAAGGCCGCCTGTCGCGGCTCTTGTCAGGGTTGGTTAAGCACCACGTCGGGAAGCCAAAGGGCGATCCCCGGAAACATCATCACAAGGGCAAGCGCGATCACCATGATCCCCACGAAGGGGGTGATGGAGGCGTAGATGTCGCGCAGACCGATTTCGGGCGGCGCCATCGCGCGCATCAGGAACAGGTTGTAGCCAAAGGGCGGCGTCATGTAGGCGATCTGGGTCGTTATGGTGTAAAGGATGCCGTACCAGATCAGGTTGAAGCCCAGTTCATCCACCAGCGGGACGTAAAGCGGCGCGACGATCACCAGCATGGCGGTGTCGTCAAGGAACGTGCCCATCAGGATGAAACTGAGTTGCATCAGGATCAGGATCGTCCACGGGCCGAGGTTCAGACGCTCGGTGAAGACCCCCTCGATCGCGTTCACCGCGCCGAGACCGTCGAACACCGCGCCGAAGGCCAGCGCAGCAAGGATGATCCACATGAACATGCAGGTGATGCCCAACGTGTTGCGGACGGAGTTCTCGAACACCGCCCGCGTCATGCGGCCCTTGAGGACGGCGGCGGTGAAGGCCGCCAGCGCGCCGATGGCCGAGGATTCCACAAGCGATGTCCAGCCCTTGAGGAACGGCACCATCATGGACGCGAAAATGAGGACCGGAAGCAGCCCGGCCCAGAGCAGGCGCAGTTTCTCTGCGCGCGGGATGTCGCGCGATGCCGGATCGAGGATCGGCCCAAGCGTCGGATTCAACCGACAGCGCACCACGATATAGAGGATGAAGAGCGAGGCCATCATCAGCCCCGGCAGCACGCCCGCGACCCAAAGCTGGCTGACCGGCTGGCGCGCGATCATGGCATAGAGCACCAGCACGACGGATGGCGGAACGAGTATCCCAAGGCTCGATCCAGCCTGGATCACGCCCGTCACCATGCGCTTGTCGTAGCCGCGTTTCAGCAACTCGGGCAGGGCGATGGTGGACCCGATCGCCATGCCCGCGACCGACAGCCCGTTCATCGCCGAGATCAGCACCATCAGCCCGATCGTGCCCACCGCCAGACCGCCGCGAAGCCCGCCCATCCAGACATGGAACATCCGGTAGAGGTCATCCGCAATCCTGCTCTCGGATAGAACGTAGCCCATGAAGATGAACATCGGCAGCGTCAGCAGCGGATACCACGACATCAGCCCCATGGACGCCGAGAACGCGATGTCGAACCCGCCCCGATCGCCCCACAGGAACAGGGCCGCGATCACCGCGACGAAGCCGATGGCGCCGAACACGCGCTGCCCGGTCAGCAGCATCAGCATCATGGACGAGAACATCAGCGTTGCGATCAACTCGTAGGACATCAGATCTCTTCGCCCCGGATGCGCAGCACGTCCTTGAACAACTCCGACACGCATTGCAGCAGCATCAGCAACATGCCGATCGTCATCATCGCCTTGATCGGCCACATGTAGGGACGCCAGGCGGACGACGAGACCTCCAGCCGCCCGACCTCTTCCGCGCCGGTCACGAGACCCGCGAAGAACGAGAACGGCGCGCGTCCCCAGTAGCCCAGGGAATAGGCGGTGGAGGCGACGGCGCCATAGAACAGCACGCCCAGATAGAAGATCAGGAACAACACGGTGAAGAGATCGAACCACGCCTTCTTTCGCGGCGACCAGGTGCCGTAAAGCAGATCCATCCGGACATTGGAGCCCAACTGGATCGAATACGGACCGCCGATGATGTAGTAGGTGACCATGACGAACTGCGCCATCTCCAGCGTCCAGAGCGACGGCACGAAGACGGCCTTGCTGACAGTGGACCACAGCAAGATGCCCATCAGCACGAAGATGCCATACATGATCACGCGTCCGATGCGGAAATTCACCGCGTCCACGGCGCGGATATAGCCCTGCATCAGCCCCGACATTGCACGCGCCCCGCAAAGCCGAGGGTCGCGCAGGCCTCCGCCAGCCATTTCGACAGCGTCAGCGCCATGGCGTCCTGCTGCGCCACCGTCGCCAGCAGGTCGTTGCGCACCTCGATCATGACATTCGGCAGACCGGCTTCGACGGCATGCAGCTTGAGCGTGTGGGTCACGCCATCGTTTGGACCATAGGGCTGGTTGCGGGCGACGATGGAGCGGGTATGGCGCGCCGCCGCGTCCAGCATCGCATCCGCAAGGCGGGTGTCGCGGTCATGCAGGATACCGATCTCTACCGCGCGGGCCTTGCCGTGATAGGTGGGCGTGAAGCTGTGGATCGTGACGAGGATGGGGTCCGCGACCCGCTCCACCGCGCGTCCGACCGCGGCGTGGAACGGATGGTAATAGGCCTGCACACGGGCGCCGCGCGCGGCTGCGGTCAGCGCGGCGTTTCCCGGTATCGTGATGATTTCGCTGCGCATGGGCATGGCATCCGCTGCCTCGGGCGGGCGGTTGCAATCGATCACAAGGCGCGAGACGCGCGCGGCAACCAGACAGGCATCGAGGCGCCGGGCCATTCCCTGCGCCACCGCCAGCGCCCCCGGATCCCAGGCCGCGTGGCTGACCCGGTCCGCGTCCGACAGGCCGAGACCCTGGAACTGCGCCGGAATATGGTTGGAGGCATGCTCGCACACCAGCACGACGGCGGACGATCCGGCCGCGTCCAGCGCCCGGTCAAGGTCTTCCATTCCATCGAAATGCGTCTGTGTCATCGACCCCCGCCAGAAGCCTCAGCCTGCTTCCCGTCCCGCTTGCCTGTCAACGTCTTTTTGACAATGATTTATCAGCGGAAAGGTTTCTGTTATAAATTCGATCAAACAGGGAGCAGGGCCGATGACCGATGCCACACTCACCATCTCGGATCGTATTCACAACAAGCTCGACGACCTGACCCGCGCCGAAAGCCAGCTCGCGCTGTCCATCCTCGAGAATTATCCGGCCTCTGGCCTCGGGCCGCTCAGCGCGCTGGCCAAGGATGCCGGTGTTTCGGTTCCGACCGTCGCGCGCATGGTGCAGAAACTGGGCTTCAGCGGCTATCCGGAATTCCAGACCGAACTGCGCGAGGAATTGAAGGCGAAGGCCAAGAACCCCATCGCCAAGCACGATACCTGGGCCGAAGGCGCTCCGTCCGAACATATCCTGAACCGCCTGACCGACGCGGTGATCGACAATATCGGCAACACGCTGGCGCAGATCGATCCGGCCGATTTCGATACGGCCTGTGCCTTGGCCGCCGACAAGCGGCGCCACCTCCATATCGTCGGCGGGCGCCTGACCCATACCCTCGCGGAATACCTGTTCCTGCAGCTGCAGGTCCTGCGCCCCGGTGTCACGCATATCGAATCCACCTCGAACGCCTGGCCGCACTATCTTCTGGATGTCCGCAAGGGCGATGTCTTCATCGTCTTCGACATGCGCCGATACGAGAACAACACCCTGCGGCTGGCGGAAATGGCCCATGCGAAGGGCGCCAAGCTGATCCTGTTCACCGATCAATGGCGCTCGCCCGTGCACCAGCTTGCGGGCGTCAGCTTCAGTTGCCGGATCGTCGTGCCCTCGGCCTGGGATTCCGCCGTCACGCCGCTCTTGCTTCTGGAAGCGATGGTCTCGACGGTGCAGAACCTGACATGGGCGGATGCGAAGGACCGGATGGAGGCGCTGGAAGACATGTTCGACAAGACACGGCTGTTTCGGAAGTTCACGTGACGCAGACAGGACCGGGAGCGCCGGGGATAGGCGCATTGGACAATCCGTTCCGGGGCAAGGGCCTGCCGGGGCTGGCGCGGAAGGCGGGGGCGGATGCAGTCCCCGTGGCCGCGTTGCTTGGCCAGTGTCCGGTCCATCGGGAGACGCCGTTGACGGAATGCCCCGCACTCGCGGCGCGGGCGGGTGTGGCCCGGCTGACCCTGAAGGACGAACGCGACCGCATGGGCCTGGGCAGCTTCAAGGCGCTCGGTGCGGCCTATGCCATCGCGCGGGAGGCCGCCGCGTCGGGCGGCGATCTGTCCCGGGCCCTGACCGGCCGGACCTACGTGACGGCCAGCGCCGGCAACCACGGCCTGTCGGTGGCCGCCGGCGCAAGGATCTTCGGGGCTCGCGCTGTCGTCGTGCTGTCCCAGGCCGTCCCCGACAGTTTTGCCGCCCGGCTTGAAGGGAAGGGTGCGAAGGTGATCCGCGCGGGCGCGGATTACGCTGCCAGCATGGCCGCCGCCCGCGACGCTGCCACGGCAAATGGCTGGACCTTGCTGTCGGATGGCTCCTGGCCGGGTTATGTCGATCTGCCGTTCCGGGTGATGGAAGGCTATCGCCAGATCGCCACCGAGATCGTCGCGCAGATCGACGCGGTGCCGACCCATGTGCTGTTGCAGGCCGGTGTCGGGGGCCTTGCCGCAGCCTTGGCCGCCGAACTCCGCCGCGCCTGGGGGGATGCGCCGATGATCATCGTCGTGGAACCTGACGCGGCGCCTGCCCTGATCGACAGTATCGCCGCGGGCCGCGTGGTCGACACCGGCGGCCCCGTCTCGGTCATGGGGCGGCTCGACTGCAAGACGCCCTCCATGCTGGCGCTGGCCGATCTTGCCGTTGAGGCCGACCGCTTCGTGACCATAACCGAAGCCGAGGCGGGGCAGGGAACTGCGGCAGCGGCGGCGGCCGGATGGCCCTCGACCCCCTCGGGCACGGCGGGGATCGCGGCCCTTCTCGCCGGGCTGAAGGGCGTGGGGCGCAATGCCCATGTCCTGTGCGTCGTCACCGAGGGGCCAGATCATGCCTGAACGGTCGCTGATCTTCCCGGCGGCGGAATTCCGGCGCCGCACCCACGCGCTGCAACGCGAAATGGCGGCGCACGACCTCGACGCGCTGCTGCTGAGCGTCGCTGCGGATGTCTTCTACACCACCGGCTTCCTGACGCGCTTCTGGGAAAGCCCGACACGGCCCTGGTTCGTCATCGTTCCTTCAAGCGGCGATCCGGTCGCGGTCATTCCCTCCATCGGCGCAGCCCTGATGGGGCGCTGCTGGATCAGCGATATCCGCACCTGGGATGCGCCGGACCCTGTCGATGACGGCGTCAGCCTTCTGGGCGATGCGCTGGCCGACATCGTGCCCGGGACGGGCCGGATCGGCACGCCGATGGCGCTGGAAACCCACCTGCGGATGCCGGTCGCGGATTTCCTCCGCCTGCAGGATCGCCTCGCGCCGCGCCGGATGGTGGATGGAACCGGCGCGATCCACCGCGTGCGGGAAATCAAATCCGAGACCGAGATCGCGAAAATCCGTGCCACTTGCGCAACCGCCGGTGCCGCCTTCGCCCGCGTGCCGGAATTCGCGGGCGCGGGCGTGCCGGTGTCGCAGGTCTTCCGCGACTTCCAGGTGGCGCTGCTTCAGGCGGGTGCCGATTGGGTCAGCTACGTGGCCGGCGGTGCCGGGCAGGGCGGCTATGGCGATGTCATCTCGCCCGCGGATGACCGCCCGTTGCGCCGGGGCGACGTGCTGATGCTCGATACCGGTGCGGTGCGCGACGGGTATTCTTGCGATTTCGACCGGAATTTCGCGATCGGGCCTGCATCGGACAGCGTGCGGCGCGCCCATGACGCCCTGGTCAAGGCCACCGACACGGCGCTGGCCACCCTGCGTCCCGGCATGTTGGCCCGCGACCTGCACCGCATCCTGTCCGACAGCCTGCACGCGCAGGGTGCCACGCCGGGCGCCGGCCGGTTCGGCCACGGGCTGGGGATCAATCTGACGGAATGGCCCTCACTCACCCCGCGCGATACCACCGAGTTGCGCGCGGGTATGGTTCTCACGCTGGAGCCCGGGGTCGAGCTCGCTCCCGGTCGCGTCCTCGTGCACGAGGAGAACATCGTCCTGCGCTCCGACGGTCCGGACCTTCTGTCCCCTCGCGCGCCCGCCGACCTGCCGGAGATCCCGGCATGAAACGTGTCGGCTACGACCTGACCGGACCGATCGGGACCAAGGCCACGCTCGGTCTGATCGTCCTGCAAGCCGACGAAACGCTGGAGCAGGATTTCCGCAGGCTCTTCACCGACCCCGGGGTCGCCATCCATGTCAGCCGCGTCCCCTCGGGCGAGGTGTTATCGGCCGCGACGATCGCGGCGATGGAACTGGACCTGGCGCACAGCGCCAGCCTGTTGCCGCGCGCGGCGCGCTTCGATGCGGTCGGATACGGATGCACCTCGGGCACCACGCTTATCGGCGCCGACGCGGTGGCCGCCCTGATCCGCAAGGCTGTGGCGACGCCTGCGGTCACCGATCCACTGACCGCGGCCCTTGCGGCCCTGCGCGCGCTGGGAGCGTCGCGGATCGGCCTCGTGACGCCCTATGTCGACAGCATCGCCGCCCCGGTGCGCGATGCCTTCATCGCGGCCGGGCATACCGTCCCCGAGACCCTGACCTTCGGCGAAGAGATGGAGGCGCGCGTGGCCCGTATCGCGCCCGGCGCCATCATGGACGCCGCGCGGCAGGCCGCCGACGGCGCGCAGGCCGTATTCATCTCCTGCACCAACCTGCGCACCCTCGATATCCTCGCGCCGCTGGAGGCAGAACTTGGCCTTCCGGTCCTGAGCAGCAACCAGGTCCTCGCCTGGCACCTTGCGCAGCTGACCGATGCGCCGCTGGCAGCGGGCGCCACCGGGCGACTGGCGTCCATTGCCCTGCCGCGAGAGCGCATTGGCGGTCCGGGTGTCCGGCCGTGACGGGCTGCTTGCGCTGGACGTGGCGCAAGCGATCCGGACCGCGGCCATGATCGACGGCCCGACGGCCCGACGGCCCGACGACCCGAAACGCGCTGCGCGCGAGCCTGCCGGCGGTCCGTGCGGCAACCTTCTTGGCGCCCTGATCGCGCGCGCCGCGGTTCGGGTCATTGCCGATTTTCTCGGGCGTGTCGGGATCGGCGGTGGCGGATAGGTCGGGGATCGGCCAGATCATCATCGCGATGACGATGACGATGACGATGACGATGACGATGACGATGACGATGACTATGACGATGACGATGACGATGACGATGACGATGCCGGGCGGGCGGTTTCCGTGCGGCCAGGCGGCGGCGAACACGACCGTCACGACCACCTTCGCCCCGATCATACCGCCCCCGATCCCCATGGTATTGCACGCGCCGGTCCCGAAATCCTCCATCCGACGGAGGTGTGGAGACCGACGGCACCGAGGGTGCGTTCAACCTCTGCCTTGGCGTCCGGGTCGCTGCCAGACGCGGCACCGGCTCAATCGGCCGCCAGCGCCGCCCGGTCGGCGTTCAATCCGCGATACCAGCGCACGATCTGTGCCCGCTCCGCATCGGAAATGCCGGTGACATTGCCCGGTGGCATCGCATGGCTGACACCGGCCTGGATGTAGATCGACCTTGCATGGATCGCGATCTGGGCATCGTCATCGAGGCGGACGCCCCGGGGCGCCCATCGCAGCCCGGGCCAGACCGGCTCCACGTTGTGGCACATGGAGCAGCGGCCCAGCACCGTGTTGCGGACCTCGTCGAAACCGGCGGAGGCGACGATGTATTGCAGGTGCTCGGGCACGTCGATCTCGGCCTCGAAATCGTAATCGCGATACATCGGGATGCTCGACAGCCACATGATGACGATGAAGATCACCGCGCTCAGGCCCAGGGTCCAGTGCGGATTGCCTGTGCGGGCATGACGCGAATTGAAATAGTGCCGGATCAGCACCCCCATCAGGAACACCAGCGCCGCGATGATCCAGTTGTATTCGGTGGCGAAAGCCAACGGGTAATGGTTCGACAGCATCAGGAAGATGACCGGCAGCGTCAGGTAATTGTTGTGGGTGGAGCGCAGCTTGGCGATCTTGCCATAGATCGCGTCCGGCTTGCGCCCCTCCTGCAGGTCCCGCACCACGATCCGCTGGTTCGGCATGATGATCAGGAACACGTTCGCCGTCATGATCGTGGCGGTGAAGGCCCCCAGATGCAGCAGCGCCGCGCGCCCGGTGAACACTTGATCATAGCCCCATGCCATGACCACGAGGATCACGAACAGCAGCAGCATCAACACGGTCGGACGTTCGCCCAACGGGCTCTTGCACAGGGTGTCGTAAAGCACCCAGCCGATCGCCAGCGACCCGGCGGAAATCGCGATGGCCTGCAAGACCGACAGCTCGACCTTGTCGTAATCTATCAGATACATCTCCGCCCCGGCCCAGTAGACTAGCGCCAGCAGCGCCGCGCCCGACAGCCATGTGCTGTAGCTTTCCCATTTGAACCAGGTCAGGTGCTCGGGCATGTTCTCGGGCGCCACGAGGTATTTGCGGATGTGATAGAAGCCGCCCCCGTGGACCTGCCATTCCTCGCCATGGGCCCCGACCGGCAGATGCGGCACCTTGCGCAGCCCGAGATCCAGCGCGATGAAGTAGAACGACGACCCGATCCATGCCATCGCCGTGATGACATGCACCCAGCGCACGGCGAAGCCCAGCCAATCGGTGAAAACGGCAAGATCGTACATGGACAGCTTTTCCCCCTGGCGCTCGCCGCTTTCGGTCGGCCTGTCATGGGCCGTCGCGGGTCGGGTCGATCATTCCCGATTATTTCGATCCGTGACAAGGGATGCCGATGAAAGGGGATGCCGATGAAAGGGGATGCCGATGAAAGGGGCTGCGGGATCGGTGCGGGACGCGGGCCAAAGTGGCAAGGGGCGGTGCCACGCCCGATGCTTGGCCTTGCATCCCCCGTCGAACCTGCCCCATGAAGATCGGCACGGGCTTCTCGTTCCGCAGCCGCCCCTCGTTCCGCAGCCGCCCCTCGTTCCGCAGCC
>CAZTUG010000031.1:22829-33902 GCA_964615955.1 uncultured Roseicyclus sp.
GGCTTCTCGTTCCGCAGCCGCCCCTCGTTCCGCAGCCGCCCCTCGTTCCGCAGCCAAGGACTCTCCGCCGTGACCAACCATGCCCGATACGCGTTTCCGACAGGGGGGATGCCGGATCATGCCGCAGATCCCGTCGGCACGGCGGTGTTCACCACCGCCTATGCCGTCCTGCCCGCCGATACCCAGCGTGACATCGTGACCAGCCTGCTGCCCGGCTGGATCGGGCATCGCGCCTGGATCCTCGCCCGCCCGCTGACCGGCTTTGCCGAGACCTTCGCGCAATACGCCGTTGAACTGCGTCCGGGCGGCGGGTCCGCTGCGCCGGACCCTGATCCGGGCGCGCAGGCCGCCATCTTCGTGGCCAAGGGGCAGCTGCGGCTGACGATCGGGGCCGTCGCCCATTCCTTGCGCCCCGGGTCCTTCGCCTACCTGCCAGCGGGCGCGCCGTGGCAGATCTGGAACCCGCACGACCAGGAGGCCGGGTTCCACTGGATCCGAAAGGCCTATGTTCCGGCCGACGGGATCATGGCGCCCGAGCCGCTGATCCTGCACGAGGCCGATATCGAAGCCGTCGGCATGCCCGGTGCGGAAGACAACTGGGCCACGCAGCGCTTCTTCGACCCGCTCGATCCCGGATATGACTTTCACGTCAATATCGTGAATTTCCAGCCCGGCGGCCGCATCCCCTTCGCCGAAACCCACGTGATGGAACATGGCCTCTACGTGCTGCAAGGCACGGCGCGCTACCTGCTGAACACGGATTGGGTCGAGGTCGGCCCCGGTGATTTCATGTGGCTGCGCGCCTTCTGCCCACAGGCCTGCATCGCCACTGGCAACACGGCGTTTCGCTACCTGCTCTACAAGGACGTGAACCGGCACCCGGCCCTCGGACCGGGCCGTTGATCGCGGCAAGCCCGGGCCGCGCAAGGGCGGCTGATCGTGCGGCGGGCTTGCCGTTTCGCCACCGGCGCGGCAATGCTCCGGACAGATGCCACGACGTGCCCGGACCCCCGCCATGACCAATATCGCCCTTGTCGCCCACGATCAGAAGAAGGACGCGCTGGTGGCCTGGGCCAAGGCGCACGAGGCGGCGCTGGCGCCGCACCGTCTGTTCGCGACCGGCACCACCGGCGGGCGGCTGCGGGCCGAAACCGGGCTCGACGTGGCGCTGCTCAAGTCCGGGCCGCTGGGGGGGGACGCGCAACTGGGCGCAATGATCGCCGAGGAAAAGCTCGACGCGCTGGTGTTCTTCATCGACCCGCTCTCGGCGCTGCCCCACGATGTCGACGTGAAGTCGCTGCTGCGCCTCGCGATCCTCTACGACACGCTTCTGGCGGTGAACGAGGCGACCGCCACCGGCATCATTCGCGCGCTGACCGACGGCCGCGTCGTGCCGCCTTGCATGTAACGGTTTCATGAAGGTTTTGCGTCAGCCCGTCATATGGCCGTCACCGACTCATCCTACCTCCCTCTCCATGCAACGGACGGGCCCCATCAACGGCATTGCCAAGAACGCAATGCCGTGTTCGCTTGTCTTGCGCGATGATCCTCGGGAGGACACGGATCGCGTGTTTCCTCCCTCAAGAAGACGGACCCTGCCGGTGATTGGCGGGCGTTCAATTATCGTGGCAGCCGCATCCGGTTGCCCCCTGAACGGGAGATCCAACGAATGACACTCAAGTCAACAGCAGCGCTTGGCCTTGCAGCCAGCCTGATGGTCGGCGCCGCCAGCGCTCAGACCGAGATCGAATTCTGGCATGCCATGGGCGGCCAGCTTGGCGAAGCCGTCAACCAGATCGCCGCCGATTTCAACGCGAGCCAGTCCGATTACGTCATCACGCCCGTGTTCAAGGGCTCGTATGAGGAAACCCTGACCGCCGCCATCGCCGCCTTCCGCGCGGGCGAACAGCCCAACATCGTGCAGGTCTTCGATGCCGGCGCCGCCACCGTGATCGGTGCTGTCGGCGCGACTGTTCCGGTCGAAACCCTGTTTGCCGACGCCGGTATCGATTTCGATATCGAGGATTACATCGCCGGCGTGCGCTACTTCTACGCCGATGCCGATGGCACCATGATCGGCATGCCGTTCAACTCCTCCACGCCGATCATGTATTACAACGTGACCGCGCTGGACGCGGCCGGCGTGACCCCGCCGACCACCTGGGAAGAATTCCAGGACGTCACCGCGCCCGCACTTCTGGAGGCGGGCTACATCCCGCTGGCGCAGTCGCATCTGCCGTGGATCTTCACCGAAAACTTCTTCTCGCGCCACAACATCGAATTTGCCACCAACGACAATGGCTATTCCGGTGTCGATACCGAGATCCTGGTGAACCACCCCGCCATCCGCGCCCATTTCCAGGCGCTGGTCGACTGGCAGGAAGCCGGGTTCTTCCGCTGGTATGGCGCCGGCTGGTCCGACAACCAGGACCCCTTCGAAACCGGTGAGGTCGCGATGTGGCTCGGGTCCTCGGGGTCGTTCGGCGGCATCCAGGAACGCGCCGAATTCCCGTTCTCGGCCACCTTCCTGCCCTATTGGGAGTCCGTGACGACCGAGCCGACGCAAACCTTCATCGGTGGCGCCGCGCTCTTCGCGATGTCGGGCTTCGATGCCGGGGAAAACGCGGCCACGGCGGCGTTCTTCGACTTCCTCGCCTCGCCTGAAACGCAGGTCTACTGGCATGTCGCGACGGGCTATGTCCCGATCACCACGGCCGCTTACGAACTGGCCGCAGCACAGGGCCACTATGCCGAATTCCCGGCCGCCGAAGTCGGCATCCAGCAGCTTCAACTGCCCGCCGGGGACTACACCCGCGGCTACCGCATGGGCTTCTACGTCCAGATCCGCGACGTGATGAACCGGGAATACGGCCGCATCCTGACCGGCGAGGCAACCGTGGAAGAAGCCTTCGAAAACATCGAGGCCGAAGCCAACGACCTGCTGGCCCGCTTCGCCCAGACGCAGGGCTAGGCCGGATCCATCCGATCCGATACAATCGCGGTGGCCGGGCGCATGTCCGGCCACCGCGTCCGACCTGACGAACCAGACGACCGACCAGACGACCGACCAGACACCGACCGACAGACAGAGACGCATCGTGGGGGACCGGGCCAGATGAAACGCGCAGCCTTCGGGCATATCGGCTTTCCGATCCTGCTGCTGATCCCGCAACTGGCGATCATCGCGATCTTCTTCTACTGGCCCGCCGCCTATGCGGTGCAGTCGTCCTTCTACCTGCAGGACCCCTTCGGGTTCACCTCGGCCTATGTCGGGTTCGACAACTACGCCCGCCTGACGCGCTCCACCAACTACATCAACGCCGCCCGGTTCACGCTGATCTTCACCGTGCTCGTCACCTTTTTCTCGCTGGCGCTGGCGCTTTTGCTGGCGGTCAAGGCCGACAAGGTGATCCGGGGCGCCAAGACCTACCGCACCTTGCTGATGTGGGTCTATGCCGTGGCGCCGCCCGTCGCCGGGCTGATGGGGGTCATGCTGTTCGACCAGGGCAACGGCAACATCACGGCGCTGCTGGAACGTTTCGGCTGGGATTTCACCGTGGGCGTGAATTACTGGGACACCGCCATCGCGATGATGGTGGTCTCGGTCTGGAAGCAGATCCCGGTCAACTTCATCTTCTTCCTGTCGGGCCTGCAGGCGATCCCGCGATCCGTGCGCGAGGCGGCGATGATCGACAACCGCTCGGGCACCGCGCGGTTCTGGCAGATCACCTTTCCGCTGCTGGCCCCCACGGGCTTCTTCCTGCTCATCATCAACATCACCTATTCGCTCTTCGACACCTTCGGCATCATCGACACCCTCGTGCGGGGCGAGCCCGGCAACAACCCGCTGACGCTGGTCTACCGCGTCTTCGTGGACGGCTTCCGGGGCGGCGATCTCGGCGGTTCCTCGGCGCAATCGGTCGTGCTCATGATCCTCGTGCTGATCCTCACCATCGTGCAGTTCCGCTTCCTGGAACGCCGCATCCACTATACCTGAGGGGGAACCATGGCCGATCTCACCCAGACCCGCGTTGCCGCGACCGTCACCACCCCGACCCGCCCCGTGCGCCGCATCCCCTGGGAGGCGATCGGCGACCACGCCATCCTGATCGCCGGTGCGGCCCTGATGCTGGTGCCGGTCTACATGATGCTGGCCTCCTCCAGCCACACCGACATCACCATCCACCGCAACGGCCTGCAATTCGGCTTCGGCGACGACATGGCCGCCAATTACAACGCGGCGCTCTTTGAATATGGCGGCTTCACCAATACCGTGAACGGCATGACGATGCTGGGCAATTCCATGATCCTCGGCCTCGGCTTCGCCATCGGCAAGATCATCGTCGGCATGATGGCGGCCTATGCCATCGTCTATTTCCGCCTGCGCTTCGCGACGCTTGCCTTCTGGGTCATCTTCACCACGCTGCTGCTGCCGCTGGAGGTGCGCATCCTGCCCTCCTACGAGGTCATCACATGGATGAACCTCGGCAACACCTATACCGGCCTCATCGTGCCGCTGATCGCATCGGCCACGGCGACCTTCTTCTTCCGGCAGTTCTTCATGTCCGTGCCCGAGGAGCTGATCGAGGCCGCGCGCATCGACGGTGCCGGTCCGTTCAAGTTCTTCATCGACATCCTCGTGCCGCTCTCGCGCACCATGATCGCGGCGATGTTCATCATCATGTTCGTCTATGGCTGGAACCAGTATCTCTGGCCCACGCTCATCACCACCGACGAAACGCTGTTTACCCTCGTGCGCGGGATCCGGCAGATCATGCAGGCCTATGCCGACGGCTCCACCACGCCCGAATACGGCGAGGCGGCGGCGCTCGCGCTCATCGCCATGGCGCCACCGGTGCTGATCGTGGTGTTCTTCCAGAACTGGTTCGTCAAGGGCCTGACCGAGTCCGACAAGTAAGGAAAAAGAAGACATGGCCCAGGTTACGCTGAACGCCGTCCGCAAGGTTTATGCCAACGGGGCCGAGGCCCTCGCGCCCGCTACCTTCACCATCCCCGACGGCGAACTGACCGTGCTCGTCGGCCCGTCGGGCTGCGGCAAGTCCACGATGCTGCGCATGGTGGCGGGGCTCGAATCCGTCACCGAGGGCGAGATTTCCATCGGCGAGCGCATCGTGAACGATGTCGATCCGGCCGACCGCAACATCGCCATGGTGTTCCAGAACTACGCGCTCTACCCGCACATGACCGTGGCCAACAACATGGGCTACGGGCTGCGCAACCGGGGCATGAACCGCGCCGCGATCGCGGCCAAGGTGCGCGAGGCGGCGGAGCTGCTGAACCTCGTCGAATTCCTCGACCGCAAGCCCTCGCAGCTGTCCGGCGGCCAGCGCCAGCGCGTCGCCATGGGCCGCGCCATCGTGCGCGAACCGGACCTGTTCCTGTTCGACGAGCCGCTTTCCAACCTCGATGCAAAACTCCGCAACCAGATGCGGATCGAGATCCGGTCGCTGCAACGCCGCCTCGCCACCACGGCCATGTATGTCACCCATGACCAGGTCGAGGCGATGACCATGGCCGACCGCATCATCGTGCTCGACGGCGGCCGCATCGAACAGATCGGCACGCCCAACGAGATCTACGAACATCCCGCCTCCACCTTCGTGGCCAGTTTCATGGGCGCGCCGCCGATGAACCTGCTGGATGCCGACGCCGCGCAGGGCAGGGTGACCCTCAAGGGCGGCGCCTTCGTGCCCCGGTCGGGTGTCAACGGGCAGGCCGGTCCCGTCACCGTCGGCATCCGCCCCGAGGATGTCTGCCCCTCGCCCCAGGGCGATCTGGATTTCAGCGTCGATATCATCGAGGAGTTGGGGGCGCAGCGCCTGCTGCACGGGCAGATGGCGGGGCAGCCCTTCTCCGTCGCCGTGGCCAAGGACCAGCCCGCAAGCACGGGCGCGATGCGCCTGGCGCTGAAGCCCGGCGCGGTGCACCTGTTCGATGCCGCCAACGGCCATCGGTTGTGACCGCGACCGTTGCCGCGCTGCCGCTGATCTCCGACACGACGCGCGACGCCATCCTCGCCAGCCCCCGCACCACCGCGGCCCATGCGCGCTTCATGGCCGACATCCCCGCCATGTCCGCGCTGGAGGTCGGCGGCACCGCGCCGGTGCCGACCCTGCCGCGTCGCTTCACCATCGCTGCGTGGAACCTCGAACGTTGCCTGTTCCCCGAAGCCGCCGCCGCCCACCTTGCGCCCGTGTCGCCCGCCATCGTCCTGCTGTCCGAAATGGATAGCGGCATGGCCCGCACCGGCCAGCGCAACACCACCGCCGACATGGCCGCGGCCCTCGGCATGGCCCATGCCTTCGGGGTGGAATTCTACGAGATGGCGCTTGGAGGCCCCATCGAACAGGCCCGCGCCAGCGATACCTTCAACTCTGCCGGTTGGCATGGCAACGCGATCCTCTCCTGCGTCCCCTTCGCGCGCCTGCACCTGATCCGCCTCCCCGAGGAAGGCTTCTGGTTCGACGCCGCACGGGGCGGCGGCAACAGCCACGAGCCGCGCATCGGCACCCGCATCGCCGTGGCCGCCGTGATCCCGTCCGAGGCCGGCCCGATCTGCGCGGTCTCCACCCATCTCGAATCCAACGCCGACGCCGCCTACCGGCACCGCCAGATGGCGGCGCTGCTCGACGAAATCGACGCCTTCGCGCCGGATTTGCCCGTGGTGATCGGTGGCGACCTGAACACCGGCAACCGGATGCCGGATCACGATTACCGGGCCGAAACCCTCTTCGCTCTGGCCGAGGCGCGGGGCTATGACTGGTCCGCCAGCGCGCCCGGCGTCACCGTGTGCTCCAGCCTCCTGAACCCGCGCCCGCCGCGCGCCATGCGGCTTGACTGGGTTGCCACGCGCGGCCTGACCGGCACGCCGCATCCGCTGATCCCGCCCCTTGACCCCGACGGCACGCCCCTCTCGGACCATCTGGCCATCGTCGCCGACATGGTGCTGCCGGGCCAGGCCCTGCGCAACGCAGTCCCCGGTGCAGGGCAGGGCGCACCACCATAACCTGCACGGATGCGCGCAGATCCCGCATCAGGGGGTTTGCCGCGCCCGGCATCCGGTGCCATCCTGCCGCCGCAACCCCGTTCGGCCCGGAGATCCCGCCATGACCCTGCAACACCGCCCCTGGGTGCCCGCCGACAGCGAAGCGCTGGTCCAGCACGTCGCCGCCCGGACCGCCGCCGCTGCCAGCCGCGACATCGCCGCGCGCCTCGTCACGCTCGGGTCCGACAACCGCGCCATCCACGAGTCGCGCTGTTTCAACCTCAACCCCGCCACCAACGTGATGAACCCCGCCGCCGAGGCGCTTCTGTCCAACGGCATGGGTCCGCGCCCCTCGCTCGGCTATCCCGGCGACAAGTACGAGATGGGGCTGGAAGCCATCGAGGAGGTGGAGATCATCGCCGCGTCCCTCGCCGCCGAGATCTTCCGCGCCCGCTTCGCCGAAATCCGCGTCGCTTCCGGCGCGATGGCGAACCTCTACGCCTTCATGGCCACCTGCCGCCCCGGCGACACCATCATCGTGCCGCCCGCGTCCATCGGCGGCCATGTCACCCACCACTCCGCGGGCTGTGCCGGGCTCTACGGGCTGCGCATCGTGGAGGCCCCGATCAACCCGGATTGTTATACTATTGATCTACCCGGTCTCGCCGATCTGGCCGCGCGGGAGCGTCCGGCGCTCATCACGCTTGGCGGTTCCTTAAACCTCCTGCCGCACCCGGTGGCAAAGCTTCGCGCCATTGCGGATGGCGTCGGCGCGTGGCTGCTGATGGACGCGGCCCATCAATGCGGCCTCTTCGCCAGTGGCGTCTGGCCCGATCCGCTGGCCTGCGGCGCGCATCTGATGACGATGAGCACCTACAAGAGCCTTGGCGGACCGGCGGGCGGGCTGATCGTCACCAATGACGCCGACATCGCCCAACGCCTTGATGCCATTGCATTTCCCGGCATGACAGCGAATTTCGACGCGTCGAAATCGGCGGCTTTGGCGCGCACGTTGCTGGATTGGCGCGACCATGGCGCGGCCTATGGGGCCGAGATGGTCCGCGTGGCACAGGCGCTCGCCCGGGCGTTGAAATCGCATCAGATCCCTGTGTTCGAGACCACGCGCGGGGCCACCGAAAGCCACCAGTTCGCGGTGCCCGCCCATGCCTTCGGTGGCGGGCAGGCGGCCTCGAAGCATCTCTACAAGGCGGGCCTGATCGCCTGCGGCATCGGCATCCCGGCGCCGGAAATTCCCAACGATATGAACGCGATACGCTTTGGCACGCCCGAACTTGTGCGCTGGGGCGTCGGGCGCAACCCCGGCGAGGTTGAACGCCTCGCATCGCTGATCGCACGCGCGCTCAACAGCGCATCACCGCAGGATCTGGCCGCGGAGACGGCGGAATTTCGCAGCCAGTTCAAGGTGCTGCATTATATAAGCTGATTTTTAATGAATTTGAAAATCATTCGCAATAATCTTGACGAACTGCGAATGGGTCTCATATAGAGAAGTCATCCCAGCCGCCGGAGATCCCCACATGCCCCGCCTCTTGTCGATCCTCGCCGTGCTTGCAGCCCTCGCGCTGCCGGTGCAGGCTCAGGACCGGCTCAGCATCGTCGCCACCACCGGAATGATCGCCGATGCCGCCCGCATCGTGGGCGGAGATCTTGTGGAAGTTCAGGTGCTTATGGGGCCGGGCGTCGATCCGCACGCCTATCGCCAGACCCGTTCCGACATCGTCGCCACGGCGCGCGCCGATCTCGTGTTGTGGCATGGCCTCTATCTGGAGGCGCAGATGGAGGAGTTCCTGCTGGAACTGGCCGAAAGCAATACCGTCATCCCCGTCGCCGAAAGCCTCCCGCGCGCGCTGCTGCTGGGGTCAGAGAATTATGCCGACCGTTTCGATCCCCATGTCTGGATGGACCCGATGCTGTGGGCGCAGGCCATTTCCGCCGTCGAGACGATCCTGATCGATCGATTGCCGGACCATGCCGCGACCCTGCAAGCCAACGCCGCCGCCCTCGCGGGCCAGGCCGAGGCGCTTCAGAGCTATGCGCAGGAGGTTCTCGGATCGGTGCCCGAAGACACGCGGGTGCTGCTGACCGCCCATGACGCGTTTCGCTATCTCGGGCGGGCTTACGGCTTCGAAGTGATTGGCATTCAAGGCATTTCCACGGAAAGCGAAGCCGGTCTCCAGCGCATTGGCGCACTTGTGGACCTGCTGGTGGAGCGCCGGATCGCGGCCGTCTTCGTCGAATCCTCGGTCTCCGATCGCAATATCCGCGCCCTGATCGAAGGCGCTGCCGCGCAGGGGCATACCGTCACCATCGGCGGCGAGCTTTATTCCGACGCCATGGGCCCGGACGGCACCTATGAAGGGACATGGATCGGCATGATCGACCATAACGTGACCACCATCGCGCGCGCCCTTGGCGGCACGGCACCTCGGGCGGGCATGCAGGGCCTGCTGGCAGTGGTGAACTGATGGTCGACCTCAGCCTTGTCGCACAGCCCCGGGGGCTCGATCCGGCAAGCCCGCTGGCGGTGCGCGGCCTGACCGTGACCTACGGCGAAAAGCCCGCGCTCTACTCTCTCGACGCCACGTTTCCGGTCGGCGCGATGTCGGCGATCGTGGGGCCGAACGGCGCGGGGAAATCGACCTTCCTCAAGGCCGCGCTCGGCCTGATCCCCCGCGTCTCGGGCGAGGTCACGGTGTTCGGCCGCGACGTGAACCGCGCGCGCGACCGCATCGCCTACGTGCCGCAACGCGCCAGCGTGGATTGGGATTTCCCCACCACGGCCATCGATGTCGTGCTGATGGGTCTCTACGGCCAGCTTGGCCTCTGGCGACGCATCAGCGGCGCGCAACGGGCGCTGGCGCGCGCCTGCCTCGACCGCGTCGGCATGGCCGATTTCGCAGACCGCCAGATCGGGCAGCTTTCGGGCGGCCAGCAACAGCGCGTCTTCCTGGCCCGCGCATTGGCGCAGAATGCCGACCTGCTGCTGCTGGACGAACCCTTCGCGGGCGTCGATGCCGCGACCGAGTCCGCCATCATCGACGTGTTGAAATCCCTCAAGGCGGAAGGGCGCAGCGTCATCGCCGTGCACCATGATCTCAGCACGGTGACGGCCTATTTCGACCATATCCTGCTGGTGAACCTGCGTCGCATCGCGGAAGGCCCGGTGGCCCGAACCTTCACCGCCGCGTCCCTGTCCGAGACCTATGGCGGCCGCCTCGGCGCGCTCCAGATCGAGGGCCTGGACCTCAAGGAGGCCTGAAGCATGCAGGATTTCCTCGACGCGCTGGTCCTGCAGGCGGGCTACAACGCCGCCCTCGTGACCCTTGGCGCGGCGCTACTGGGCTTCGCGGCGGGGGCAGGCGGCAGCTTCCTGTTCCTGCGCAAGCGCGCTCTGGTCTCGGATGCGGTGGCCCATGCCACGCTGCCGGGCGTCGGGCTTGCCTTCATCGCCATGGTGGCCCTGGGCGGCGATGGGCGCAGCCTTCCCGGGCTGATGGCGGGCTCGGCGCTGACGGCGTGGCTGGGATTGCTGGGGGTGGAGGCGATCGTGCGCCGCACCCGGCTGGCCGAGGATGCCGCGATCGGCGCGATCCTGTCGGTGTTCTTCGGCATGGGCGTGGTGCTGCTGACCGTGATCCAGAACATGAGCCAGGGGCGGCAGGCGGGCCTCGAAAGCTTCCTGCTCGGCTCCACGGCGGGCATGCTCTACCAGGACGCGATGCTGATCGCGGGCGGCGGGGCCATGGTGGTGGCCGCGATCTGGCTGCTGCGCCGCCCCATGACGCTGGTGGCCTTCGATCCGGGCTATGCGGCGGCGCGCGGGGTGAATGTGGGCCGCGTGGACCTTGCCATGATGGGGCTGGTGCTGGCCGTCACCGTCATCGGGCTGAAGCTTGTCGGGCTGATCCTGATCGTGGCGCTGCTCATCATCCCGCCGGTCACCGCGCGGTTCTGGTCGGACCGGGCCGATAACGTGGTCTGGTCCGCGGGCGTGCTTGGCGCGGTCTCGGGCTGGGGCGGGGCGGCGCTGTCGGCCTCCGCGCCGT
>CAZTUG010000032.1:0-33418 GCA_964615955.1 uncultured Roseicyclus sp.
TCCATCATCAACGTCGCCTCGATGTATGCCCGCTTCGGATCGCCGAAGAACCCGGCCTATGGTGCCTCGAAGGCGGGTGTGGAGCAGATGACCAAATCCCTCGCCATCGCGTTTGCCCCCGACGATATCCGCGTCAACGCCATCGCCCCCGGCTTCATCGTGACCGAGCAATCGGCGCGGGCGCGGCAGGACCCGGCCTTTGCCGCCGGGATCGAAGCGCGCACCCCCATGGGCCGATGGGGCCAGCCCGCCGATATCGCGGGCGTGGCCCTGTTCCTTGCCAGCCGGGCGGCGGCGTTCATCACCGGCGCGACGATCCCCGTGGACGGAGGGTATTCGGTTGTCTGAAGGTCTGGCACAGATCGGCGCGGCGGTGATCGGCACCGGCTTCATCGGCACGGTCCATGTCCAGGCGCTGCGCCGCATCGGCGTGCCGGTGCGCGGCGTGCTGGGATCCTCGCCCGAACGCGGCGCGGCCCGTGCGGCGGAAATCGGGGTCGGCCATGCCTATGCCGACCTCGATGACCTTCTCGCGGATGACGCGGTGGACGTGGTGCATGTGACCTCTCCCAACCATGCCCATCCTGCACAGGTGAAGGCGATCCTGGCCGCCGGAAAGCACGTCATCTGCGAGAAACCCCTCGCCATGACCAGCGGGCAATCCGCCGAAATGGTGGAGATCGCCCGCAGGTCCGGCAAGATTGCGGCGGTCTGCTACAACATCCGCTTCTACCCTCTCAACCAGCACGCGCACGGCATGGTCAAGGCGGGAGAGCTTGGCGATATCCGCTTCGTTACCGGCCATTACCACCAGGATTGGCTGGCCAAACCCACCGACTGGAACTGGCGGCTGGTGGCGGAGGAGGGCGGCACCCTGCGCTCCGTCGGCGATATCGGCACCCATTGGATCGATCTGACCAGCTTCGTCACCGGGCTGAGGGCCGAGGCGGTGATGGCGGAACTGGCGACCTTCCTGCCCGAACGCCACAAACCCACCGGCCCGGTCGCGACCTTTTCGGCGGCGGCGGGAGAGACGGAAACCGTCCCCATCGATACCGACGACGCGGCCATGATCGTGATCCGCTACGCGGGCGGCGCGCGGGGCGTGATGTCCACGTCGCAGATCAATACCGGCCGCAAGAACTCTCTCCAATGGGATGTTGCGGGCGCCGTGGCCTCTGCCGCATGGGACAGCGAGACGCCCGATCACCTGTTCATCGGCCACCGCGACGCGCCCAACCAGATCCTGATGCGCGATTTCACCCTGATGAACGCGCAGGGCGTGGCGGCGGCAACCTTGCCGCCGGGTCATGTCGAAGGTTTCGCGGACAGTTTCTGCAATTTTTTCAGGGCCGTATACGCTGACGTTGAAGCTGGCCAGCGGCAAGCCGACAGCACATGGGCCAGCTTCGAGGACGGCCATTACGAGATGCAATTCTGCGACGCGGTGGTGATCTCGGCCCGCGAGGGGCGCTGGGTCAGGCTGGATGAAGTGGAGGGATAGGATGCACCTGGGCATATTGACGGCACCGTTCGAGGACATGGCACTGGCCGATGTGGCGGCCTGGGCGGGCGGCAACGGGTTCTCGGCGCTGGAAGTCGCGTGCTGGCCCGCGTCGGGCGGCGAAAAGCGGCGCTATGCGGGCACCTCCCATATCGATGTGACCGGCCTGACCGAAACGGCGGGTGTCGCCATCTCGGAGCAATTGGCCGAACATGGCGTCACCATCTCGGCCCTCGGCTACTACCCCAACCCGCTCCATGCGGATGCCGACCACCGGGCCGAGGTCATTGGCCACCTGATGAAGGTCATCACGGCGGCGGGCGTGATGGGCGTGCCGGTCGTGAACACCTTCGTCGGCGGCGACCGCGCCCTCAGCCTTGACGAGAACTGGCCCCGCGCGATCGAGGTCTTCAACCCCGTCGTGGCCCATGCCCAGGCGTCCGGCGTGCGGCTTTGCTTCGAGAATTGCCCGATGATCTTCAGCCGCGACGAATGGCCGGGCGGGCACAACATCGCCTACAGCCCGAAGATCTGGCGGCGCATCTTCGCGCAATGGGGCGATGCGGTGGGGATGAATTTCGACCCGTCGCACCTGGTCTGGCAATTCATCGACCAGACCCGCTTCATCAAGGAATTCGGCCCCCATATGGGCCATGTCCATGCCAAGGATGTCATGGTCGACCGCGACGGGCTTTACGAGAACGGGACCATGTCGGCGGGCATGGGCTGGCAGATCCCGCGCCTGTGCGGGCTGGGCGATGTGGACTGGTCCGATTTCTTCTCGGGGCTTTACCGCGCGGGCTATGACGGGCCCGTCATCATCGAGCACGAGGATCGCCTGTTCGAAGGCAGCGCGGACAAGATCAAACGCGGTTTTCTGCTGGCACGCGACGTGCTGGCACCGTTCATCAAGTAGACACGGGGCATCAAGAAGACACGGGGCATCAAGTAGACACGGGGCATCAAGAAGAAGAGGGCGCCAAACCCCTGAAACATATTCAATATTTCAAAGGGAGACTGAACCATGAAACGACTTCTCACCACTGCGGCCGCGGTCGCGCTTCTGGCCCCCGGCATGGCCTTTGCCGATGCCCATGGCGGCTACACCATCGGTGTGTCCAACACCGTGCAGGGCAATGGCTGGCGCGAGCAGATGATCTGCGCCATGCGCGCGCAGGCCGCGGCCGAAGGGGCGACCCTGATCGTGGCGCACCGCAATACCGATGCGGCGGGCCAGCTTGAGGACCTCAACAACCTGATCGAGGCGGGCGTGGACGCCATCGTGCTGAACCCCGCCAACCCCGAGGCGCTGAACTCGGCGCTCGATGCCGCCATCGCGGCGGGTATCGTGGTGGTGGCCGTCGATGCGGGCGTGACGGCGGAAGGGGCCTACATCCTGTCCAACAACCAGGAGGAATATGCCTATCTCGGTGCGCGCTGGCTGTTCGAACAACTGGGCGGCGCGGGCGATGTCGTCTACATGCGCGGCATCGCGGGCGTGTCGGCCGATACCGATCGCGACAACGGCTTCCAGCGGGCGCTGGCGGAACATCCCAACATCAACGTGGTGCACGAGGTCTTCACCGGCTGGCAGCAGGATCAGGGCAAGCAGCAGATGTTCGATTTCCTGGCCACCGGCATTCCGTTCGACGGGGTCTGGACCAGCGGCATCGACAACGTGATCGTGGATGCGTTCCTTGAAAGCGGCGCCCCGCTGGTGCCGATCGTGGGTGCGGACAATGCGGGCTTCGTGCAGTATCTGGCCGAGGTCGAGGGGCTGTCCGGTGCGGCGGTCACCAATCCCGGTTCGGTCGGCGGCGCGGGCATCGCGCTGGCGGTCGATATCCTGAACGGCGAGGCCCCGGCGGAAACCACCGTGCTGGTCGATCCGGTGCTGTGGGAAAACACCACCGCTGAAGGGCAGGAGATCATCGCGGGCGCCCTGAACCCGAACCTCGATCCGGAATGGCCGGTCTCGGTTTCGATCCCGGGTTGGACCGATTACACCATGGAGCAGATCATCGCCTGCGAGGGCTGAACTGACAGTTTGGCGGCCAGATGTCAGGTTGTCTGACACTTTGGTCGCCGTATGTCATGACGAAATGACGCTTTGTCCCTGATCTGTCAAACAGTCAGGGACAGAGCAGAATACATATAAAATCAGAGGCTTCATGGTCGAGACAGATCAGACCTACCTGTTGGATGCGACGGGCGTGGCCAAAAGCTTTGGCGCGGTGCGTGCCCTGACCGAGGCCAGCCTTCAGGTGGCGGCCGGGCAGGTGGTGGCCCTGATGGGGGCCAACGGGGCGGGGAAATCGACCTTCGTCAAGATCCTGACGGGGGCCTTGCGCCCCGATTCCGGCCGCGTGCTGATCCGGGGCAACGTCGCGCGCGTCGGCTCCCCGGCCGAGGCGCGCCGCTCAGGTGTCGTTCCGGTCTACCAGGAACCCTCGCTGATCCCCGATCTCGATGTGGCGGACAATCTCCGGCTTGGGGCCACCCCGGTGGAGCCGTTCCGCCACTGGGTCGCGGAGTTGGGCATCAAGGCCCTGCGGCTCGATCACATGATCGGCGACCTGCCGCTGGCAACGCTTCGGATCCTCGATCTGGCACGCGCGCTGGCGGCGCAACCCGATGTCCTGCTGCTTGACGAGATGACCGCCGCCTTGCCCACCGACCTGGTGGAGCGCGTGTTGAAGGTCGTGCGCGGGCAGGCCGACGAGGGGCGCGGCGTGATCTACATCAGCCACCGATTCACCGAGATCGCCGAACTGTGCGACAGCGCCACGGTCCTGCGCGACGGGCGGACCGTCGGCGCTGTGAAGATCGAACCGGGGGTGGAGGATCGCGTGGTCGAGATGATGCTGGGCGCGAAGCTGGACCTCGGTGCCGCGGCCGGGCGGGTCGCGCCGATCGCGCAAGGCATCCCGCGTCTGCGCCTGCGCGGGCTGGAAATCGTCCCCAAGGTCAGCGATGTCACCTTCGACCTTCATGCCGGCGAGGTGCTGGGCGTCGTGGCGCTGGAGGGGCAGGGGCAGGACGAGGTCTTCGATGTCCTCGCCGGTTTCCGCCGGGCCACGGGCGGAACGTTGGAGGTGGATGGCACGGCGGCGTCCTTCGGCCATCCGGCGGATGCCATCGCGGCGGGGCTGACCTTCGTGCCCGGCGACCGGGCCGCGGCATTGTTGCGCCAGCGCTCGGTGCGGGAAAATATCGCGCTGCCGTTCTCGGCACGGATCCGCGACTGGGGGCCGCTGCGGGCACGCCACGAACGGGCGCGGGTGAACCATGCCATCGAGAAGTTGCAGATCGACACCCGCGCACAGGGCGAGGTGCAGCGCCTGTCGGGCGGCAACCAGCAGAAGGTGACCATCGGGCGCTGGCTCGCCCATGGCGTCCGCACGCTCCTGTTGTTCGACCCCACCCGCGGCATCGACGTGCGCACCAAGCGGCAGATCTATCCGCTGGTCCGCGAACTGGCTGAACAGGGCGCGGCGGTGCTGTTCTACACCTCGGAGCTGGAAGAGATCCCGTTGGCCTGCGACCGAGTGGTGGTGATCTTCAATGGCCGCGTCGTTGACATTCTCGACGCCGCAGGCGCCACCGAGGCCGTCCTGATGCGCGCCGCCTATGGCCTGACGGCGGAGCGCGCGGCGTCATGATGCGGGTCGCGCAGAACAACGCCTGGGTGCTGGGGCTGCTGCTGCTGCTGCTGGCGCTGCTGGGGGTCACGAAACTGATCCAGCCGGGTTTCGGCGCGACGGGGCTCGAAAGCCTCGCCCGCGCGGCCCTGCCCTTCGCCTTCGCCACCGCCGGCATGGCGATTGTCGTCATCGCGGGGGGGATCGACCTGTCGATCGCGTCGATCATGGCGGTTTGCGGGGTGACGGCGGCGGTGCTGATGCAATCGATGGGCGCGGTCCCGGCGGTCGTGCTGACGCTGTGTCTCGGCGCTGTGATGGGCGCGATCAACGGCGGGCTGATCGTGCTGACGCGGGTGCCCGATATCGTGGTGACGCTTGCGATGCTGTTCGTGTGGGAGGGGGTGGCGTTGCTGATCCTGTCGTCGCCCGGCGGTGTCGTGGCGCCGGGGCTGCGGGCGCTGATCACCGGCTCGCTCGTGCCCTACGTGCCCAACGCGCTCTTGGTGATCGCGGTGACCATCTCGTTGGTCTGGCTTCCAGTGCGCCGTGCGCGGCTTGGCCTGTCGATCTACGCCATCGGGTCCGACGACCTGGCGGCGTTCCGGTCCGGGGTGAATGTGGGCCTGACCAAGGTGATTGCCTATGGTCTGGCGGGGGTGCTGGCGGCGATGGGCGGCCTGAGCCTCATCATGCTGACGGGCATCGGAGAGCCTGTGCCGGGGCCCTACCTGCTGGCCTCGGTGGCGGCGGTGGTGCTGGGCGGCGTGGTTCTGGGCGGTGGTCGCGGCGGGCTGCTGGGGCCGATCATCGCGGTCTTCGTGTTGCGCATCATCCGCACCATCCTGACGCTGGCCGCCGTCGATCCCAATGTGACGACCATTGTCGAAGGTGTCATCATGGTCGCCGTGGTGATGCTGGGTGCGGTGGTCACCTATCGCGGAGTGCGGACATGAGCGACATGCGCATCCATGCCGATGCCACGCGCGCGGCCCCGCTGGTGCGTTTCGGGCGCTATCTCGCGGACAACCCGGTGATCCCGCTGATCGCGTTCCTGCTGTTGCTGATCGTCGTGCTGGAGGTTATGCGACCGGGGATCGTTCTGCCGGTCCGGGTCGGCCGGGCCGAAGTGATCTCGTCTTTCTGGGTGGGGAACCTGATCAAGTTCGCCATTCCCCTGGCGATGCTTGCCGCGTGTCAGGTGTTGACGATGCTGACGGCGGGGATCGACCTGAGCGCCGGGGTGGTGGCGACCTGCGCCGCGTATGTCTGCGCGACCCTGACACCGGTTCTGGCCAACGGGACGGGGATGGACGCCTCGACCGCGATGGTGGCCTCGGTGGCGATTGCGTTGCTGGTCGGCGCCCTGGTCGGCCTGTTGAACGGCTTCGGTGTCGGCGTGGTGCGGGTGCATCCGCTGATCATGACACTCGGCACCGGCCTGATCGCCACCGGATGCCTGCAGGTCTACCAGCGCTTCGTGATTTCCACCGGCACGATGATCCCGCCTTTTCTGGAATGGCTGGGCACCGGGCGGACCTTCGGCATGCCCAACGGCCTGTTCCTGTTCGTGCCCTTCGCGCTGTTCGTCCTGGGACTGATGCGCTTCACCGGCTTCGGGCGGCTGCTCTTCGCGCTCGGCTCGAACGCGCAGGCGGCGAAGCTGTCGGGCGTGCGGTCGTGGCAGGTGCTGATGGCGCTCTATACGCTCAGCGGGATGATCGCGGCGCTGACCGGACTGCTCTACCTTGGTATGATCCGCACGCCATCGCTGAGCCTCGCGAACCCGCTGATGTTGCCGTCCGTGGCGGCGGCGGTGATCGGCGGCACCTCGATCTTCGGCGGGCGGGGCAGTTTCGCGGGCGCCATCGTGGGGGCACTGATCTTGCGGGTGATCGACACGATGCTGACACTGTTGCAGATGCCCGAGGGGGCAAGGATCGCGCTCTTCGGGTTGATCATCCTGCTGGTGACGGCGTTGTATGTGCGGATTACAGGAACACGATAGAAGGGACGCCGCATGGGAAAATTCCGCGTTGTCGGAATCAGTTTCGACCACATGCACATGGGCGACCTGCTGCGGCAGGTGGCCGAGCATCCGGAGGCCGAGATCGCGGCCATCTTCGATCCGGACCGCGCCCGGATGCAGGGGGCCATCGACACCTTTGCCATCCCTGATGCGGCCGTGTTTACCGATTTCGATGCCTGCATGGCGGCGGGGCCCTATGACCTCGCCATCGTGTGCTGTGCCACGGCGGACCATGCCGCGATGGTCGAACGCCTCGCCCCCCATGGTGTGAACATCCATGTCGAGAAGCCCTTCGCGGACAGTGCCGCCAATGCGCGCCGCATGATCGCGGCGATGGAAGGAACGGGCAAGATCATGGCGATCAACTGGCCGCTGGCCTGGGTGGAAAGCCACGTCACCGCCAAGCGCCTGATCGACGAGGGCATGATCGGGGAATTGCGCGAGGTTCATTTCCACGACGGCAATCGCGGGCCGCTCTACCATCTGGCCGACAAGGTGGAAGTCTCGCCCGAGGAGGTGGAGCGCCAGAAGCCCCTTAGCTGGTGGTACAAGGCGGCCTCTGGCGGCGGCAGCCTGCTGGATTACATGGGCTACGGCGCGACGTTGGGGACATGGTACATGGGCGGCGAAGCCCCGTTGGAAGTCACCTGCACCGTGGACGCGACGCCGGGGATCGAGGTTGACCAGCACGCCATCGCCGTGGTCCGCTATGCCCATGGCCTCAGCAAGATGGAAACGCGCTGGGGCACCTTCACCGATCCATGGACCATCCAGCCCCAGCCCACCTGCGGTTTTGTCTTCGTGGGCTCGGACGGCACCATCGCCAGCCCCGACTACGCGAAAGCCGTTACCGTGCAGACCCGCGCCCGCCCCGAACGCCACGAGATCCCGGTCGATCCCTTGCCCGAGGGGCGGCGCAATGCCATCGCGTATATTCTCGGCCTGATCGCGCGGGGCGAGGCGCCCGAAGGCCCGCTCGACCCCGCCCTGTGCCTGACGGCGCAGCGCATCGTGGACACCGCCGCTGCCTCGGCCCAAGCGAAGCGAACATTGGAGCTGCTACCATGACGGACACCCCGAAAGACGCGGGCGACAGCGATACCTATGCCCTGAAAGCCGCCGATCTGCCCGAAATTGCGCCCCCCGACATCGACTACCGCCCGCCCATGCCCAAGCACCTGCGGCCCCGGATCGGAATGATCGGGACGGGGGGCATTTCCGGCAGCCATCTGGACGCCTATGCCAAGGCCGGGTGGGAGGTGGCGGCGCTGTGGAACCGCACCCCGGACAAGGCCCGCGCAAAGGCGACGCAGTTCTGCCCGGATGCCCGGATCGAGGACGACTGGCGCGCGATGCTGGCCGACCCCGAAATCGACGTGGTGGATATCACGCTCCACCCCGAGCACCGGACCGAGATCGTGCGCGCCGCCCTGACGGCGGGCAAGCATGTCCTCAGCCAGAAGCCCTTCGTCACCGATCTGGACGAGGGCATGGACCTGGTGAAGCTGGCGCAGGATCGGGGCGTGAAGCTGGCCGTCAACCAGAATGGCCGCTGGGCGCCGCATCTGGCCTACCTGCGGGAGGCCGCGAAGGCCGGCCATGTCGGCCAGGTGCTGACGGTCCATACCGCCGTGCACTGGTCCCATGGCTGGACGGCGGGCACGCCCTTCGACGAGATCACGGACCTGATCCTTTACGATTTCGGGGTGCACTGGTTCGATTTCGTGAACTCGATCCTCGGGGAGCGGGTGGAGGCGGTGTTCGCCTCGGCCGTGCGCGGGGCCGGGCAGGCCAACAAGGTGCCGCTTCTGGCGCAGGCCATGCTTAGGGTCGATGGCGGACAGGCGTCGGTCGTCTTCGATGGCGGCATAAGCCACGGGCCGCGCGACACCAGTTTCGTGGGCGGCACCGGCGGCAGCCTTGCCTCGGACGGGCCGGATCTGAGCCGCCAGCGCGTCACCCTGACGACGCCCGACGGCATCGCGCGCCCCGAACTGGAGGGGCAGTGGTTCAACGATGGCTTCATCGGCACAATGGGAGAGCTTCTCTGCGCCATCGAGGATGATCGCGAGCCGTCCAACGGTGCGGCGGAAAACCTGCGCAGCCTCGCCATGGCCTTCGCGGCGGTGCGGTCGCGGATGACCGGCAAGGACGTGGAAATCGGCGCGGCACGGCGGCTGGAAAGCTAGGCCCCTTTAGGGTTTTGGTCACGACTCTGCGGTAGGTGCGAGAACGACGGGTGCCGTCGCGTACAAGGTTCTGGTGGTCGGGAAAGGTTTCGGAATGCGGGTTCTGATCGTCGGGTTGGGAAACATGGGGCAAAGCCACGCGCTGGCCCATCACCGGGCGGACGGGGTGGAAATCATCGGCCTCGTCAATCGCAGCGCCCGTGACGTGCCGCCCGAGTTGGAGGATTACCCTCTTTTGCCGACCTTTTCCGAAGGGTTGGCGCTCAAGCCCGATCTGGTGGTGATCGCCACCTATTCCGATAGCCATGCCGCCCTGGCGGAACGGGCGATGCGGGCCGGTGCCAACGTTTTCGTCGAAAAGCCCCTCGCCACCACCGTGGCGGATGCGCGAAAAGTGGTCGCCGTCGCGCGGCAGACCGGGCGCAAGCTGGTGGTCGGCTACATCCTGCGCCACCATCCCAGCTGGACCCGCCTGATCACGGAGGCGCGGGCATTGGGCGGGCCCTATGTCTTCCGCATGAACCTCAACCAGCAGTCGAAGGGCGCGCAATGGGCCACCCACAAGGCCTTGATGGAAACCACGTCACCCATCGTCGATTGCGGCGTGCATTATGTCGATGTCTGGTGCCAGATCACCGACGCCAAGCCCGTGGCGGTCCATGCGATCGGCCTGCGCCTGTCCGACGAGATCGCGCAGGACATGTATAATTACGGCCAGTTCCAGGTGATGTTCGAGGATGGATCGGTTGGCTGGTATGAAGCCGGCTGGGGTCCGATGATGTCGGAGACGGCCTTTTTCGTGAAGGATGTCATCAGCCCGAAAGGGTCGGTTTCGATCACCGACGCGGACAAGGCAGACAGCGCGGTTATCGACGGGCACACGAGCGTCGGCGCGCTGCTGGTGCATCGACCGGAGGGCGACACGCGCATCGACCTGCCCGAAGAACCGGATCACCAGGCGCTGTGCGATGCGGAGCAGGCCTTCGTCCGTCGCGCCATCGAGGAAAATCTCGACCTCAGCCGCCACATGGAAGACGCGGTGCAATCGCTGGCGATCTGTCTTGCGGCGGATGAAAGCGTGCGCACCGGCACGCGCGTGGTGCTTCAGGCACGATGACCGGGCCAAAGTGGCCGGGCCGCTGTCGGGTGCTGCGGCACGGGACTGCGGTCCGCGGATCACCTCCATGCGTTTGAGGCTAAAGCACGTCGCGCAAAAGTGGGCACCGGTTTTGCGCGTTCCGGACGTGCGGTGTCAAAAGGTCAAAGCGCGTCGCGTGACTGCGAATGAACCCGACACCCTCTAGGGGGCTGAAGCCGTCACCTCCACCTCCACCACGAATTCCGGCCGCGTGAACCCGCCCACGATCACGAGGGTCGACGCGGGCAGGCTGGCCACATCGGCCAGCCAGGCGTCCCGGGCAGCCATGTAACCCGCCATGTGGGCGCGCTCTGTCACGTAGGCGTTGATCCGGATGACATCGGACGGCGCCATCCCGGCCTCCGCAAGGATCGCGGCGCAATTGGCGAAACACAGCCGCGCCTGCGCTTCGGCCCCGTCCGGCACGGAGCCATCCGCGGCCAGCGCCAATTGCCCCGAGGTCACGACCAGGCGCTGACCGGCGGGGGATTCGACCCCGTGGGCATATCGCGCGAAGGGCGGCGCAATGGACGGCGGGGCGAGCATGGGCATGTCGGGTCTCCATCAGGGGTAGTGCCGACAGCTAAACCCATGGCGCGGCACGGGTGCAAACCCCACGGCCATGGGACCATGAACGCGGCGCGGAAATAGCCAAGCTCCCTCGCGTCTGCCTAATATCCGTGCAACTTCTCTGGGACCGGGGCCAGATGCGGGCACCGTCTTGAAGCGGCTCGTCACCGCGCGGTTTGCTGCGGAAAAGTGCAACAGGGGGAATCCATGATCCATCCAATCTCGAGAACCGCCAGCTTGCTGGCGGCCACCACGCTGACCGCCATGCCCGCTCTCGCCGACGCCCACCTGACGGCGGTGACCTTCGGCACAAACTGGGTGGCGCAGGCCGAACATGGCGGGTTCTATCAATCCGTCGTTGACGGCACATATGCCGAATGCGGCCTCGACGTCACCATCGTGCCGGGTGGCCCGCAGGTGAACAACCAGGCGCTGCTGCTGGCGGGTCGGGTCGATTTCTACATGGGCGGGCATCTCGATGCCTATTTCGCCGTGGCCGAAGGGCTGCCGCTGGTCAACGTGATGGCGTCGTTCCAGAAGGATCCGCAGGTCATCATCACCCATCCCGGCCGCGTCGCCGCGTTCGGCGAGATGGCCAACCCCGACTTCACGATGATCGTGCAGGACAGCGCCGTCTATTACGAGTGGATGAAGGCCGCCTACGGCTTCACCGACGAACAGCGCCAGTCCTACACCTTCAACTCCGCCCCCTTCATCGTGAACGAGGATTCGGGCCAGCAGGGCTACCTGTCGTCCGAACCCTTCGCGGTGGAACGCGAAACCGGCTGGGCGCCCGATGTCTGGCTGATCGCCGATGCGGGATACGGCGCCTATTCCACCACGATCCAGACGCTGCAAGCCACCGTCGCCGAGCGCCCCGAAGTGGTGGAATGCTTCGTCACCGGCTCCATCCTCGGGTGGTACAACTACCTCTACGGCGACAACAGCGCCGCGAACGAGCTGATCATGACCGACAACCCCGACATGACGCAGGAGGCCATCGACTACGCCATCGCCGCGATGATAGAGCAAGGCATCGTCGACAGCGGCGACACGCTGGAGCTGGGCATTGGCGCCATGACCGAGGCGCGGATGGTCGAGTTCTACGAGCAGATGGTGGAAGCGGGCGTGCTGGAGGCGGGTCTGGATATCTCCACCGCCTACGATCTCAGCTACATCAATCAGGGCCTCGGGCTCGAACTGCGGCCCTGATCGCCCGCTGAACAGACCCCCGCGCGGCATCCCTCGCGCGGGGGGACTTCTCACGCCGACCGCTTGAAGACCGCGCGCCCATGGCCCTGACCGCTGATCCCCACGACATGACGCAGACCCGGCCCGCGATCTTGCGGATGCGCGAGGTCGACAAGACCTTCACCGGCAATGTCTTGGCGCTGCGCCGCATGTCGATGGAGGTGCGGCAGGGCGATTTCATCTCGCTTCTGGGGCCGTCGGGTTGCGGCAAATCCACCGCGCTGCGGTTGATCGCGGGCCTGATGCGCCCCACCATCGGGCGGATCGAGTGGGACGGCGGGGCCAGCGCCGAAGACCTGGGCGTCGTGTTTCAGGAACCCACCTTGATGCCATGGGCGACGGTGGAAAAGAATGTCTGGCTGCCGTTCCGCCTGCGCGGCAAGTCCTTCGCCGCCAGCCGCGACCAGATCCACGAGGCGCTGGCGCTTGTGGGCCTGACCGGGTTCGAGGCGCGCTACCCGCGCGAATTGTCCGGCGGCATGAAGATGCGCGTGTCCATCGCTCGGGCGCTGGTGACGAACCCGCGCCTGATCCTGATGGACGAGCCCTTCGCCGCGCTAGACGAGATCACCCGGCAGAAGTTGAACGACGACCTGCTGGCGCTCAAGGCCCAGACCAATGCGACCGTGATCTTCGTCACCCATTCCGTGTTCGAAAGCGTCTTTCTCAGCGACCGCATCCTCGTCATGGCCGCGCGCCCCGGCCGCGTGATCCGCGAGATCGCGGTGCAAGAACGCTATCCGCGCGGCATCGACTGGCGCACGTCGCCCGACTATGCGCGGATCGCGCGCGAGACTTCGGATACGTTGCACGGGGCATTGGCACCGGGAGAGGTCCACTGACATGGCTGTGATCGAACGCCCCGACAGGTCTGTCCCATCCGGCCCCCTCTTCGACGCGGAGGAAGAGCGGATCGCCCGCCGCAAGCGGACCGAGGCCATCGCGCGCTGGGTCATTCCACTGGTGGTGATGATCGCCGCCATCGTGACCTGGGACCGGCTGGTGGTCGTCAACGAGATCCCCCATTACGTTCTGCCGCGCCCCGGACTGGTGCTGGAAACGCTCTGGACCGACCGGGCGATCCTGTTCCCGGCGCTGCTGGTGACGCTGCGGATCACGGCGCTGGCGCTGCTGGTGGCGGTGGTGGGTGGCGTCGGCCTTGCGATCCTTTTCGCGCAGTCGAAATTCGCCGAGATGTCGTTTTCGCCCTTCGCGGTGATCCTGCAGGTGACGCCCATCGTCTCCATCGCGCCGCTGATCTTCATCTATATCGAGAACCGGCTGATCGGCCTTCTGCTATGTGCGTGGATCGTCGCGTTCTTTCCGGTGCTGGCGAACACCACGCTGGGCCTGAAATCCGCCGACCACAACCTGCGCGATCTGTTCAGCATCTACCGCGCCAGCCGGTGGCAGCGGCTGATCCACCTGGAACTGCCCTCGGCGCTCCCGTATTTCCTGGGCGGGCTGAAGATCGCGGGCGGCCTTGCGCTCATCGGGGCGGTGGTGGCGGAATATGTGGCCGGGTCCGGCGGCCTGGCCTCGGGCCTTGCTTTCCGTATCCTCGAGGCGGGATATCGCCTCAACATCCCGCGCATGTTCGCGGCGCTGATCCTGATCGCGGCGACGGGCGTGGTGATCTACGCGGCGACCTCGCTGACAGCGCATCTGGCCCTGCGAAAATGGCACGAAAGCGCGTTGAAACGAGAATGAGCATGGATTTCAGGATATTGCCTGCGACCGGCGCGGTCCGGTTGGAGAACGTGACGGTTCCCGGCTGCCTGATCGGGCAGCGCGGGCTGGTGCGCATGGCGATCAGCATCGCGGACGGCACGATCGCCGAAGCCGGCGGCACGCCCGTGGACATGGGCGGCGCGATGGTGATCCCCTGTTTCGTCGATATGCACACCCATCTGGACAAGGGGCATATCTGGCCCCGCTCGCCCAACCCCGACGGCACCTTCATGGGCGCATTGGACACCGTGCGCGCCGACAAGCCCGGGCGCTGGACCGCCCGCGATCTGGTCCCGCGCATGGGCTTCTCGTTGCGCTCCGCCTATGCCCATGGCACCCGCGCCATCCGCACCCATCTGGATTATTTCGGCGACACCGACGATGCGCGGGTCAGTTGGGAGGTTTTCGCCGCCCTGCGCGACGACTGGGCGGGTCGGATCGACCTGCAAGCCGCCGTCCTGACAGGCATCGACATGGCGGCGGATTCGGGCGCGCTGGATCGTTGCGCCGATCTGGTGGCCGCCCATGGTGGCATCCTCGGCGCCGTGACCTACCCGGAACCCGGCCTGCGCGACTGGCTGCACGCCTATGTCGCCGCCGCCACGGCACGGGGGATGGATCTCGACTTCCACGTGGACGAGACGATGGACCCAGGCGTCAACACGCTGAAGGACATCGCCGAGATCGCCATCGAAACCGGATTCAACGGCAAGATCACGGTGGGGCATCTGTGTTCGCTGTCCACCATGGCCGAGGCGGACGCCATGGCGACGCTGGACCTGGTGGCGCAGGCGGGTCTCCATGTCGTCAGCCTGCCGATGTGCAACCTCTACCTGCAGGACCGCCATCCCGGCACCACGCCGCGCGGGCGGGGGATCACGCTGGTGCACGAGATGAAGGTGCGCGGCATCAACGTCTCGTTCGCCTCGGACAACACCCGCGATCCCTTCTACGCCTACGGCGACATGGACATGCTCGAGGTCCTGCGCGAGGCGACGCGGATCGGCCATCTGGACCATTCCGACGACGATTGGACCCATGCCGTCTTTGGCAATCCCGCGACCGCGTGCGGGTTCGATGCGCCAAGCCTCGCCCCCGGCGCACCCGCCGATCTGGTGATCTGCCGCGCCCGGGAATGGACCGAACTTTTCGCCCGTCCGCAATCGGACCGGATCGTGCTGAGGAGCGGCAAGCCGATTGATCGCACCTTGCCGGATTATTCCGAACTCGATCATCTCATGCAGCCCTCAAGCAGCGAAGCGGTAGGGCAGAAAAGCGAGGCATCATGAATATCCAGGCAGCCATCGACGCGCTGACCGCCAAGGGGATCGAGATCGACCTCAACCCCGCTTCGGTGAAGGCGAAATCCCGCGATTTCTTCTGGTATTCACCCGTCCTCAAGGACCGGCTGGATCACGTGGTGGCGGATTTCGTCGCCACCCCGCTCGACCAGGATCAGGTGATCGAGGTGCTGGCCACCTGCTACGCCCATGACGTCCCCGTCACCACGCGCGGCACCGGCACGGGCAATTACGGGCAGGCGATGCCCTTGGCGGGCGGCTGCGTGCTGCACCTGCACAAGATGAACGCGGTGACGGAGATCCTGCCCGGACGCGTTATCGTGGAACCGGGATGCTTGCTGAAAGACCTCGATGCCGCGTGCAAGGCGGACTCCAACCAGGAAATCCGCATGTTCTCCAGCACCTGGGCCACGGCGACCATCGGCGGCTTCATCGCTGGCGGCTCGGGCGGGGTCGGCTCCGTCCGCTGGGGCAGCCTGCGCGATCCGGGCAACATCATCCGCCTGCGCGTCGTCACGATGGAGGCCACGCCCCGCGTCCTCGACATCACCGGCGACGACCTGCACCGCGTGTCCCACGCCTATGGCACCAACGGCATCATCACGGAAATCGAGATCCCGCTGGCCCCCGCCTATGACTGGGTCGGCATCTTCGTGGCCTTCGACAGCTATGACGAGGCGCTGCACTATTCCTACGACCTCGCGTCCTGCGACGGCATCCTCCTGAAGCTCGTGACCGTGTTCGAAGACCCCATCGCCAAGGATTATTTCCAGCGCGTCGCGCCCTATGTCGACGCCTCGGACGCGCTGGTGGCGCTGATGGTCGCGCCCCAGTCGTTGCCGGGATGGGAGACCTTCACAGCCGCGCGGACGGCCCGGACGATCTACCGCTCGGATGCCAACGACTGGGCCAGGGATCCCGGTCCCGTGTTCGAATATGGCTGGAACCACACGACCTTGCGCGCGCTGAAGGTGGACCCGTCCATCACCTATCTCCAGATCGGCTATGGCACCGACGACCCGGTGGGCCTTGCAAAGACGATCCGCGACGCGCTCAGCCCGGAAATCCTGCAGCATAACGAAGTCACGCGCCAGAACGGCAAGGTGGCCATCGGCGGTCTGACGCTGGTGAAGTTCACGACCGAGGCGCGGCTGGACGAGATCATCGCCATTCACGAGGCGCATGGCGCGCCCAACTTCAACCCGCACCGCTACACGCTGGAGGAGGGCGGGCGGCAGGCCGTCGATGCCCGGCAACTGGATTTCAAGCGCGAAGCCGATCCCAAGGGCCTGCTCAATCCCGGCAAGATGATCGCTTGGCACCAGCCGGACTGGGACTACAAGGGCATGTATGCCTGGCCCGGTTTGCAATCGAAGACGGCGGCCGAGTGACATGCCCCGCGCCCTGGTCCTCTTCGCCCATCCGGTTCCAGAAAGCCTCGGCGCGGCAGCCCATGACGTGGTGGTGGAGGCCTTGCAGACCCGTGGCTGGGAGGTCGACGATTGCGACTTGAACGCCGAACGCTTCGATCCGGTGATGACGGCGCAGGAGCGGCGGAATTACCATGACACGGCCATCAATGCCGCCCCGGTGCAGCCCTATGTGGACCGTTTGCGAGCGGCGGATGCGGTCGTGTTCTGTTTCCCGGTGTGGAATTTCGGCTATCCCGCGATCCTCAAGGGCTGGTTCGACCGCGTCATGCTGCCCGGCGTTGTCTTCACCATCGCCCATGGCAAGCTTGCGCCCTGCCTCGACAATGTCCGCAAGATCGCCGCAGTCACCACCTACGGATCAACCCCCTGGCGGGCGTTCCTGGCCGGTGACCCGCCCAAGCGGCTCCTGAAACGCGCCGTCTGGGGGACGGTGCGCCCCGACAAGATCCGCTACATCGCCCAATATGATATGAACAATATCACGCCCGACAGATGCGAGGCCTTCCTCGCCCGCGTTCGCAAAGAGATGGAGGTGTTCTGAAATGACCCGCGCGCTTGTCGTCTATTGCCATCCGCAAGAAGGCTCGTTCGCCGCCGCCGTGCGGAAGGTCGTGGTCTCCCGGCTGCGGGCGGCGCAGTCCGAAATCCGGGTGCGGGATCTCTATGCCGAGGGCTTCCAGCCGCTGCTGACGCAGGCGGAATGGTCCGGCTATCTCGACGCGCCCGCCAACCGCGCGCCGGTGGAAAGCCATGTGGCCGATCTGGAATGGTGCGATACGCTGATCTTCATCTACCCGACATGGTGGTATGGCCTGCCCGCGATGCTGAAGGGCTGGCTCGATCGGGTGCTGTTGCCCGACGTGGCGTTCCTGATGCCCAAGGCGGCGGGCGAGACGATCCGCCCCGGCCTGCATCACATCACCCGGATGGGTGTGTTCACCACCTGCGGCGCGTCGTGGTGGCTGACCCGGCTGGTCGGCGCGCCGGGGCGGCGGACGCTGATGCGTGGCGTCGGTTTCCTGCTCAAGCCGCGCGCGAAGAAGGTCTTCGCCGCGACCTACCTGATGGACAGCGCCACCCCCGAGGCCCTCGCAAGGCACCTGCAAAGGGTCGCCGCCAAGACCGACCGGCTGATCGGTGCGTCCGCCGCGCCCGAGATGGAAAGGGCCCCCGCCGAATGAGCCGGTACTGGATCGACTATCCCGCGCTTGATCTGCGCATTGACCCCGACCGCACCATCGCGATCCTGCCCACGGCGGCGGTGGAGCAGCACGGGCCGCATCTGCCCGTCGGGGTCGATACGATGATCAACACGGGCCTCTGCGCGATGCTGGCCGAACGCTGCCCCCAGGTGCTCGATATCCGCCTGCTGCCGGTGCAGGCCGTTGGCAAGTCGAACGAACATCTCTGGGCTTCGGGCACCTTGACGCTGACGGCGGAAACCGCCCTGCGCGCCTGGACCGAGATCGGGCTGTCGGTGGCGCGCGCCGGGTGCCGCAAATTGCTGATCCTGAACTCGCATGGCGGCAATGCGGACCTGGTCTCCATCGTCTCGCGGGAATTGCGGGTGCAGGCGGGGATGTATTGCGTGCGGATGGGATGGGGCGCAGGCGGCGTCCCCGAGGCGCTCTATTCCGCGCAGGAGGCCGCGCAGGGCATCCATGGCGGCGATAACGAGACCTCGCTGATGCTGCATTTCCGGCCCGACACCGTGGACATGTCGCAGGCGCGGGATTTTCGCTGGACCCACCAACAGGGCGAGATCCCGCCCGTCGGAGCCATCGCCCATGGCTGGATCGCGTCCGACGTGAACCCGGCCGGCGTCGCGGGAGAAGCGCATCTGGCCACCGCCGAAAAGGGCCGCGCCACGGCGGAACATTACGTCGAGGGCGTCATCGACGTGCTGCACAGGATCGCCGCACAGCCGCTCGACCGCTTCAACCCGGTGCGCCCGCCGTTCTGAGCGGCCGCTTTCCGTGTGTCAGCCGTGCTTGTCCCGTCAGCCGCGCATCGCCTGGCCGGACGGATCGTAGGGCGATGGCGCGATGACCCGCGCGGCGCGCTCCACCCCCACGACATGGACCATCAGATCGGTCCCCTCGGCGGCGACATCGACATTCACCATGGCCATCGCCAGCGATTTGCCGACCGTGTGGCCATAGCCGCCCGAGGTCACGAAACCCACCATCTCGCCGTTTTGCCACACCGGTTCGTATCCGATCGGATCGGCGTCGCCGTCGCCAAGTTGCAGCGTCACGATGCGCTTGGCGGGGCCGTTTCCGTCGCGTTCCTCCAGCGCGGCCGCGCGACCGATGAAGTCCTTGTCCCAGTCGATCCAGCGGTCCATCCCGGTCTGCGCGGCGGTGTAGCCTTGGGTGAATTCCCTGGTCCAGATGCCGAAGCTTTTTTCCAGCCGCAGCGACAGCAGCGCGTTGAAGCCGACCTCGCGGATGCCTTCCGACGCGCCGGCCTCCAGCAGCATCCGGCGCAGCGTGATGTGGTCGCCATACCGGCAATTGATCTCGTAGCCATGCTCGCCGGTGACGCTCATCCGGGCCACATGGGCGCGGATCAGCCCGACATCCAGCGCGGCGCAGCCCATGAAGGGCAGGGAAACGCCGCCCTCCACCAGCGTGTCGATGACCGCCTTCGACCGGGGACCGGACAGCGAGAAACCGCAGGTTTCCTCCCCCAGATCGCGGATCTGCACACCATCGGTCAGGTGGTCGTTGAACCAGCGCATGTGCCACGCGCGCAGGTAATAGCTGCCCATGATCCACCATGTGGCGTTCCCGTTCGAATCCGGGCCCCAGTTGAACACCGTCAGATCCCCCTGCAACCGGCCCGACGGCGCCAGCATCGGCGCCAGCTTCGCGCGCCCCGGAGCCGGGAGTTTGGAGGCCATCATCCGGTCCAGCCAAGCCGCAGCCGCCGGTCCCGATACCTCGAAGCGGGAGAAGCCCGAGATGTCCAGCAGCCCGACCGCTTCGCGCACCGCGCGGCATTCCGCCGCCACGATGTCATGGGCGTTGGACCGCTTCAGCGTCAGGTTCTCCACGAAATCGGGCGCAGGCGCGAAGTAGAGCGGCACCTCCAGATCCCAGGATTGACCCCAGCGGCAGCCGGCCGCGCTCATGTCCGAATAGGCGGGCGCGCGCTTCAGCGGTCGGCCGGCGGGCAATTGCTCGTTCGGATAGGACATCACGAAGCGGCGGGAATAGAATTGACCGGTGGTCTGCCGGATGTAGTCGCGGTTCTCGGCGAACCGCCCGTAGCGCGCCACATCCATCGACCACGTATCGGCCTCCGCCTCGCCGTGGATCATCCACTCGGCCAGCGATTTGCCCACGCCGCCGCCCTGCAAAAAGCCCGCCATCACCGCGCAGGCGCACCAGTAGCCGCGCTTGCCGGGCACGGGGCCCACCAGCGGGTTGCCGTCGGGCGAGAAGGTGAACGCGCCATTCACCCATGTCTTCACGCCGGTGTGCTGCAACGCGGGATAGCGCTCGAAGCCCAGGATCAGCTCCTTCTCGATCCGGTCGGTCTGTTCCTGGAACAGTTCCATCCCGTAATCCCACGGCGCGCCATCCATCGCCCAATGCTCGTGCTCGACCTCGTAGATGCCCAGCAGCAGGCCCTTCTGATCCTGCCGCATATAGGTGAAGCCTTCGAGGTCCACGGTCATCGGCACCTCGAAATCGAGCGACTCAAGCTCCGGGATCGTGTCCGAGATCAGGTAGTGATGCTTGAGCGGGCTGACCGGCAGTTCGATCCCCGCCATGCGCCCGACCTGCTTGGCCCAGAGCCCGCCGGCATTGACCACATGCGCGCAGGTGATCGTTCCCTTGTCGGTGCGCACCTCCCACCCGTCGCGGGTCTGGGTCAGGGCCTCCACCTTGGTGTGCTCGTAATATTCCGCGCCACGCTTGCGGGCGGCGGTGGCGTAGGCGTGCACGGTGCCGGTGGTGTCGATATAGCCCTCCCGATCCGCCCAAAGCGCGCCAAGGATGCCGTCCGTGGACATCACGGGGCAGGCGGCCTTGGCCTCCTCGGGGGTCATCAGGTGGCAATCGTCGATGCCGATCGACTGGAAGGTGCGATAGGCCGATTGCAGCCATTCCCAGCGCTCCGGCGTGCCCGCCAGCGTCAGGCCGCCGGTCATGTGCAACCCGATGTCCTGGCCGCTTTCCTTCTCGATTTCCGACAGAAGATCAATGGTATAGGCCTGAAGCTGCGCCATGTTGGGGTCGGCGTTCAGGGCGTGGATCCCGCCTGCCGCGTGCCAGCTTGATCCCGCCGTCAGGACCGAGCGTTCCAGCATCACCACATCTGTCCAGCCGAACCTGGCAAGGTGGTAGAGAACCGAGGATCCGACGACGCCGCCGCCGATCACGACGACACGGTAATGGGATTTCATGGGCTTTGTCTCCGGGGCTTGGTGGTCGGGGCCTGGTGGTCGGGGCATGGACCGAACCTAGGGGCCGCCGCGGTGGTCTGTCGGGGTCGTTTGCGACACATCGCACCGGCAGGGACGACGCGCCGCGTCAGTCGGGGCAGGGCTGGTCCGGGGCCGGAACGCCCGGCGACACGAACAGGCGCAGGGTCACCGGGCGGAAATTGCCGATATTGATGGCGTCGATCTGCGTCAGGCCCGCAAGGCCTGCAGGCGGGGCGGTTTCCAGCAACTCCGGCGCGATCCATGCCGCGCGCCCCGCGTCCTGCGCCAGGAAGGCCAGCGCGCCATCGCGGTCGGTCAGCACCGTCTCGGTCCCGAGAAGGAAGACGGCCGACGGCTCCGCGAATCCGGCCAGCGCCACGGGACCGTTCAGGCAGGTCAGCTGCGCCATGGCGTCGGTCAGCCGCGCCGACACCCAAAGGCCCCGCGCGGCGGGCAGGGTGGCGGCGGTCAGCGTCGTGCCCATGACGCCCCCCGCAACTGCAAGCGCGGCGACCGCGTGGGGCACCTTGCCCCGCCACAGCCAGGCCAGCGCCGACAGCGCCGCCGCCGCCATCACGCCCGCCCCGACCAGCGAGGCCGGGTGCAGGCCCACGCCGAAACGCAGCGGGGCCATCACCATCACGGTGGCGAAGAAGGCCAGTCCCGCAAGAAGCCCCGCAGCGGCAAGTCCGCCGCGCCAGCCGCCGAACCGGAAGCGCCCCTCCGCCACGCCCAGCAGTGACGCCGCCGCAAGGAACATCAGCGGCGGATAGAGCGGCAAGGTATAGTGGATCAGCTTCACCGGCACCGCCTCGAACACCAGCCATGCGGGCACCAGCCACCCCAGCAGCAGAGCGGTTTCGCGTGTCTTGCGGCTGCGCCAGGCCTGCAGGCCCGCCAGCGGCAACAGCACAGACCACGGCCAGAAGGTCAGCCAGATCGTCAGCAGGTAGAAGCCGGGGGGCGATCCCCCATGCTCGCCCCCGGCGGTGATCTTGTCGCCCAGGTCGGTGCCCACCGACGCGCCCCAGAACGCGCCGTCGGTGACCAGCGTGATGGCAATGAACCACGGGCTGACCAGTGCCGCGAACCACAGCAGGCCGGGCAGGGGCCGCAGGCGGACAAGCCAGCCAAGGCTGCGGTCACGCGCCCCCATCCACACGATCAGCCCCGCGACAGGCAGCGCCACCATCGGGCCTTTCAGCAGGAACCCCGCCGCCAGCGCCGTCCAGAAGATCGCAGGCAGGACCCAGCTTCGCGCCGCCTCCAGGTAGAGGCGCGACAAGGCCCCCATCGCAAGGATGACCGACAGCAGCAGCGCCGCGTCGGTCTTGGCCGTCCGCGCCTCGGCATGGAGCATGTAGACACTCGCGCACATGATCCCCGCCAGCACCGCCGCGCGGCGTCCGACGATGGGCGTTCCGGCCCAGATCAGCGCGCAGGCCGACAGCACGCCCGCCAGATAGGACGGCAGGCGATGGACCCAGATCGGCGTTTCACCCGTCACCCCGGTGATCGCGATGGCGGCCGCCTGCGCCCAGTAGATCAGCGCCGGCTTGTTGTGGCGCGCAGCGTCCTGCAGGCGGATGTCGATCAGATCGCCGGTCGCCGCCATCTGGCGGCTGGCCTGCGCGAATCGCGCCTCGTCCCGGTCCTGCACCGGCAGTTCGGCCAGCCCGATCGCAAAGCTGACCAGCGCCAGCAGCAGGACAGCCAAGGGCGCGAAGCGATGCCCGAGGGACGCCATGTCAGGATTTCTCATGCGCCGCATCGGCGGCCCGCGCATCTGCCGCATCGGCCTTTGCCGCCCGGCGGATCAGCATCAGGTTGCGGGCATAGACGATGACGCCCGTGGACTGGCCAAGGATGAACACCGGGTCTTGCCGGTAGATCGCATAGGCCAGCATCAGCGTCCCGCCGCTGATCGACAGGTACCAGAACGCCACCGGCACATAGGACCGCCCCGCCTTCTCGGAGGCGATCCACTGCACGATGAAGCGGGACGCGAAGATGCCCTGCGCAAGGAATCCCAGCGCGACCCACCAGAACTCGAACCAATGGTCGATGCTGAAAATTCCGAACAGCCAGTCCTGCATCAGTCTTGTCCCTCCGGCCGATCCACGCGGGTTTCCGTCGGCAGCACGGCGCGGCGGCGGCGGATCAGCCATGCCACGCCCAACAGGTCGCTCAGGCCCACGATCGCCCGCCCCAGGTTGGTGTATTTCGACGCCCCCGCGACGCGCGGCTTGTGGCCGACATCGACATGCGCGATGTCCCAGCCGTCGCGCTGGAACAGCGCGGGCAGGAAGCGGTGCATGTGGTTGAAATAGGGCAGCGCCAGATAGGCATCGCGGCGATAGGCTTTCAGCCCGCAGCCGGTGTCGCGGGTGCCGTCGCGCAGCAGCCAGCCGCGCAGGGCGTTCGCGGCCTTCGAGGCCAGCCGCTTGGGCAGCGGGTCGTCGCGCTTCACCCGTTGCCCGGCGACCAGCCCCAGCGTTTCGGGCGCATCCAGGATCGCGGCCAGAAGCTTCGGCAATTCTTCGGGCGGGTTCTGTCCGTCGCCGTCCAGCGTTGCGATCACCGGGGCGCGGGCGGCACGCACGGCGGCATGGATCGCGGCGGACTGGCCTGCGGGGCGCGGATGGGTCAGGATCGTCAGGTTGGCCTGCGGATGGGCCGCCCGGAATGCCCGCAGCGCCTCGGCGGTGCCATCGCGCGATCCGTCGTCTGTCACGCAGATCTCGAACGGGCCAAGCGGCTCGGCGGCCTCCAGGCAAGCCCCCAGCAGATGCGGCACGGTCGCGGCCTCGTTCAGCATCGGGATCACGATGGTGAAGCGCGGGTCGAATTGAGGGGCGGTCGTCATCTCGCCCTCCTTCGGGCCGTTTCGCGCGGGTTTAGGGCAAAGTGGCGGGACCCGGAAGGGGCATTGCTCAGAGCGCGGCCAGACGGGCGTCCTGCCGCGCGATCAGCGCCTCGATCTCCGCGATGGCGGCGACACTCAGCGTCGGCCCGGGCTTGCGCAGGGTGGCATGGGCGATCGCTCCGTTCCGCGCGAGGATATGTTTGCGCACGGCCAGGCCCAGCCCCGGCTGGCATTCGTATCGGATCAGCGGCAGGTAGATATCGAACAGGTCGCGCGCCCGGTCGATTTCGCCGCTTGCGCAAAGGCTTGTGATGTCGCGCATCATCTCGGGATAGGCGAAGCCGGTCATCGCGCCATCGGCGCCACGCCCGATTTCCTCCAGCAGGAACTGCCCGCCATTGCCGCACAGGATCGACATGCGGCGCGCGCCGTCCGCCTCCTGTCGACGCAGGGCCGAGATCTTCTCCAGCCCCGGCCAATCCTCGTGCTTGAGCATCTTGCAACCCGGGCAGGTGTCGAAAATGTCGCGCAACACCTGCGCGGTGATCTGCACGCCCGTGGCCAGGGGAAAATCCTGCAAGACCCATGGAATATCGCCCAGCACCTCTTCAACGCTCTGGAAATACTGGAGGATCTGGTCATCGCTGCGCAGGGTGCCGGGCGGTGCCACCATCACGCCTGCGGCCCCCTTCGCCATCGCCGTCCGGCCCAGCGCCACGATGCTGGCCAGCCCGGGGGCCGAGACGCCGACGATGACCGGCAAGCTCGCGCGCGTGCAGACCGCCGCGATGACGGCCTCCGACTCGGCTGCCGACAACTTCCCGGCCTCGCCCATCATTCCAAGGATCGTGAGGCCGCTGGCCCCCCGCTCGGCGTAGAAATCGACCATCGTGTCGATGCTGCGCAGGTCCAACGCCCCGTCGGGCAGGAAGGGCGTGGCGGCGATGGTGAAGACGCCCGAGGCGCTTTCGTCAAGCATGGGAGGGTTCGATCCTGTGATGTTGGGCCAGGGCGATCCGCCCAAGTGCCATGGCGGCGGCGGCCTGGCACGGATCGACCACCGGAATTTGCAGCGCGGCTTCAAGGGGCGCGCGATACCGCGCCATTCCGGCACAACCCAGGATCAGGACATCGGCCCCGTCGATTTCGCGCAGCGCCGTCCCGGTCTCGATCATGCGGGACAACGTGGTGTCGCGGTCCTGCAATGCCGCCACGCCCAGGTTCAGCGCCCGGTCGCCCGCAAGGCGGTCGGTGACGCCCATCGCGGCGACCGAGCGTCGATGACGCGGGATCGAAGCGGGAAGAATCGCAATGATGCCAAAGCGTTGACCAAGCGTCACGGCGGTCGCCACGGCGGCTTCCTGAATGCCCAGAACAGGTTTGGCCGTCCGGTCCCGCAGGGCATGCACGCCGGGATCGCCGAAACAGGCGATCACGAAGCCCGCCGCCTCGGTCTCCAGCCGCGCCGCCAGCGCCAGCATGGGCGCAATGGTCTCGTCCGCCTGGGCCTGGCTTTCGATGCCGGGCGGGCCGTCGGTCAGGGTCACGCAGACGATCTCCCGCCCCATGGCACGCAGCGGGTCCAGCGCCGCGTCGATCCCGTCGGTCACGGCCTGCGACGAATTGGGGTTGATGATGTAGAGCGCGCCGGACATCTAGGCGCCGACCCGCGTCGCGGACTGGATCTCGATCTGGTAGCCCTCCGGATCATCGAACACGAAGGCGCGGATGCCGATCGCGTCATTGATGAACAATCTGCTCAGATTTTCAACGCCTTGGCCCTGGATATAGGCATACCACGCATCCACGTCCGGCACCCTGACGCAGAACTGCACCGGCCGTGTTTCGGCCCATTTGTGCATCCCGTGGGCCTCGTCAACCAATCCGATATGGGCACCGGGGCAGACCCGCATGATCTTGGCAAGGCCCTGCTGGTCGATCACCAGCGGGAAGCCCATGACGTCGCGGTAAAAGGCCTCCGCCCGGGCAAGATCCTTGTAGTAGAGGAAGGTGATCGCCAATTCGTTGGCGGCATCGGGACGGGCTGTCATGGGCGCTCCGGGCGGTTGATCCAACGGCCCTCGCCGGGAGAGGTGGTCAGGCGACCATCGGTCACGATCGCCGTCCCGCGCAAGAAAACGTGGACAGGCCAACCGGTTACACGGTGACCTTCATATGGATTATAGCCGACATTGTCGTGCAGATCGTTCGGGCCGTAAACATGCGTCGCGCTCGGATCCCACAGCACGATATCGGCATCGGCGCCGACGGCAAGTCGGCCCTTTCCCGGCAGGCCGTAGATCGCGGCGGCATTGGCGGATGTCAGATCCGCAAAGGCCTGCCGGGGCAGGCGCCCGCGTGTCATGATGGCGTCGAACAGCAGCGGCAAGCGGGTTTCGAGGCCCGGCATGCCGTTGGCGATATCGGGGAAGGGCGGATGCGTGCCCGCCCGTAATTTCCCCGTCTCGTCAAAGCGGTAGGGGGCATGGTCCGAGGAAATCAGATCAAGGGTGCCATCCTCAAACGCGCGCCACAAGGCGTCCTGATCCGCGCTGTCGCGCTGCGGCGGCGAGCACATCCACTTCGCGCCGAGGATGCCGGGCCGGTCAAGCACCGCCTCGGTCATCACAAGGTAGTGCGGGCAGGTCTCGGCCCGGATCGGCGCGCCGGCGGCGCGGGCGGTCCTGACCTCCTCCAGCGCCGCCGCGCAGGTGACGTGGAAGATCATCACCGGCGCACCAAGCCGCTTTGCCATGGCGCAGATCCGGGCGACTGCCAGGCGTTCGGCTTCGCGTGGACGTGCTGCCGCGTGGTGTTCGGGCAGGGTCTTGCCTTGTGAAATCAGTGTGTTCCGAGCCATCTTCAAGGTGGCATCGTCCTCGGCATGGACGCAGGTCAACGCGCCTGCGGGTCCGGCGATGGACATGATACGCTCGATCTGGTCGTCGTTCAGTCCTATGTCATAGGTGGTGAACACCTTCACGGATCGGTGCCCGGCGGCGATCAGCGCCCTGAGATCGGTCTCGAAATGCGGGACACCGGGGTCCGACAGGGTCAGGTGAAAGGCATGATCGATCATTGCGCCACGCTTGGCGCGGGCCGCGTAATCCGCCACTACATCCTGTAAACGTTCGCCTTTCGCCTGTGCAGCGAAGGAGATGACGCTGGTGGTGCCGCCCAATGCAGCGGATCGGGTGGCCGTCTCGAACGTGTCAGCGTTCATCAGCCCCATCCCCGAGCGTTGTTCGATATGGGCGTGGGTGTCCACGCCGCCGGGCATGGCGATCAACCCGCCCGCGTCAAAGGTGGCGCCGGAGGTCGGAAGGTTCGCCCCAATCGCCTCGATCGTCCCATCGGACAGGGTGATGTCGGCCCTGCGCAGATCGCCATCCCGCAGGACAAGCGCGCCGCGAAGGGTGAGGGAAGTCTGTCGCCCGCTCTGTGCCATGGCTGCAGAATGACGAGGGCCACGGGCGCTTTCAAGGATTTGTGGACTCCTGCCATGGCGGCCTGTGGATTAATCTGTGGATAAATCCGATGTCGATACTGCGCGCGATGTTCGGAGGTTGTCTTTTTCGTGGATGAGAATGCTCATTCCGGGATAGAACCTGCATGGATATTTTACTTATGCCACCCGAACGGGCGATCTGCCAACGATCTCCGATATCGCCGCGACAGCTTTATCCACAGCCTCCCGGCTGCCCTTCGCCTCCACATTCAGGCGCAGAAGCGGCTCGGTGTTGGAGGCGCGGAGGTTGAACCGCCATCCGTCGAGCACAAGGCTCAGCCCATCCGTGTCGTCGCGGCCCAGCGCGATCGGGGCATAGGCCGCGTCGACCCGCGCAATGGCGGCCCCGACATCGGCGACGTGGAAGTTGATCTCGCCCGAAGACGGAAAGGCGGCGGCGCGTTCCTCGACCAGGGATTTCAATGTCTGCCCGCGCCGGTTGAGCAACTCGCAGATCAGGAGAAACGGGATCATTCCACTGTCGCAATGGAAGAAGTCGCGGAAATAATGGTGGGCCGACATCTCCCCACCGTAGATCGCACGGTGTTCGCGCATGCCGCGTTTGATATTGGTATGTCCACATCTTGACAGGATCGCCGTCCCGCCCGCCTTTGCCACGGCATGTTGTGTGGCCCAGATGGTGCGCGGGTCATGGATGATCGTGGCGCCCGCGTTCTTTTCCAGGAAGACCTCCGCCAGCAGGCAGACAAGGTATTCGCCCGCGATGAAGCTGCCCTCGTGGTCGAAGAAGAAGCATCGGTCGAAATCGCCGTCCCACGCGACGCCAAGATCCGCGCCCGCCGTCACGATGGCTCTGGATGTAGGAGGCTGGTTTTCGGGCAGCATGGGGTTGGGGATTCCGTTCGGGAACGTCCCGTCCGGGGCGTGGTGCAGGCGTTCGAACCGCCAGGGCGCAGCCCGTGCGTGCAACGCCGCGGCAAGGGCGTCGAATGTCGGGCCAGCCGCTCCGTTTCCGGCATTCACAAGGATCTTCAATGGCTTGAGGTGGGAAATCGAAAGGAACTTCAGGCAGTGTTCGACATAGGCCGTCCGCGTGTCAGCGATGTCTCGCACCGCACCGCCGGGGCGCCGTGCCGCGAATGCCCCGGACTCCGCCAGCGCCTTGATCGCGAACATTTCACGATCTGCCGATAGCGGAGCGGATGCCGCCCGCACCATCTTCATTCCGTTGTATTCCAACGGGTTATGAGACGCGGTGACGCAAACTCCCCCATCCGCGTCGTGGTGGGACACGGCGAAATACATCTCCTCCGTCCCCGACAGGCCCAGATCCAGCACCATGACCCCGGCGGCGGCCAGGCCGTCGGCCAAGGCCATCGCCAACGCGTCCGAACTGGGCCGCACATCGCGCCCGATCACGACGGTTCCGGCGCGCAGCACCTCGGCGAATGCGCGACCGATGCGATAGGCGTTGGCCTCGGTCAGATCCTCGTCGAGCCGCCCGCGAATGTCGTAGGCCTTGAAACAGGTGAGGGGTTCGGGAAGGGGCTGCACTACGGGTTCCTCGTCGCTGGACAAATCTGTTACGGTGCTGCGGCGGCGGTGACCAGCCTGTTGCCGGGGACGCGGGCCCGTGTGTCCGTGTCGCGCGCGGGCGTCGGGATCATTCCGCCGCCGCGCGCAGTGCACCGCCGTCCCGCTGTGACGTACGCCAATCGGGTGCGATCCACGGGGCAAGGTCTTCCGCCGGCAAGGCGCGACCGAGGATGTGGTCGGCGGCCTTCTCCCCGACCATGATCGACGGCGCGTTCAGGTTTCCGTTCGGAATCAACGGAAAGATCGAGCTGTCCGCCAGCCTCAGCCCTGCCACGCCGATCACGCGCGTTTCGGGATCGACCACCGACATCGGATCGTCGCGGCGGCCCATCCGGGCGGTGCCACAGGGGTGGTAGGCCGATTCTGCATGTTCCCGGATCACGTCGTCGAGGGCCGCATCGGATTGCGCGTCGCTGCCCGGCTGGATTTCGCGGTCGACATATTGGGCGATCGGATCGCAGGCGAAGATCTCTCGCGTCAGGCGGATGGCGCGGCGGAAATCCTGCCAGTCCTGCTCGGTGGACATGTAGTTGAACGCGATGCGCGGGGCCGCCGCAGGGTCCGCCCCACGCAGCGTGATTGCCCCGCGCGAGGGCGAACGCATCGGCCCGGTATGGGCCTGGAACCCATGCCCGCCCGGCGGTGTCTTGCCATCGTAGCGCACCGCGATGGGCAGAAAATGGTATTGAATATCAGGGTATTCCACGCCGTTCTTCGAGCGGATGAAGCCGCAGGCCTCGAAATTGTTGGAGGCGCCAAGGCCGGTGCGTGTGAACAGCCATTGCGCTCCCACCAGCGCTTTGCCCCAAAGCGACCAGTAGGGCGCGATGGACACGGGCCTGGACGCGGCGAACTGGACGTAAAGCTCCAGGTGGTCCTGCAGGTTCTGGCCCACGCCGGGGCGGTCGGCGATCAACGGAATATCGTTCTCCGCCAGATGCTTGGCGGGTCCAATTCCACTAAGCATCAGAATTTTAGGCGAATTGATCGCACCGGCGGCAAGGATCACTTCGGACCGCGCGCGGATCGTTCGGCCCCCGGCAAGGCGCACGCCGGTGGCGCGGCCGTCTGTGATCTCGATCCGCTCGACCAGACCGCGCACCAGATCGCAATTCTTGCGGGCAAGGGCGGGCTTCAGGTAGGCGCTGGCGGCGGACCAGCGCTTGCCCTTCCAGACTGTCATCTCGAACGCGCCGAAGCCTTCCTGACGGTGGCCGTTGTAATCGTCCGTCCGGCCATATCCCGCCTGCGCCCCGGCATCTATAAACGCTTGATACAGCGGGTTTTTGCGCGCGCCGCGGGTCACGTGCAGGGGGCCGTCATGTCCGCGGAACGCAGGGTCGCCCGCATCGCCGTGCCATGTCTCGGCGCGTTTGAAATAGGGCAGCACGTCCCGGTAGGACCAGCCCTCCGCCCCCATCTCGGCCCAGGTGTCGAAATCGCGGGCATGGCCGCGCACGTAGATCATGCCGTTGATCGAGGATGACCCCCCGATGACCTTGCCGCGCGGGCAGGCCATGGTGCGGCCGCCCATATGCGGCTCGGGTTCGGTGACGTAGCCCCAGTCATAGCGCTTCATGCCCATGGGGTAGCTCAGCGCGGCGGGCATGTTGATGAACGGCCCCCAGTCCGAGCCGCCATGTTCAACCACAAGCACGGATGTCCCGGCCTCGGCCAGACGGTAGGCGATCGCGCAACCGGCTGATCCGGCGCCGATAATGACGTAATCGGCCTCCATCAGAACGCGGCTTCCACGGGCGACATGCCCACGTAGACGGTCTTGAGCTGGCTGTAATGCTCGATCGCGGCGCGGGAATTCTCGCGCCCGACGCCCGAGCCCTTCATGCCGCCGAAGGGCACCTCCACGGGTGTCAGGTTGTATTGGTTGATCCAGACGGAGCCGGCCTCGATGGCATGGACGACGCGGTGTGCGCGGGTGATGTCGGCGGTGAACACGGCGCCCGACAGGCCCAGATCTGTGGCGTTGGCGCGCGCAATGACCTCGTCCTCGGTGTCGAAGTCCAGCACCGACATCACGGGGCCGAAGATCTCTTCCCGGGCGATGGTCATGTCGTCGGTGACATCGGCGAAGATCGCGGGCTCGATGAAGCAGCCGGGACGGTCCAGCCGGGTGCCGCCATGCACCAGCCGCGCGCCTTCGGACAGGCCTTTTTCGATGTAGGAACAGGTGATTGCAAGCTGTTCTTCACTCACCATCGGGCCGAAATTCGTGGCCTCGTCGCGCGGGTCGCCGATGACGGCCCGGGCCGTGCGCTCCGTCAGGCGGTTCAGGAACGCCTCCTTCATGCCCGATTGCACGAAGACCCGCGTCCCGTTCGAACAGACCTGCCCCGAGGCGTAGAAATTCGCGTTGATCGCGGCCGATACGGCGCTGTCCAGATCGGCATCGTCGAAGATGATCAGGGGCGATTTGCCGCCCAACTCCATCGTGACATGCTTCATCCGGGCAGCGGCGGCGGCATAGACCTTCTTGCCGGTCGGTGCCGACCCGGTCAGCGAAACCTTGGCAACGCGCGCGTCCTCGACCAGCGCGCGGCCGACCTCTCCGGCGCCCTGCACGACGTTGTAGACCCCGGGCGGCGCGCCTGCCTCCACAAGGATTTCCGCGATCTTCAAGGCACATAGCGGGGTTTGTTCACTCGGTTTGAACACCATCGTGTTGCCGCAGGCCAGCGCCGGCGCGCCCTTCCACGCCGCGATCTGGGTGGGGTAGTTCCACGCGCCAAGCCCGACGCAGACGCCCAGGGGCACGCGCATCGTGTAGGCCCAGTCGCCGCCCAACTGCATGTGCTCGCCCCCGATGGACGCGGCCAGCCCGCCGAAATATTCCAGCGCATCGGCGGCCGAAGTGGCGTCGGCGACCAGCGTTTCGGAAATCGGCTTGCCGGTGTCGAGCGTCTCCAGCTCCGACAGTTCCCGGTTGCGGGCGCGGATGATCTCGGCGGCGCGGCGCAGGATGCGGCCTCGCTCCACGCCCATCAGCGCCGCCCAATCGGCCTGCGCAGCCTTCGCGGCCGCCAGGGCAGCCTCCACCACGGCAGGGGTGGCGGCATGGACATGGGCGATCTCCGTGCCGGTGGCGGGAAAGATCACCGCAATGCGGTCGCCGGCCGTGTCTTCCAGATAGGCGCCGTTGACGAAATGGGAGGCAGTTGGTTGCATTGAATCCTCGCTTACTCGTCCCGGGGAAAGCGCTTGCTTTCCTCCAGCACGTTCAGGTCCATGTGGTTGCGCATGTAGCGTTCGGAGGCGTCGCGCAGCGGTTGGAAATCCCACGGGAAGTAGGATCCGTTGCGCAATGCCGTGTAGACGATCCAGCGCCGCGCCTGGCTTTCGCGGACGGCGGCGTCGAAGGCTTCCAGGTCCCAACGCGCGGCGGCCATGATGCGGAAATGTTCCAGCGTGGCGGCGTGGGCGGGGTCGTCGGCGCGGTTGGTCAGCTCCTGCGGGTCGGCGTCCAGATCGAACAATTGCTCCGGGTCCAGCGCGCAATTGGTGTATTTCCAGTGCCCTTCGCGCAGGCAGATCAGCGGCGAGATGGACCCTTCGGCCGCGTATTCCATCGCCACGGGCGCGCTTCGCGCAGCCCCGCGCCCCAGCGGCACAAGCGTTTCGCCATCGGTCCACGGTATGATCTCGGCCATCGACACGCCGGCCAGGTCGCACAGCGTCGGGCACAGATCGAGCGTGGACACCGGCGCCGCGACCCGCCCCGCCGCCATGCCCGGTGCCGAAATCATCAGCGGCACACGGGCCGCGCCCTCATAGAAGTTCATCTTGAACCACAGGCCGCGCTCGCCCAGCATGTCGCCGTGATCCGACACGAAAACCACGATCGCCTCTTGCCGGGTGCGTTCCAGCACGTCCAGAATGCCGCCGATCTTCTCGTCCAGATACGAGATGTTGGCAAAATAGGCGCGGCGCGACCGGCGCACATCTTCCTGAGTGATATCGAAGGCCCGCCAGTCGTTCGCATCGAAAATCCGTTGCGCATGGGGGTCTTGCGCGTCATAGCCCAGATCCGCGACCTCGGGCAGCAGATGGTCGCACGTCGCATACATGTCCCAGAACCGGCGGCGCGCGACATACGGGTCATGCGGATGGGTGAAGCTGACCGTCAGGCACCACGGGCGATCCCCCCCGCGCGACAGGTCATAAAGCTTCTGCTCCGCCTCGAACGCGACCGCGTCGTCGTATTCCATCTGGTTGGTGATCTCGGCCACGCCCGCGCCCGTCACCGA
>CAZTUG010000033.1:0-12331 GCA_964615955.1 uncultured Roseicyclus sp.
TCGGCGCTGGCCATGGTCGCGCCGCCGACCCCGTCGCGTCCGGTCTTGGCGCCGAGATAGACCACGGGCATGCCGACCCCGGAGGCGGCGGAATAGAAGATACTGTCGGCATCGGCGAGGCCTGCGGCGAAGGCGTTGACGAGGCAATTGCCGTTATAGGCGGCGTGAAAGCGCACTTCACCGCCCACGGTGGGCACGCCGAAGCAGTTGCCGTAGCCGCCGACGCCTTCCACGACGCCATGCACCAGCCGCCGGGTCTTGGGATGCGACGGCTCTCCGAAGCTGAGCGCGTTCATCGCCGCGATGGGCCGCGCGCCCATGGTGAAGACATCGCGCAGGATGCCGCCCATGCCGGTGGCCGCGCCCTGGTAGGGTTCGATGTAGGAGGGGTGGTTATGGCTTTCCATCTTGAAGACGACGGCCAGTTTCTTGCCATCGGGGCCGTCGCCGATATCCACCACACCCGCATTCTCGCCCGGCCCGCAAATGACCTGCGGCCCGGTGGTGGGCAGGGTGCGCAGCCATTTCCTGGACGACTTGTAGGAACAATGTTCGTTCCACATGGCCGAGAAGATGCCCATTTCCGTAAAGGTCGGATCGCGCCCGAGGATGGCGATGACTTCGGCGTATTCGTCGGGTGTGAAGCCATGGACGGCGATGATGTCGTCGGTGATGGTCGGATCGGTCATGCGCGGATCAGTCACGGTGGGCCCCTTCGTTTGTGCTGACGTATACGGGGCCGCGCGCGCGGTTGGAAGCCTCAGAGAGGGCGGCGGACGCGCAGCGAGGTCGGGCGGTCGTCGCCGGGATGGGCGGTGGCAGCGGTCTGCACGACGCCGAGGCGGGCGAAGGTGGCGTGGTTCTCGGTCAACTCGATCCGGGTTTCCAGCTTCTGCGCGGAGTGGCCGAAGGCACGGGCAAGGGCCGCGGCGGCCTCGACCAGCGCGCGGGCGAGGCCGCGGTTGCGATGGCCGTGCGCGACCGCCAGCTTGCCGATGTAGTAGAGGCCGGGCCGGTCGGGCATGCGTGCCGTGCCGAAGAGACAGGCCATGGGTGGGGTGGGCCGCGACGCGCGCGGAGCACAGACAGATCCTCGACCCGCGCCGTGTGGGCCATGTCGGCCAGCGTCATCGCGGCAAGGGAAGAGGGCGGGTCGATGCGGGGGGCCATGGCGGCGAAGGCGTCGGTCAGGAGCCGGTGCAGGCCGGGCCAATCGGCGAAATCCGGGGGGTTTGTTTCACTTCCGGAAACCATCGCACCTGTCGCTCCGCCAAAAAAAAGGCCGAGACGAATCTCGGCCAAAGTCCAACAGGGAGGTATTGAAGCAACCCGAAGGTCATGCGCTTCAATACGAGATGAATTATGTGGCAGGGGATGCCCGATCAAGGCAATTTTCGCCGCACCGCCGCAATGCCGATATGCCTGTGGCGCATAGCACACATCCAAAGCAGGGGATCAGGTGGCGGGAATTGCGGCCGCTTCGCGCTGCAACCGGCGGTAGGCGATGACTTCCTCGGTCACGAAGTCGCGGAACACCTCGATCCGGCGGGATTGGCGCAGTTCTTCGGGATAGGCAAGGAAAACAGGCACTTCGGCGGATTCGACCTCGGGCAGGACGCGCACCATCTCGGGGAAATCCTGCGTCAGGTAATCGGGCAGGACGCCGATGCCAAGGTCGTGGATGACCGCTTGCAGCACGCCGAAATAGTTGTTCACCGTCAGGGTGGAGCCGACATCGTAGGACATCAGTTCGCGCACCAGCAAGGCGCCGGCGCTGACCTGTGCGGAGGAGGCATTTTGCGAGATCAGGCGATGCGTGCCGAGATCCTCCATCCGGTCCGGCGTGCCGTTGGCGGCAAGGTAATCGGGCGAGGCGTAGAGGCGCATGTTGATGGTCATGAGACGGCGGCGGATCAGGTCGGCCTGGGACGGCTCCTTCATGCGGATGGCCACGTCGGCTTCGCGCATGGGCAGGTCCAGCAGGCGTTCTTCCAGCATGAGGTCGATCTTGAGGTCGGGAAATTTCTCGTAGAGCGCGGGCAGGCGGGGGGCGAGCCAGAGCGATCCGAAGCCGATGGTGGTGGTGACGCGCAGTTCGCCGAACACCTCCTCCTCGCTGTCGCGGATGCGGGCGGCGGCGGTGTCGAGGCGCTTGGACATGGCGCGGGTGGCATCGAACAGCAGTTCGCCCTGCTCGGTCAGGATCAGGCCGCGGGCGTGGCGGTGGAACAAGGTGGTGTTCAACCCCTCCTCCAGCGCGCGGATCTGGCGCGAGACGGCGGATTGACTGAGATGCAGCGTATCGCCCGCATGGGTCAGCGAGCCTGCCGCCGCGACCGCGTGAAAGATGCGCAGTTTGTCCCAATCCATGCCGCAGCCTTCCAAGCGTTCGATCTGGGCGCAACCTAGGGAGGGGGGGATGCGCATGCAAAAGGTTTCTCGGTTTCGCGCGGAACGCGCCATGGTGGGACGGGGGCGGCCCAAAAATCGGGCGATTCCCGGCCGCGGATTGGCAGGACCGCGCCCTGGGGGACGGTTTGGGGATGGAAACGAGATAGACAGGTCAGAAAGATTGACCTATAATCAAGCCAGATCGGGAGGGATCGGAAGTCGATCCGCACGGGAGGAACCGTCATGGGTGTGCAGAACGTCTCGCTGAACGACAAGTTCGACCTTGAAAAATCGCCGGTGCTGCTGAACGGCACGCAGGCGCTTGTCCGTCTGATGCTGATGCAGAAGGCGCGCGACCGGGCGGCGGGGCTGAACACGGCCGGTTTCGTCACCGGCTACCGCGGATCGCCGCTTGGCGCGGTGGACCTGCAGATGGCGCGGGCGAAAAAGCCCCTCGAAGCCGCCGACATCCTGTTCCGGCCGGGCCTGAACGAGGATCTTGCCGCCACCGCCCATTGGGGCGCGCAACAGGCGGAACTGCGCGGCGAGGGCAAGTTCGATGGCGTCTTCGGCCTGTGGTACGGCAAGGGCCCGGGCGTGGACCGTTCGGGCGACGTGATGCGGCATGTGAACATGGCGGGCACGTCGAAGCATGGCGGCGTCATCATGGCGATGGGCGACGATCATACCGGCGAAAGCTCGACCGTGTGCCACCAGTCGGACTGGGCCATGGTGGATGCGCATATGCCTGTCCTGAGCCCCGCCGGGGTGCAGGAGATACTCGATTTCGGGATCTATGGCTATGCCCTGTCGCGCTATGCCGGTGTCTGGGTGGGCTTGAAATGCGTCAAGGAAACGGTGGAGGCGACCGCCGTGGTCGATGCCCGCCCGGACCGGATGCAGTTGGTGGACCCTGCCGGGTTCGACATGCCGCAGGGCGGCCTCAACATCCGGCTTGGCGATCACTGGATCGCGCAGGAGGAACGCCTGCTGGAGCACAAGCGCTTCGCGGCGGAGGCCTTTGCCCATGCCAACCGGATCGACCGGCGCGTGCACGGCAAGCGCGGCGCGAAGGTGGGCTTCGTGGCGGCGGGCAAGAACTGGCTGGACCTGATGTCGGCGCTGGACGCGCTGGGGATCGACGCGGAGGTGGCCGAACGGATCGGGCTGACCACCTACAAGGTCGGGCAGACCTGGCCGCTGGACATGAAGGGCTTCCACGACTGGGCCGAGCAACTGGACCTGATCGTTGTGGTCGAGGAAAAGCGCAAGCTGATCGAGGTGCAGGTCAAGGAGGCGATCTTCGACGACCGCCGGGGCCGCCGCGTCTTCGGTTACAAGGACGGCACGGGCGAGATCCTGTTCCCGACCCATTTCGCGCTGGACCCCGCCGACATAGCCGTCAAGCTGGGGCGGATCCTGATCGCGGAGGGCTGCGGCACCGAGGGCATCCGCGCCGGCATGGCCATGGTGGAGGAGGCCAAGCGCGCCACCAATGCGCCCGATCTGGCCAGCCGCACGCCGTGGTTCTGTTCGGGCTGTCCGCACAACACCTCGACCAAGGTGCCCGAAGGCTCCCGCGCCGGGGCCGGGATCGGCTGCCATTTCATGGCGAAATGGATGGACCGCGAGACCGAGACCTATACCCATATGGGCGGCGAGGGCGTGAACTGGGTGGGCGAGGCGCCGTTTTCGACGCGGGGCCACATGTTCCAGAACCTCGGCGAGGGGACCTATAACCATTCCGGCATTCTGGCCATTCGCGCCGCTTTGGCGGCGAAGACCAACATCACCTACAAGATCCTGTACAACGACGCCGTGGCGATGACCGGCGGACAGACCAACGAGGGCGAGTTGTCGCCGCAGCGGATCGCGCACGAGCTGGTGGCGATGGGCGTGAAGACGCTGGAAATCGTCTACGACCCCAAGGAAGAGCCGGACTGGTCCGGTTTCCCGAACGTCCCGCGCCACCCGCGCGACGATCTGGACGCCGTCCAGACGCGCATGCGCGAGGTGGAGGGGGTGTCCGCCATCCTGTTCATCCAGACCTGCGCCGCCGAGAAGCGCCGCCGCCGCAAGCGCGGCACCTTTCCCGATATCGACAAGCGCGTGTTCATCAACACCGATATCTGCGAGGGCTGTGGCGATTGCGGGGTGCAGTCCAACTGCGTCTCCATCGTGCCGGTGGAAACGGAACTGGGCCGCAAGCGGGCCATCGACCAGTCGAGTTGCAACAAGGATTTTTCCTGCGTGAAGGGGTTCTGCCCCAGTTTCGTGACGCTGGAGGGCGCGGTGATCCACAAGGAAGCCTCGGCGTCCGTCAATCTGGCGGACCTGCCCGACCCCGCGCTGCCCACCATCACCGGCACCCATAACGTGCTGGTCACGGGCGTGGGGGGCACCGGGGTGGTGACCATCGGTGCGGTGATGGCGCAGGCGGCGCAGCTGGACGGCCGCGGCGTCGGCATGATCGAGATGGCGGGGCTGGCCCAGAAGGGCGGTGCCGTGGCGATCCACCTGCGGCTGGCCAACCGGCCCGAGGATATCGCCGCGATCCGGCTTGGCGCGGGCGAGGCCGATGCCGTGATCGGGGGCGACCTGGTGGTGACGGGGGGCGCGAAGTCCCTTGGCATGATGCAGACGGGTCGCACCGGGGCGGCGGTCAATTCGCACGAGATCATCACCGGGGATTTCACGCTCGACACCGAATTCACCATTCCCGGCAAGGATCTTGAGGTGGCGTTGCAAGCGCGGCTGCGCGACCGGCTGGCGCTGTTCGATGCCACGGAACTGGCCCGCGTGCTGCTGGGGGATTCGATCTATTCCAACATGATGACCTTCGGCGCGGCGTGGCAGATGGGCCTTGTGCCGTTGAGCCATGAAGCCATCGTTCAAGCGATCGAGATGAACGGGGCCGCGGTCGAGGCCAACAAGCAGGCCTTCGAGATGGGCCGGTGGGCGGTGGTGCACCCCGCCGAGGTGGCGCGGCTGGTGGTGCCCAACGTGGTGGCCAAGCCCCGGTCGCTGGAGGAAAAGATCGCCTTTCGCGCGGCGCATCTGAAGGCCTACCAGGGCGCGCGGCTGGCCCGGCGCTATCGCAAACTGGTGGACAGTATCGCTGATCCCCGCCTGCGCGAGGCGGTGGCGAAGGGCTATCACAAGCTGCTGGCCTACAAGGATGAATACGAGGTCGCGCGGCTGCATCTGGAGACCGAGGCCAAGGCGCGGGAGACCTTCACCGGCGATTTCCGCATGACCTATCACCTCGCCCCGCCGCTGTTGCCGGGCAAGGATGCGCAGGGCCGCCCGAGAAAGCGGGAATTCGGGCCCTGGGTCGGCCGCGTCTATCGCGTGCTGGCGGGCATGAAGCGCCTGCGCGGCACGCCCTTGGATATCTTCGGCCATGCGGCCGAGCGCCGCGCGGAGCGCGCGTTGATCCGGGACTACGAGGCCGACATGGCGCGCTGGTTGCGCGATGCCGATGCGCTGCGGATGGATGCGCTGGTGGCGCTGGCGGAATTGCCGCTGAGCATTCGCGGCTTCGGCCCGGTGAAGGCGGGCAACGCGGCCAAGGCTGCGCGGCGGCGGTCCGAATTGCTGGCGGTGCTGGAGGCGGGCGGCGCGGTGACGCGGGCGGCGGCGGAATAGGCGCAGGCTCCTTGCGACACGCCGTGCAGGGGTGCGGCTGGCAAGTCTGCGCCGCCGGGCGCGGGGCGGCCGCCGCCGTGCTGTGCGTTTTTTTGCCAGGATGAAGGGGCCAGGGCTTTTGCCTTCCCCGGCGCTGGGATAGCAGGCGCTGACGGGATCGGGGGAGCGTGCCATGCCGGAGATGACTGAGTTGTTGCCGATGCTGGCGCTGATCCTGGTGATCGGTGCGCTGGCCGGCGTGATCGCGGGGCTTCTGGGCGTCGGCGGCGGCATCGTGCTGGTGCCGGCGTTCTTCTTCGCCTTCGAGGGCCTTGGCTATGACACGGACGGGTTGATGCAGATCTGCCTTGCGACATCGCTGGCGACGATCGTGGTGACGTCTGTGCGCTCGGTCATCGGGCATCACAGGCGGGGCGCGGTGGACTGGGTGATCCTGCGGCGCTGGGGGCCGGGGATCGCGATCGGGGCAGCGGTGGGGGTTCTGGCGGCGTCCGGCCTGCGCAACGAGGTGCTGATGGGCATTTTCGGCGTTCTGGGCCTGTCGGTGGGGCTCTACATGGCGTTCGGGCGGGCGGACTGGCGGCTTGGCGATGCGATGCCGGGGCCGGTGGGCACGGCGGTGACCTCGCCGGTGCTGGGGTTCCTGTCGGTGCTGATGGGGATCGGCGGCGGATCGTTCGGGGTGCCGATGATGACGCTCTACAACCAGCCGATCCACCGCGCGGTGGCGACGGCGGCGGGGTTCGGCCTGCTGATCGCCGTGCCCTCGGTCGCGGGTTTCCTGCTGATCACGGGCGAGGGCGCGAATCGGCCGCCCTACACGATCGGGCAGGTCAACATGGTGGCTTTCGCGGTCGTCGTGGCGATGACGCTGATCACCACGCCGTGGGGCGTGAAGCTGGCCCATGCGATGGACCCCAAGCCGCTGAAGCGCGCCTTTGCCGTGTTCATCATGGTGATGGCGCTGAACATGCTGCGCAAAGCGCTGGGGTATTGAGCGGGCCCGGGACATGGCTGAACGCGGGCTGGCAGGTTTTCGACGCGGAGCCGGCGGTGGCGGACTGGGTCGCGGCCACGCAACCGGCGGCGCTGGCGGCGGTGCGGGACGCGCCCGTGCGCCATGGTGGGACGTGGTGCGTGGGGCTGGATGCGCTGGCCAACGATGCGGCGGGGCGGGTGGGCGCGGGGCCGCCGCTGTCCGGCGCGGCCCGTGACGCCGCCACGGCGCTTGCCGGGCGGCTGCCGCTGCACCGGGCGCAGGTGTCGGTCATCTATCCGGGCTATCCCGGGCGCGACCCCGAGGAAAGCGACGCGGCGCACCGGTTTCGCCTGAACCGTGACGCGGCGCATCTGGACGGCGTGCTGCCGGAAGGTCCCGCAAGGCGCCGCCACCTGCGCGAGCCCCATGCCTGGATCCTGGGCCTGGCCCTGACCGAGGCGGATGCGGGGGCCGCGCCGCTGGTGGTATGGGACGGCAGCCACAGGCTGATCCGCGCGGCGTTCGCGGCGGCGCTGCAAGGCCATGACCCGGCGGACTGGGGCAATCTGGACCTGACGCAGGCCTATGGGCGGGTTCGGGCGGAGGTCTTCGCGCGCTGCCGCCGGATCGCCCTGCCGCTGCGGCCGGGGCAGGCGGTGCTGTTGCATCGCATGGCGATCCACGGTGTCGCCCCCTGGCAGGCGGGGGCGCGGTCCGACCCCGCAGGCCGCGCCATCGCCTATTTCCGCCCCTGCCTGGACGATCCGGCGGACTGGATGCGGCTGGCCTAGAGCACGTCGCGCAAACGTGGGCACCGGTTTTGCACATCGCGGAGGTGCGGCATCAAACGGTCGGAGCGGGTCGCGTGACTGCGAATGAACGCGGCACGCCCTAGCTGTCGCGCGCCAACCGGGCCGCGCGGCCACCCCGGCGCTTGTGCAGGGCGGCGCGCCGGGCGGGCAGGGCAGCCATCACCTCGGCGCGCGCCTCGGCCCCCATCCGGGTCCACTGGGTGATCTCGTCGATGCTGCGCAGGCAGCCGGTGCAGATCCGCGCCTCGGGATGCACGACGCAGACCTTTATGCAGGGGCTTTCGATCTCGGCGCGTTTCCAGATTTCATCGGACATCAGGCGTTCCTCAGGTGGCGCAACCGGTCGAGCGCCCCTTGCAGGATATACCCGGCGGCGACGGCGTCGATGACCTCGGCGCGACGTTTTCGTGTCGTATCCGCCTCCAGTAGCGCCCGTTCCGCCGCGACGGTGCTGAGACGCTCGTCCCAGAAGGCGATGGGCAGGTCCGCGAAATCGGACCGGCGGGCGAGATTCAGGGCGAAGCCGCGGGTGGCCTGCGCGCGCGGCCCTTCGGAGCCGTCCATGTTGCGCGGCAGGCCGAGGATCAGGCCGCCGACCTCGTGTCGCGCCACCAGCAGGGCGAGGTGATCGGCATCGGTGGTGAACTTCCGGCGCGCGATGGTTTCCAGCGCCGTGGCGGAATTGAGCAACCGGTCCGAAAGGGCCACGCCGATGGTCTTGGTCCCGAGGTCGAGACCGAGCAGGCCGCGCATCGGCGGCAGGACGGCGGCGAAATCCTCGGGCGTGGGGCAGATCACGGGGTGTCGGCCCCGGCGCGCGCCATGGCCGCGCGGAAGGCCGCGTCGATCCGGGCCAGCGCCTCGGGCGCATCGGCGAAAACGCCCTGCGCATCGTCATGGACGATCTGCGCCGCCTCGACCCGGCCAAGCACGCCATAGGCGGTGATCAGTTGCACCCAGTCTTCGGGCGGGCCGCCATCGGTTGCAAGGCGGTCGGCAAGGCCCGCGACCATGGTTTCGATCATCGCCTGCTGATCTTCCCCGGGAAGACCCGCCATCGCCTCGATATCCGCCGCGGAGGGGCCGCGCGGGGCGGCGGACAGGCTCGGGTCGATCTCCACCCCCGCCGCGAAGGCAAGCGCGTCGATCTGGGCGCGGATCGGCGCGACCCACGGCGCGTCCGGGGTGCTGTCCTGCAACAGCGACACCCAGATCGGCAGGGCGAGGTCCGGGCGGCCCTGCTGCGCGAACATCTCGCCCGCGTAATAGCGCCCGGTGCCGTCGCGGGGCTGCAATTCGAGCCCGGCGCGCAGGGCGGCCTCGGCCTCGGGCGAGACATAGCCGCCGGCGGCGAAGATCATCATCTCGGCGAGGTCGATGTGGTGGCGGCCGGTGGCCTCGGGTCCGAGCAGGTCGATCAGCCGGGTCTGGGCGATGCGGGCGTCGCGGAAATTCCCCAGCATCGCCTCGTTCGCGGCCAGCAGGCCGAAGCCCTGCGGATCGTCGGGCCGCTCGGCCATCACGGCGCGCAACTGTTCGACCAGCGCCAGACGGTCCGGGTCGGCGGGCGGAGCGGGGAAGGCGGGGGCCTGTTGTTCGGCCACGTCCTGGCCCGGACGATTGTCGCGGGCGTCTTCGATCATCGCGATGCGGCCTTGCAGCGGCAGGTCCGGATAGCCCGGCGCGCCGATCTGGTTGTAGAGCCAGAACGCGCCCGCCATCAGGACAACGAGGCCGCCGCCGATCAAGGCCGTGCCGCCGATCCGGGTGCTGCGCGCGTCGCCTTGCAGGGCGCGGTCGGCGTCGAGGATGCGGCGGCTGACTTCGGTGCGGGCGCGGATGGCCTCTTGCGCGGTCAGGGTGCCTCGGGCGACGTCGCGGTCCAGCTCGGCCAGTTGGTCGCGGTAGACGCGCAGGTCATAGGCGGCGGCGGGTTCCGCGTCGGCGACAGGCCGTCGCGCGGTCAGCACCACGACGGCGGCCACGATGGCGGCGAGCAGGCCTGCGGCGATCCAGAATGCCATGCGGTGCGGTCCTTTCCGTCGGTTCCTGCCCCCTGACATAGGATGCCGGGGCGGCGGGTGAAAGCGGCAACGCGGTCACAGGCGCGGGAGGCCCGGACCCGGCTCGGTCGCGTGCGGGCTTGGCCCGGGGCCGCGACATCGTGGCCGGTGGTCGCAAATTGCGTCTCGATCGTCGCGCCGGGTATCCTGTCGCGACGCGCCCTGCCGCACACCGGCAGCACCAGAACCCGGAGCCCCGTCCATGCGCAAGTATTCCGCCTTTGCCATTGCCCGCGAAGCCGCCCGCCACCACAGCGGGTGGGACCGGGCGTGGCGGTCGCCCGCGCCCAAGGCGTCGTATGACGTGGTGATCGTGGGGGCCGGCGGGCACGGATTGGCCAGCGCCTATTACCTTGGCAAGCGCTTCGGGATCGCCAATGTAGCGGTGATCGAGAAGGGCTGGCTGGGCGGCGGCAATACCGGGCGCAACACGACGATCATCCGGTCGAACTACCTGCAGGATGCCTCGGCGGCGATCTACGAGAAGTCGCGCGCGCTTTACGAGACGCTGTCCCAGGACCTGAACTACAACGTCATGTTCAGCCCGCGCGGCGTCATCATGCTGGCCCAGACCCATCACGAGGTGCGCGGCTACCTGCGCACGGCCCATGCCAATGCCTTGCAGGGGGTGGAGACGCGCTTCATCGACCGCCACGAGGTCAAGCGCATCGTGCCGATCATGAATATCGAGGGGCCGCGTTATCCGGTTCTGGGCGGGCTTTACCAGCCGCGCGGCGGGACCGCGCGCCACGACGCGGTGGCCTGGGGCTATGCGCGGGCCTGTTCGGACATGGGCATGGACATCATCCAGCAGACCGAGGTGACGGGCGTGCGGCGCGACGCTGGCGCGGTCGCGGGGGTGGAGACGACGAAGGGCTTCATCGGCTGCAAGAAACTGGGCGTCGTGGTCGCGGGCCATTCCGGCGTGCTGGCCGAGATGGCCGGCTTCCGGCTGCCGATCGAATCGGTCGCGTTGCAGGCGCTGGTCAGCGAGCCGATCAAGCCGATCATGGACGTGGTCGTGATGGCCAACACCGTGCACGGCTACATGAGCCAGTCCGACAAGGGCGAGATGGTGATCGGCGGCGGCACGGACAGCCACAACAACTACACCCAGCGCGGATCGTTCCACCATATCGAGGAGACGGTGCGCGCCCTGATCGAGACCTTCCCGATGCTGTCGCGGCTCAAGATGCTGCGGCAGTGGGGCGGCATCGTGGACGTGACCGGCGACCGTTCGCCGATCCTGTCGAAAACGCCGGTGGAGGGCATGTTCATCAATTGCGGCTGGGGCACGGGCGGGTTCAAGGCGATCCCGGGCAGCGGCTGGGGCTTTGCGGAGCTGATGGCCAAGGGACACGCGCCTTTGACGGCGGAATTCGGACTGGAGCGGTTCCGCGAAGGGCGGTTCATCGACGAAAGCGTCGCGGCGGGGGTGGCGCATTGATGCCGACGCGCCCGTTCCATGCCCATGCGGTCCATGCCCATGCGGTCCATGCCCATGCGGTCCATTCCCGTGCGGTCCATTCCCGTGTCACGCTACCAGCGTCCGCCGCGACCGAAGAAGTTCGACCCGCCGCCACCGGATTCGTTGCGGCTGTCGTCGGGGCGACGTTTCAGACCGCGGAACACGACCACCACGGCGGCCAGTGCCATGGCCCCCACCAGGTAGAGGGGCCAGTTGTCTCTGAGCCCGGTCAGCCAAGTCGGATCGGCGGGGGTCTCCAAGCCGCTACCCTGCCAAAGAACCGTCGATCCGGCAATGAACTTGTGCGTCCGGGGCTGGTTCGCCGCCACTGCCGGAAGTCGGCTGAATTCAGCACAGGAAAAAGGACCGGATCGGCCCTTTCTTGCGCATTTCCCGCCCGGGCTTTCGGACCCATTGAGGAAATCTTCCCCAAGCCCACACTGGGGCCTGCAGAAAGGGAGGATGTTCCATGTCTGACTACAACCATCGCAACCAGGCCTTCGATTATGCCCCGCCCACAACCGGCGGATCGGGAAAGGGCGCGCTTCTGCTTGTTGGCGGACTCGTCGTCGTGTTCATCTTGGCCATGGCTTTCCTGGGCGCGAACACCGAGAACGTGGCGCCCGAAGGCGGCCCGGCCTCGGCGGTCGCGCCGACCGATGGGGGGGCTTCCGGCTCTGCTCCGGCACCCGCTCCGGGCCCCGGCATCACGCAATAGCGCCGATCGCGCGTCTGTCGTCCGGCCGGGGTCACATGCTCTGGCCGGGCCTGACGCAGGCAGCGGGCGGGTAGGGGCACCACAGGGGCCATCCAGGAGGCCATCCCGGGGGCCATCCCGCGCCGCCTTTGCCATTGCCTTCGTCGGCACCGGAAACGCCCCGCGCCCATGGCCCGACCGCCTGCGGCGCGGGCGGTCCGGCTGCACCCACCACAGACCCCGTGACACCGCCTTGCGCGCGACACCTGGCGC
>CAZTUG010000033.1:12431-20265 GCA_964615955.1 uncultured Roseicyclus sp.
CCGGCTGCACCCACCACAGACCCCGTGACACCGCCTTGCGCGCGACACCTGGCGCGTGCGTCGACGTCGCGCCCGCGCAGGCGCGCAGGATCGTTGCGTCTTCTGCGTCGTGGCGCATGGCCCGCACGTCAAGCGCTGCCCCCCCTTTCCATATCCCCTTGAAGAAGGCGTAGGCCCATGCTGACGCTCACCTGTCCGGTCTGCCACGTGGCGGCCTGCGAAACCGAACTTGCCGCCGGTGGCGCGGCGCATCTCAGGCGCTTCGGGCCGGGATCGAGCGATGACGATTTCGAGACCTACCTGTTCCTGCGCCCCAACGCGAAGGGCGTCCATTTCGAGCGCTGGCGCCATGCGGCGGGCTGCGGCAAGTGGTTTCTTGCCGCGCGCGACACGGTGACGATGGAGGTCTTCGGCACCTACAGCGCCCAGACCCTTGAGCCGCCCGCCGAGATCCTTGCCGCCATTGCCGCCAAACGCCCCGGTTGGAGCCAGTCCGAATGAGCACCCGTCTCGAGACCCATGGTCGCCTGATCGACCGCGACACTTCGGTCAAGTTCACCTTCAACGGCAAATGGATGCGGGGCCATGCGGGCGATACGCTGGCCTCGGCGCTGCTGGCCAATGACCGGATGATGGTGGGCCGGTCGTTCAAGTATCACCGCCCGCGCGGCATCATGTCCTCCGGCGCGGAGGAACCGAACGCGCTGGTCAACCTCGGCCGGGGCGCGCGGCACGAGCCGAACCAGCGCGCCACGACGACCGAGTTGTTCGAACGGCTGGAGGCGACCAGCCAGAATCACTGGCCCTCGCTGGAATTCGACGTGGGCGCGGTCAATTCGCTGGCCTCCCGGTTCCTGCCTGCGGGCTTCTATTACAAGACGTTCATCCACCCGCGCGCCTTCTGGAAACACGTGTTCGAGCCGTTCATCCGGCAATCGGCGGGCCTTGGCCGCGCGCCCGACCCCGAGACGATGGATGCCGACCGCTACGAGCACTTTTACGCCCATGTCGATGTGGTGATCGCGGGCGGCGGGATCGCGGGCTTGCAGGCGGCGCTGCTGGCGGGCCGGGCGGGCGCACGGGTTCTGCTGATGGAGCAGGCGGCCCATTGGGGCGGCCGCGCGCCGGTGGACGGCGTGGAGGTCGATGGCCTGCCCGCTGCAGACTGGGTGAACAACGCCGTGCAAAAGCTTGAAGACATGGAAAATGTTACGCTGCGCCTGCGCGCCATGGTGGCGGGCGTCTATGACCATGGCTACGTGCTGGGATACGAGCGGCTGGCCGACCATGTGCCGGGCGGCGACGGCCCTCGGCACCGATTGTGGCGCATCCGCGCGCGCCGCGTCGTCGCCGCGACCGGGGCTCTGGAACGCCCGCTGAGTTTCGCGGGCAACGACAAGCCCGGCGTGATGCTGGCCTCGGCGCTGCGCGACTACATCGTAAATTACGGCGTGGCCGTGGGCGAGCGGATCGTGGTCGTGACCAATAACGACGACGCCTATCGCAGCGCGATCACGGCGCACGCGGCGGGGCTGACCGTCGCCTGCATCGTCGATGCGCGCCCGCAGGCGGATGGCGCGTTGCCCGCCCAGGCCCGCGCCCTTGGGATCCCGGTCAAGACCGGCATGGCGATCGCCCGCGTCAAGGGCCTGCGCCGTGTCGTGTCGGTGGCGCTGTGCCAGCAGGATGGCGACGGGATGGTGGACGAGGACGTGCCCTGCGACGCGGTGGCCATGTCGGGCGGCTGGTCGCCGGTGGTGCACCTGTGGTCCCATTGCGGCGGCAAGCTGACCTGGGACGCGGGCGCGAGCTTTTTCCGCCCCGACCATGACCGCCCGCCGACAGACCAGCATGGCCAGGGTTTCGTGGCCTGCGTGGGGGCTGCGGATGGTGCGCTGGTGGCGGGCGAGACCCTGGAGAACACTTCAAGTAACACCGGCAAGTTGCTGGAAAGTATCGGAAAAGCCTTAGGCACTGGATCTGTTGCACAGGCTTTGGCCGAAGCGGCCATGGCGCCCGTCTGGATCATGCCGCGCGCGGCGGGTTACAAGACGCGCGCCAGGATGTGGCTGGATTTCCAGAACGATGTGAAGGTGTCGGACGTGCAACTGGCCGCGCAGGAAGGCTACGAGAGCGTCGAGCACACCAAGCGCTACACCACGCTCGGCATGGCGACGGATCAGGGGAAGCTGAGCAATATCAACGGCCTCGCCATCCTGGCCGATGCGCTGAACGAGACCATTCCCCGCGTCGGCACCACCACGTTCCGCCCGCCCTACACGCCGATTTCCATGGGCGCGATCGCGGGCGAGGCGCGGGCCGGGATCTTCCAGCCGCTGCGCCGGACGCCGCTGCACCAATGGCACGAGGATCACGGCGCCTACATGGAGCCGGTGGGCCAGTGGCGGCGCCCCTATTGCTATCCCAGGGCGGGCGAGAGCCATGCCGAAGCGGTAACGCGCGAGATCGACGCCACGCGCACCTCGCTCGGGCTGCTGGATGCCTCCACCCTGGGCAAGATCATCGTCAAGGGGCCGGACGCGCCGAAATTCATGGACATGCTCTACACCAACATGATGAGCACTCTCGCGCCGGGCAAATGCCGCTATGGGCTGATGTGCAGCGAGAACGGTTTCCTGATGGATGACGGGGTTGTGGTGCGCCTGGATGAGGAGACGTTCCTGTGCCACACGACCTCGGGCGGGGCGGAGCATGTGCACGCCCACATGGAGGACTGGCTGCAATGCGAATGGTGGGACTGGAAGGTGTTCACCGCAAACGTGACCGAGCAATGGGCGCAGGTCGCCGTGGTCGGTCCGAATGCGCGCAAGGTGCTGGACAAGCTTGGCGCGGATGTCGACCTGTCGGCCGAGGCTCTGCCCTTCATGGCGATGGCCGAGGGCAAGGTGGGCGGCTTCGACGCGCGGGTGTTCCGGATCAGTTTCTCGGGCGAGTTGTCGTATGAAATCGCGGTGCCGGCGTCTCGGGGCCGCGCCTTCTGGGAGGCGCTGCATGCGGCGGGCGCGGAATGGAACGCGACCGCCTACGGCACCGAGGCGCTGCACGTGATGCGGGCCGAGAAGGGTTTCATCATGATCGGGGACGAGACGGACGGGACGATCATCCCGCAGGACCTTGGCCTTGGATGGGCGATCTCGAAGAAAAAAGCCGATTTCATCGGCAAGCGGGCGCAGGAGCGGATGCACATGACCGATCCCGGGCGCTGGAAGCTGGTCGGGCTGGAGACGCTGGATGGCTCCGTCCTGCCCGAGGGGTGTTATTGCGTGGACAGTGGCACGAATGCCAACGGGCAGGCGAATGTGCAGGGGCGTGTGACCTCCACCTATTTCTCGCCGACGCTGAGGCGCGGGATCGCCATGGGCCTCGTGCACAAGGGCCCGGACCGGATGGGCGAGGTGGTGGCGTTCAATACCGTGGCGGGCGGGCGCGTGCAGGCCAGGATCGTCAGCCCGGTGTTCTTTGATCCGCAGGGGGAGAAACAGAATGTCTGAGCGTGCAAGCGCGCTGCCGGGCGCGGACTTCGAGGGTGTGGTGCGGGTGGCCGAAGCGGGCCTGCGCGGCATGGTGACGCTGAAGGCCGACCCTGGCGCAGCGGCGCAGGCCGTCAAGGCCGCGACGGGGCAGGCAATGCCCGAGGCGCGCCGGATCGTCGAAGGCGCGATATCGGTGGCGTGGATGGCCCCGGACGAGGTGCTGATCCTGTGCGACCACGGGCAGGCCGACGCCATGGTGGCGCGGCTGACCGGGGCGCTGGCGGCGACGCATCACCTGGCGGTCAATGTCTCGGATGCCCGCGCGGTGTTCACGCTGGAGGGGGCGGCGATCCGCGACACGCTGGCCAAGATCACGCCCGCCGACATGGCCGCGCTGCCATTGGGCGAGATGCGGCGCACCCGGCTGGCGCAGATCCCCGCCGCGTTCTGGCTGAGCGACGAGGCCCACGCCACGGTGATCTGCTTCCGCTCTGTCGCGCGCTATGCCTTCGACGTGCTGGCGATGTCGGCGCGTCCGGGGGCGGAGGTGGGGTATCATCGCGCGGTGGCATCGTCCGGGCCCTAGGATCGTGCGGGCCCCGGGCCTGCCGCGTGTCGTGGAACGACAACCCCGCCCTTGACGTTGCCCCCTTGCGGCCTGCATCTCTAGCCGCAACCGAAACTCGATAAACAGGGGGACCAGACATGGCCTTTGAACTTCCCGACCTTCCCTATGCCCACGATGCGCTTGCCGCCAAGGGCATGTCCGCCGAGACGCTGGAATATCACCACGACCTGCACCACAAGGCCTATGTCGACAACGGCAACAAGCTGATCGCGGGCACGCGGTTCGAGGCCATGTCGATGGAGGACATCATCACCGGCTCCTACGACGCGGCCAACGTGGCGCAGTCGGGCGTGTTCAACAACATCAGCCAGTTGTGGAATCACAACCAGTTCTGGGAAATGATGGGTCCGGGCACCTCTGCCATGCCGTCCGAGCTGGAATCCGCGATCACCGAAAGCTTCGGGTCGGTCCAGAAGTTCAAGGACGAATTCTCGGCCGCAGGGGCGGGGCAGTTCGGCTCGGGCTGGTGCTGGCTGGTGAAGGAGGCAGATGGTGGTCTGAAGGTGACCAAGACGGAAAACGGCGTGAACCCGCTGTGCTTCGGGCAGACAGCCCTTCTGGGCTGCGATGTGTGGGAACATTCCTACTACATCGACTTCCGCAACAAGCGTCCGGCCTACCTGACCAACTTCCTCGATAACCTCGTGAACTGGGAAAACGTAGCTTCGCGCATGTGATCATGTGAACCCATCGCCATGACGATCCGAAAGGCCCGCCCCGCAAGGCGGGCCTTTTCGCATTTGGAACCCGAGTCGAGACCCGCGCGTTTCTTTCCAGAGGCAACAGAAGGAGGATCAACCATGGCCGAGAGACACCGATCGAAGGACGGGCGAAGCGAAACCCGCGATCTTCTGGGCAACATTCCGGACGTGCCCGGCCAGCAGGGCCGCAACGGCGGCGATCTGGCGCGAAAGACCGGCACGAAGGCAGAGATGCGCGAACTGCTCGACGCTTCCGCAGGGGCCACGCGGGTGACCGGATCGGACGAGGACAAGCCAGGCACCGACAACCTGGGCGAAAGGAACAAGTGACATGGCGCATGCCCCGATGAAGCAGACCGAGGTGACGCAGGTGCGGCACAACCGCTCGCCGCTAACCCATGGCACATGGGTGCTGGTGGCGGATGGGGAGAAGGCGCTGTTCCTGCGCAACGTGACCGATGCCGACGATCCCAATCTGGAGGTCATCCGCATAGAAGAACAGGACAATCCGCCGACCCATGCGCAGGGCACGGACCGTCCCGGCCGCTTCAATGACGGCCCCTCGGCCCATCGCTCGGCGGTGGCCGACAGCGACTGGCACTGGCTGGCGAAGGAGCGGTTTGCGGCCGATCTGGCCGGTATCCTATACACGCTGGCCCATCGTGGCCGGTTCGACCGGTTGATCCTTGTGGCAGCCCCGAAGATCCTTGGGGAGTTGCGCAAGGAACTACACCAAGAGGTGACTGGAAAGGTCGTGGCCGAGGCCGACCTGACCCTGACCAACCACCCGGTTCACGAGATCGCGGAGCGGGTCGCGGAGGCCACGACGCCAGTGGCGGAGTGAGTCGCCGGACCGCGCCGTGACCCCCGCCCGCGCGCCCCCTCGCGGGCGGGGAATCAACGGGGCGGGGACCGCCGGACGCGTCGCAAGCGGACGGGAATTTAACCTTGCATTCAGACACTTGACGGATCGCCCCGGAACGGTCGCAATGGCGGCTGAACCGTTTGGGAGCGATCCATGGAGCTGACACTTGAATCTGCATTCTCCAGCGAGGGCTTGCTGGGGCATGTCGCCTATATCGTGCTTGTGACCTCGATGATGATGCGCACGCTGTTGTGGCTGCGTCTGCTGGTGATCGTGGCGGCCCTTCTGGGCATCGCCTATGCGTCGATCATCCTGCATGATCCGGTCTCGACCTTCTGGGAAAGTTGCCTTGTGGCGGTCAACATCTTCCAGATCCTGCGCACCCATTGGCGGTCGCTTCGCGCCAGATTCACCGAAGCCGAGGCCGGGCTGGTCGCGCGCCATCTGCCGGGATTGAGCAAGGGCGACGCGCGCGTGCTGATCGATGCAGGCCAATGGGCCCTGTTGCAGGACGGCGATATCCTGACAGTGGAGGGGCAGGCGGTGACGTATCTGAACTACATCGCGGAGGGGCGCGCTGAGGTGCTGCATGACGGTATCGTGGTTGCGATCTGCACGCCCGGCAGTTTCGTGGGCGAGATGACGGTGGCCACGGCCGGGGCCGCCACCGCCACCGTGCGCGTGGCCGGTCCGGCGACGGTCTGGCGGGTGGAGGCGCAGACGCTGCGCGCCCTGCTGGCGCGCACGGACGACATCGCGACCGAGTTGAACGCCGCTTTCGCGCGCAATTACCGCGACAAGCTGGTGCAGATGAACGCGCTGGTCGCCCAAGGCATCGTGCCCGGGTAGGCGGCGCGCCCTATTCCGGCTGCAGACGCGCCATCAGTCCCGCGACATCGGGCACGGTTTGCACGAAGCCCAGAAGGCTTGCATCCGCGAAGCCCTGTGCCACGACGTGATCGAGAAGCCTGCGCAGGGGGGCCCAATAGCCATTGGTGTCGAGCAGGAAGACCGGCTTGTCATGCAGGCCCAACTGTCGCCAGGTCAGCACCTCGAAGAATTCGTCCAGCGATCCCGCGCCCCCCGGCAGCACGACGATCGCGTCGGCATTCATGAACATCACTTTCTTGCGCTCGTGCATGGTCTCGGTGATCACGAAGGTGCCGAGGTCCGCCTTGCCGACCTCCATCCGCATCAGGTGCGTCGGGATCACGCCGAAGGTCCGCGCGCCGCCCGCCTGCGCAGCCCGCGCCACGGCCCCCATCAGGCCGACATCACCGGCGCCGTAGACCAGCCGCATGCCGGTCCGGGCAATCGCTTCGCCCAGTTCCGTGGCGGCGGCCCCGTAGGCGGGATCATTCCCGGCACGAGAGCCACAATAGACACACAATGACAGCCCGGACATCCCAACACCTTGCGCTTTCGGGTCGATTGGCCCCTGATAGTGGGCATTCGCGGAACCCTCAAGCGGTCTGGTCGCAGGCTGATCAAGAGCGGGCCGCGAGAGGTTGTGCCGATGCCGGAGCCCCGACGGGTGCGGATTTCGGGGTGCGGGTATCGATGGGGGATGCCGTGCGAAAGGTCGAAACATGAGACTCGGCACCATGTTCGGACCAAGTTCCGGCGTGGTCGCGGCTGCGCTCGCGGGCGCTGTGCTGCTGATCGCGGCGGCGGTGGGCTTTACGGTGCTGTCGCGCGACGAGGACGGCGCATCGGAGACGGGCAGCGATGCGACGGCCCCTTTCGTGGACCTGGATGGGCCGGGGCCAATGATCGCGCCTTCTGTTGAAAGCGCGGCGGATGGCGCGGTGGACAGTGCCGCCCTGCCTGACACCGGCCCGGCGGATGCGTCGGCGCTTGCGGCGCGCGATCTGCCGCAACTGGACCTCGTGCGGGTGGCGCCCGATGGCGCCACCATCATCGCCGGACAGACCTTGCCCGGCCAGCCCGTGGCGATCTTGCTGGACGGCACCGAGATCGCGCAGACCACTGCGGATGGATCGGGCGCCTTCGTGGCGCTTCTGACGCTGGAGCCCTCCGACACCCCCCGCGTCCTGATCGTGGAGCGGCGGGCCGAGGATGGCAGCGCCTTCGCCGCCCTGGAGACGGTGCTGGTGGCGCCGATTGCAGGCGCCGGGGACGCGCC
>CAZTUG010000033.1:20365-32309 GCA_964615955.1 uncultured Roseicyclus sp.
CCTTCCCCTCCGGCACAGACCGGGTCCGACCCAGCCCGCCCCGAGCCTGCAATCGCCGACCCAGCCGCCCCCGACGTGCTGGCATCGGCCCCCGCGACGCCCGGGGCCGCCGATATCGGCGTCTCGGCAGAGAATCCGGCGCCCGCCGCCCCGGCCCCTGCCACCGCAGTCCCCGACCGTGCCACGGCCCCCGCCGTGGTGATCGCGGGGCCGGAAGGGCTGCGCATCGCACAGGGCCCCGGGACCGAACCGGACGCGCAGACCTCGGTGCGGCTTGACGTGATATCCTACACCGCCGAGGGTGCGGTGATCCTGGCCGGGCGCGGCCCCGCCGACCGCGACATCCGCATCACGCTCGACAACCAGCCGATCCAGTTGGGCGAGATCGGCCCCGACGGCGACTGGTCGCTGCAATTGCCCGATGTCGATCCGGGCACCTACACGCTGGCCGTGACCGAACTGGCCGAGGATGGCCGTCCCGCAAGCCGGGTGGAGACGCCTTTCCTGCGCGAGGACCCGCTGCGCGTCTCGCAGGCGCCCACGCAAGGCAGCGGCATCGACGTGATCACCGTGCAGCCGGGCTTCACCCTTTGGGGCATGGCCGAGCGAACCTTCGGCGATGGCATCCTCTACGTCCAGATCTTCGAGGAAAACCGCGACCAGATCCGCGATCCGAACTGGATCTTCCCCGGCCAGATTTTCCGCATGCCCGATATCCCGCGCGTCGAGGTGGAGAATTAGGCCGCAGGCCACGGGGGCGGAAACGCGGCCGTCTGCACTGGTCTCTGCCGTCCGGGCGACATAGGTAGGGGGCAGACAAGACGGAAACCCCTCTGCATGCCTTCTGACACCTCATCGGCCAACCGGCCGCCAGCCGCATCCACGACACGGCCCGCGTCGGACCAGATCCCGACCCTTGAAGCGCAGGAGCGCCGCTCGGGTTGGCGCACGATCCGCAAGGTCGTGCCCTATCTCTGGCCCGAGGGCCAGGCGTGGGTGAAGCGCCGTGTCGTGATTTCTCTTCTGATGCTGCTGCTGGCCAAGTTCATCGCCGTGGCCACGCCGTTTTTCTACAAGGCAGCGGTCGATATGCTTGCGGGGGACGGCAGCGCCGATCAGGCTTGGACGCTTGGGATGGGGGCGGTGGGCATCACCGTGGCCTACGGGGTCGCGCGGGCGCTGAACGTGGGGTTCCAGCAACTGCGCGATGCCGTCTTCGCCCGCGTGGGCCAGCGCGCCCTGCGCCAACTGGCGTTGGAGACGTTCCAGCATATCCACGCGCTGTCCATGCGCTATCACATCACCCGCAAGACCGGCGGGCTGTCGCGGATCATCGAGCGGGGCGTGAAGGGTGTCGATTTCCTGCTGCGCTTCATGCTGTTCTCGGTCGGGCCGCTTGTCCTGGAACTGGCTTTGACGGGCATCATCCTCGCCGTCGTGTTCGACATCAACTACCTGATCGTGCTGGCCGTCACGATCGCGATCTATGTCTGGTTCACCTTCAAGGTCACCGAATGGCGCGTGAAGATCCGCAAGGAGATGAACGACCAGGACACCGACGCCAACCAGAAGGCGGTGGACAGCCTGCTGAACTTCGAGACGGTGAAGTATTTCGGTGCCGAGGGGCGCGAGGCGCTGCGCTATGACAGTGCCATGGCGCAATACGAGACGGCGGCGGTGAAGACGAACTATTCGCTGGCCTTCCTGAATGCCGGGCAATCGGTGCTGATCACGGCGGGGCTTGTCATCGTCATGGTGATGGCGGCGCTTGGCGTGCAGGACGGCACCCTGACGGTGGGCGATTTCGTCATGGTCAACGCCTACATGATCCAGATCACCATGCCGCTGAACTTCCTTGGCACCGTCTACCGCGAGATCCGGCAGGCACTGGTGGACATGGGTCAGATGTTCGACCTTCTGGAACAGCCGCAGGAGGTGCGCGATGCGCCGGGTGCTGTTCCGTTGTCCGTCACCGGCGGCCATGTCCGGCTGGAGGGGGTGCGCTTCGGCTACGAGACCGCGCGCCCGATCCTGCGCGGCGTCGATATCGACATTCCGGCGGGACAGACGGTGGCTGTCGTGGGGTCCAGCGGGTCGGGCAAATCCACCATCGGGCGGTTGATGTTCCGTTTCTACGACGTCGCCGACGGCCGCATCACGATCGACGGGCAGGACCTGCGCGAGGTGACGCAGGCAAGCCTCCACGCTCAGATCGGCGTGGTGCCGCAAGATACGGTGCTGTTCAACGACACGATCTATTACAACATCGCCTATGGCCGCGACGGGGCCACCCGTGCCGAGGTGGAGCAGGCGGCGAAAGCGGCGGCGATCCACGATTTCATCCTGTCGCTGCCCGATGGCTACCAGACCACCGTGGGCGAGCGGGGGTTGAAGCTGTCGGGGGGCGAAAAGCAGCGCGTGGGTATCGCCCGGACCCTGTTGAAGGACCCGCCGATCCTGGTGCTGGACGAGGCGACCTCGGCGCTGGATACCGAGACGGAGATGGAGATCCAGGCCGAACTGAAGGCGATGGGTCATGGGCGCACGGTGCTGACCATCGCGCACCGCTTGTCGACCATCGTGGATTCGGACCGGATCGTGGTGCTGGAAAAGGGCGAAGTCGTCGAGGAAGGCACACACGACGCGCTTCTGGCGCGCGACGGGCGCTATGCGCAGTTGTGGAACCGGCAGGCAACCGACGCGGAGGACGTGGCCTGACGGCTGGTTTTGCCCTTCGGGCGACCGCCTCTTCCGCACGTGCGGCGCCCACGCGTTACCCGTCGCTTCCAGGCGCGTTGGGGGCCTTGGGGTCGTTGGAGAACAGCGCGATCTTGTTGCCCTGAGGGTCGCGCAGATAGCCCACGAAAAAATGCGGGCCGCAGGATTCCCGAAAGCCCGGCAGGCCTTCGTTCGTACCGCCAGCGGCAAGGGCTTCGGCGTGCAGGGCGATCACCTGGGCCTGGCTTTGGGCCTCGAAGGCGACCATGGTGCCATTTCCGGCGGAAGCGGGGCGCCCGTCGAAGGTGGGTTTGACATGGAAGTCGGGCAGGATGACGTCCTGTCCCTCCGCCACGGGCAAGGCAAAGCCGAGGCCCTCGGGTCCTTCCGTCAGCCCGTATTCCAGGGCCGGCAGGATGGCTGTGTAGAAGCGTTTCGCGGCGTCCATGTCATTGGCGCCAACTGTCACATATGCAATCATGGGGCGCGGTCTTTCGGAGGCGAGGCCCCTGTGCGCACGGCGTTCTATTCCGCCGCGCGCAACGGCGAGGTTTGCGGCGCGTCGTTGTCCAGTTCCGTATCGGCATAGGGATCGGGCCGCGGCGGCAGGTGCTCGGGCACCGGTGGAAGCGGCAGGGTCTCGGCCGCCGCGGCGGCATCGGCAAGCGTCGGATCCGTCAGGACCAGCGGTGCGCCTTCGGAGACGGCTTGGGGGACGGGTTGCTCGTCCCAGTAGATGACCGGATTGCGGGCGCGGCGGGCCTGACGCTGCAACGCCCAGTCCTGGGCGCGCTGGCTCATGTCCTTGGCGCCAATCCGGGCAAGGCCCTTGAACATGCCGATCACGATGGTCCAGAACCAGATGCGCAGGGCCAGCAGCGACGGGGTGAAAACCAGCGTCAGCACCGTCGCGATGCCAAGGCCGAAGACCACCGCCGTGGCCAGCTGCTTCCACCAAAGTGCGGTGGGACTGTCGACCGTGTAGCCGCCCGACCCGAAATCGAGGCTGATGCCATACATCATCGGCGCAAGGCCGGCCATCGTGGTGATCGTGGTCAGCAACACGGGCCGGATGCGCGCTTCGGCGGTGCGCACGATGGCCTCGAGGTGTGGCATGTAGCGCGAATATTCCTGATAGGTGTCGATCAGCACGATGTTGTTGTTCACGACGATGCCCGCCAGTGCGACGATCCCCGTGCCGGTCATGATGATGGAGAAGGTCTGATCCATCACCAGCATCCCGATCAGCACGCCCGTGGTGGACAGCACGACGGCGAGAAGCACGAGGATGGAGTTGTAGACCGAATTGAACTGCGCCAGCAGGATGATGAACATCAGCCCCAGCGCGGCGGCGAAGGCGGAGGACAGGAAGGCCTGGCTTTCCTCCTGTTCCTCGGTGTCGCCGGCCCATTCCCAGCCGACCGAAGCGGGCAGGGGGGTGTCGGCCTCCAGCCATTGCGTGATTTGTTCGATGCGTTCATTGGCATTGACCGGCGTGGTGGTCAGGCTCCGATCCTCCAGCCCGGCGAGGATGTCGGCGGGGGCAAGATCCGTGTAGGTGGCGAAGACCTGGTACCCGGTCTCGGCGAAGGTGAAATCGGCGGTGCCGCCGGTTGCGATCTCCGCCACGTCGCGCAGGACGGCCACGGTGGTGCCGTCGCCATCGTCGATCCGCACGAGGCCAGACAGGACATCGGCCTTCACCATGAAGAACCGTTGCTGGTCCAGCCGCTCGATCGTGGCGAGTTGCGGCGCGGGCGAGTAGCTGACGAAGTTCGACAACGGCACCAGTCCCTCGCGGGTGCGCACGCGCAGGCTGTCGAGGGTGGACAGGACGCGCACCTCTTCGGGGAAGCGCACGCGAATGTCGATTTCCTCGTCCGAGGTGGGCACCCGCATGGTGTCGAGCAGGATGCCCCGCGTCACCAGCTGCACCATTGCGCCCACGGTGGAGACATCGGCCCCGAAGCGGCCAGCGGCCTCCACATCGACATTGATCTGCCAGTCGATGCCGGGCAGCGGCCGCGTGTCCTCGATCAGGGTCAGGCCCGCCAACCCCTCGTACCGGGCGCGGACGATGCGCGCGGCCTCCTGCAGATCTTCCCAATTGTCGCCCGACAGGCGCAGCGATACCGGCTTGCCGTCGGCCGGCCCGGTGGAGGCCGAAAAGATCTCGGTCTGGATGCCGGGCAACTGGTTCAGACGCGCCTGCAAGCGGTCGAGGATCAGGTCGCCATCGGGGCGCGATCCCCAGGGCTCCAGGTCCATCTGGACCTGCCCGATGGTGTCTGCGGGGGCCGCAGCACCGCCGGTATTGTTGTTCAGCCCGCCATCGCCCGCGAAGGCAAAGACATCGCGCACGCCGGGCTGCGCGATCACCAGGTCCTCCACCTGCCGCACGAGGGCGTCCTGTTCGGCAAGGCTCAGGTTGCCGCGCGCCCGCACATAGACGATGGCGCTTTCCGGCTCCGTCTCGACGAAGAATTCGACGCCGTTCGAGTGCTCGCCGAAATAGGTGAAGACCGACACCACGAAGAAGCCCACCGCGACGATCGACAGCACCGGCATCACCGGGTTGCCGGTCAGGGCGTGGATCACCCAGCCGAACGGGGTGCGGCGATAGCCGGACTGCACCCGGCTTTCGCGCGGCGGGCGCTGGATGGAGGACACCAGCACCGACATCACCACGCAGATCGCCACGAACAATGCGCCACCGATCGCCATCTGGATCACCGGCGACAGCGTGTCGGGCAGGGGGAACAGCACGCCCGGCCGGACGACTTGCAGGGCCGACAGGAACATCAGGTAGCCCATGCCGATGGTCGCGGCGAAGCGCACCAGATACCACGGCACCAGTCCCTTGAGCGTGGCCGCGACGGTGTCGATCAGCCGCGAGAACCGCGCCGCCACGCCGCCCAGGACCGGCAGGTAGATCAGCGCCACGATCAGCGAGGCCGACAGAACGAAGATCAGCGTGACCGGCAACATGCCCATGAATTCGCCCGGAACGCCGGGCCAGAACAGCATCGGCAGGAAAGCGCAAAGCGTTGTGGCGGTGGACGAGACGACGGGCCAGAACATGCGCTTGGCGGCCTCGGTATAGGCCTGCATCGGGCGCGCGCCCTCGGCCAGCCTTCGATCGGCATATTCGACGACGACGATGGCCCCGTCCACCAGCATCCCCACGGCAAGGATCAGCCCGAACATGACGATGTTGGAAATCGTGATCCCCATCACGCCCAGAAGGATGAAGCACAACAGGAACGAGGTCGGGATCGCGAAGCCCACCAGCAGGGCGGACCGGGTGCCCAGAGCCGCCAGCACCACGATCATCACCAGCGCGATGGCGGTCAGCACGGAGCCTTCCAGCTGCCGCACCATGCCGTCCACCTGCACCGACTGGTCGAGCGTGGTTTCCACACGCACGGAGGCTTGCAATTCCTCGGGCCAGCTCGATTGCACCCGCTCTACCTCGGCGCGGATCAGCGCCACGGTGTCGATGATGTTGAAGCCCTGCCGTTTCACGACCTGCAAGGCGACCGTCGTTTCCCCGTTGTAACGCGCGGTGCCGCTGCGATCCTGATAGGTCAGCCGGATATCGGCCAGTTCGCCAAGCGTCACGACGCGGTCGCCGTTCACCGTGATGGCAAGGTTGTAGACGTCCTGCGGGTTGTCGAAACTCGACGGAATGGTGATGGCGATGGAGCCATTGGCGGTCTCCACCTCGCCGGCGGCGATCAACTGGTTGTTGTTGACGACGGCGTTGATCAGATCGGCGGCGGTGACGTCATAGGCTTCCAGCGCGAGCGGGTCGAGGATCACTTCAAGCATCTCGTCGCGGGTGCCGGCAAGGCCCGCTTCCAGCACCGGGCCCAGGGCTTCGAGGTTCGTCTGCATCTCGTTCGCAAGCCGGATCAGGGTGCGTTCGGGCGCATCGCCCGACAGCGCGACGATGATGATGGGGAATTCCGAGAAGTTGATCTCGTTGATCGAATAGCTTTCGGCACCGGTCGGGAACTGCGCCTCGGCCCGGCCCATGGCGTCCCGGACATCGGCGATGGTGGCGCCCTTGTCCCAGCCGAATTCGAATTCGAGGAAGATGCCCGCATAGTTTTCGGATGCCGTGGCGTTGATCGACAGCAGCCCGTCGAGGTCCTGAAATTCGGCCTCCATCGGGCGAATCAGCAGCCGTTCGCTGTCCAGCGCCGAAATGCCGGGGAAGGGAACCGAAACGAAAAGGCCCGGTATGTCGATATCCGGCTCGCCCTCCTTGGGCAGGCCGATATAGGCCGCCGTGCCGATGGTCAGCGACAGGATCACGAAGGCGATCACCATGCGCGCGCGGGACGCGGCCCAATCGATCATGCCGATCATTGCGTCAACTCCTCGAACACGGTGCGCACTTCGACACCGGCCGAGACGAATTCCTGCCCCACGACGATCACGTCCGCCTGGTCCGGCAGGCCGGAAAGCCAGACGCCGCGCGCGGTGTCGCGGATCATCTGGGTCTCGACGAACTGCACCACGCCGTCGACGACGATGCGCACGCCCAATTGCCCTTCGTCGCTCAGCGTCATGGCGGAGGCGGGCAGCAAATGCGCTGGAACGCCCGCCGTCTGGATCAGGATATCGGCGGTTTGCCCGTCGCGGATCGCAAGATCGGTATTGCCGACGGTGATCTCCACCCGGAACGTCCGGGTTTGCGGATCGGCGGAGCGGCTGAGGAACGTCACCTCGCCCTGCACGCGTCCGCCCGAGGCCAGTTCGGCCCCGGCGGTGGCGCCGACGCGGATGCGATCGACCTGGGCCTCGGGCACGAAGCCCACCAGCTTGATCGGGTCGAGCTGGATGACCGTGGCACAGATCGCGCCGGGCTGCATCAGGGCACCCAGTTCGGCGGTGTCCGTTTCCAGCAGCCCCGCGAAGGGGGCGCGGATCGTCAACTCGGCAATGGCATTCTCGGCGCGGGTCACGGCTGCCTGCGCCGCGCGCACGCCCGCCAGCGCCGACTGCACGCCGGCCTGCGCTGCCTGCACCCCGGCCTGTGCCGCCTGCACGCCGGCCATGGCGCTTTCTACGCCCGCCCGCGCGCCCGCGACGCCCGCCGCGGCAGAGGCCGCGCGCGTATCCGACCCGAACCCCGATTCCGCCAGCCGCGAGGCGGCATTGCCGTCGATCTCGGCGGCGGCCAGTTGCGCGCGCGCCTGGGACAGCATCGCCTGCGCCTCGGGCAGGCGCGCTTCCGCTTCGGGCACGCGCGCCTCGGCTTCCGGCACGCGGGCTTCCGCCTCGGCCAGACGGGCCTGCGCTTCTTCCAGCGCGCCCTCGCTGGTGCCGGGGTCCAGTTCGCACAGCACCTGTCCGCCATCGACGAAGGCCCCCGCGCGGATCGGCGTGGAGATGATGCGCCCCGATGTCTCGGCCGCGACATCCACAAGCCGCAGGGCTTCGGTCCGGCCCCGAAGCAGCACGGCGTTTTCAGCGCGTTGCGCGGCGGACCTGCGCACCACGACCTGCACGCGGCCATCCGCGTCGACCGCCGTTTCCGCAGTCGTCATGTCGGCCTCGAACGGCTCGGCAGGTGCGGCATTCGTCGGCTCGGGCACCCAGCGATCGGCAAATTCCACCAGGCTCTCGCGGTCGAGAACGATGAAATAGAGCGCGACGCAGACAAGCGCTGCGGTCAGCAGGGGGAAAAGCTTCATGCCGTCAACCTTCTGGGCCCGATCGACCGTGTTCTTGCGACGGTGCCGGACGGTTATCTAGTCGTGTCGGTGTGCAATACGGTGAACCGACTGGTTCAGATTACTTTCAATGCTGCACTGGCACAAGAGTGAACTGAACGGTTCAGAATGGACGCCCGCAACAGGCCGCCACCCTCCGCGCCGATCCGGCAAAAGGTCAACCGGCGCGAGGCCTTGCACCCATGCCCCGCGACAGGGTAAGTCCCTGCGCAACAAGATGCGAACCGGGGTAGGGCGGCGGCAATGGCCAATAGCGACAGTTTCATCGACGAAGTCAGCGAAGAAGTCCGCCGCGACCGCCTGTTCGCGCTGTTCAAGCGCTGGGGCTGGGTCGCGGTTCTGGCCGTTCTGGGGATCGTCGGGTATACCGCGTGGGATCAGTGGCAGCAGCAACAGGACCGGCAACGTGCCGAAGCCTTCGGTGACGCGATCCTGGCGGCGCTCGACGGGGCGGACCCCCAGGGCCGCATCGCCGCATTGACGGCGGTGGAGGCACCAAGCCCCGAAGCGCGGATCATTCTTGCCCTGCTGGCTGCGGGCGAAGCGTCCAGCGTCGATGACGCGGAGGGGGCGGCCATGCGCCTGCGCGCCGCCGCGGACCAGCCCGGTCTTGACCGGCGCTATGTCGACCTTGCCCTGCTGAAAGCCGAGATGCTGTTTCCCGGACCTGAGGCGGAGTCCCGTCTCATCCTTGAGTCAATCGCCGCCCCCGGCGCGCCCTATGCCGCGCTGGCCGAGGAGCAGCTTGCCCTTCTCGACATCCGCAGCGGCGATCTGGAGGCGGCCATCGACCGGCTGCGCGCCATCGAACGGAGTGCCGCTGCAACCGCAGGCTTGCAACAGCGCGCCGCACAGTTGATTGTGGCGCTGGAAAGCGGGGCCATGCTTGTGGACACCGCGCCCGAACCCGAAGCAGCGCCAGGCGTGCAGTCCGGGGCGGTGCCCTTGACGGGGCCTGAAGCGGACGCACCGGCGGCAGCCGAGGGTCCCGCAGACGACGCCTCCGCCCTGGACGCCCCGGCGCAGGTGGAAGAGGCACCAGCCGAGGATCCAGCCGCGGTGGTGCAGGAGTAATCGCCCCCGGCACGGTCCGCGGGCAACGATCGACGGGGTCGGGCTTGGTCCACGTCCCCCAAAACCGAGTGGTGGACGCGGCATGAGCAACCAAGGCACGAATTCTTCCCTTCCGTCGGATCGGCGCCCGAACCTGTCGCGCAACGGGGTGCGCCTGGGCGCGCTCATGGTCGCCTCGGCCCTGCTGCTGACGGCCTGCGACCGGGAGGTCCGCCTGCCGGGTGCGCGCTTTTCCATAGATGTGCCGCTTGCCCAGACCCTCGATGGCGCGGGCGGTATCATCGACCCCTCCGCCGACGACGCGCCGCGCGCCATCAGCCTGCCCGCGCCGGTGCGCACCGCATCGTGGAACCAGCGCGGCTATAACGCCGCCAACCGCACGCCCCATGCCGCTCTTGCCGCGTCGCTGACGCAGGTCTGGACGGCCAATATCGGGGCCGGCAACTCGCGCCGCAACCGGATCACCGCCGACCCCGTCTCGGACGGGGCGCGGGTCTTCACGATGGATGCCACGGCGGGCGTCGTGGCCACCGACCTTGCCACCGGCGGCACCGTGTGGTCCGCCGATCTGCAACCGGGCTTCGACAGGGGTGGCTCGGTCTCGGGTGGCGGTCTGGCGGTTTCGGGCGGGCGGCTCTATGCCACCACCGGGTTCGGCGAACTGGTCGTGATGGACGCGGCTACGGGTGCCGTCGCGTGGCGGCAGCGCCTGAACGCGGGCATCGGCGCGCCGACCGTCTCGGGCGACACCGTCTATATCGTCAGCCGCAACAACGAGGCCTGGGCCCTGAACTCCGCCGATGGCCGGCTGAACTGGCAAGTGCCGACGGCTCCGTCCGGCCCGCTGCTGACCGGGGGCGCGGCGCCTGCCGTGCTGGACCGCCTGGTGGTCTTCCCGCTTGGATCGGGCGAACTGGCCGGCACCCTGCGCCTGTCGGGTGCGCCGCTCTGGATCACGTCGGTCGCGGGCGGACGCAGCGGCGTGGCCTATGCCAATATCAACGACGTCACCGGCGATCCCGTCGTGGCGGGCGGGCGCATCTACGCCGGAAACCAGTCGGGCCGCGTCGCCGCGATCAACCCGGATACCGGCGCGCGGCTCTGGACCGCCGGGGAGGGCGCGTATTCGCCCGTCCTCGTGACCGGGGATGACCTGTTCTTCGTCTCCGACCGCAACGAATTGATCCGGCTGGATGCCAGCAGCGGCGCGCGGGTCTGGGGAACGGAACTGCCGCTTTATGTCAGCCAGCGCGAGCGCCGCCGCCGCGCCGTCTTCACGCATTACGGCCCCATCCTTGCGGGCGGTCGCCTTGTCGTGGCTTCCGGCGACGGACAGGTGCGCTTCTTCAGTCCCGAATCCGGCGCGCTGGTCGGTGCGGTCGCCTTGCGCAGCGGCGCCGCCGCCCATCCCATCGTGGTGGGTGACGTTCTGTTGGTGGTCACGGATGATGGACGTCTGAACGCGTTCCGCTAGGGGGCGCGGTCAGTTGAACCAGCCGATGCGGGTCTGCGCATCCACCCCGAGCCAGCCTGCCACGACATAGGTCGCCCCGCGCGCGACGTTGAGCCAGATCGCCGAAGCCTCGCGCGTGATCCAGCGCAGCTTCGTGCGCCCGCCCGGGTCCGGCCCGTCGATGAACGGATCGGCGGGGAAGGGTTCGACCTGCAGACCGGTCAGCATCCGAAAGATGGTGACGGAGCGCGGCAGGTGGAACCTGTCGGACACCACGATGATCCGCGCGGCGCCGTCCGGCAGCCGGGGCACGCTGAACGCGGCGTTCTGGATGGTCGAATTGGCCTCCTCTTCCAGAACGATGGCGCTGTCGGGCACCCCCTGGGCACTGGCGACACGTGCCATGGCCGCGGCGGCAGAGCTGATCTCGTGCCCGGCCCCGGTGAAGATGATCACGGGCGCCACACCGGAGGCTTGAAGCCGCGCACAGGTGGCCGCACGCCGGTAGGACGCTGAATCAGGCGCAAGCCAGCCCTGGGTGCGCGACATGCCTGCGCCGAGGCAGACAATGGCATCGGCGGGGCGTGGCGTGGCCTGCGGGCTGGGATATCCCGTCGCGAAGATCAGCACCGCCACGAACGTCATGGCCCAGATCATACCTGCCGCAACAAGGCAGCGCCTGATCCAGCGGCCAAGTCGGCGCACGCCCATGGGGCCTACTCCCACTCGATCGTGCCGGGCGGTTTCGACGTGATGTCATAGGTCACGCGGTTGATCCCCGGCACTTCGTTGATGATGCGCGTGGCGGTTTCCCCAAGGAAATCATGGGTGAACGGGTAGTAATCCGCCGTCATCCCGTCGACGGACGTGACGGCGCGCAGCGCGCAGGCATAATCGTATGTGCGCCCGTCGCCCATCACGCCCACGGTGCGCACCGGCAGGATCGCGACGAAGG
>CAZTUG010000034.1:0-32086 GCA_964615955.1 uncultured Roseicyclus sp.
GGGGGGGGGGGGGGGGGGGGGGGGGGGGGGGGGGGGGCGGGGGGGGGCGGGGGGGGGCCGGGGGCATTGATGGCGCACGGCATCAAGGCCGGGGCCCACGCTGATCGTGCGAGAGCCGTCGCCGTTCCGGGGCCTCGTGACGCGCATCCGGATCGGCAACATCATCCTGCTGGTCTTGAACCTGCCGCTGATCGGGCTGTGGGTGTGGGTGTGGGTGCTGCCGGTGAAGTCTCCCTGTCTCTGGCCCGCGATCGTGGCCTTCGATGGCACCGTGGGCGGTATGGGCGCAGAGCGCGGCATCCGCCTGCAGGCGCGGCCAAGCCCCGGCAAGACCGGAACCGGCCCCCGACACGCGGGGCCGGTTTTCCCTTGGCGTCAGGCCCCGGACAGCCGTCTTGGGTCGCCGTCGAGCCAGCTTTCCAGGTTCTCGACAGTCTGGGTGTAGAAGGTGCGGAAGGTTTCCACCACGCAATAGCCCAGATGCGGCGTCAGCAGGGCATTGGGCAGCGTCCGCAAGGCATGGTCGGCAGGCAGCGGTTCAGGATCGAACACGTCGATGCCCGCCCCCGCGATCCGGCCGTGCCGCAGCACGTCGAGCAGGGCGTCTGCATCCACCAGCGGCCCGCGCGCGGTGTTGATCAACAGCGCCTCAGGCTTCATCAGCGCCAGATCCGTCGCCGCGACGATGCCTCGGGTCGTCGGTCCGAGCACGAGATGGAGCGACACGATATCGGCGGTGCGAAACAGCGTGTCCTTGTCGACAGGCTCTGCCCCACCGTCCCGGGCCCGTTCGGGTGTCAGGTTCGGACTCCACGCGATGACATGCATCCCGAAGGCCCGCGCCACCAGAGCCATCCGCGCGCCGAGGCGGCCAAGGCCAACAAGCCCCAGGGTCCGCCCGTGAAGCGCCCCGCCAAGGCGGGTCTGCCATGCGCCCGCCTGCATCGCGGCACTTTCCTGCGGGATATGGCGGATCAGGCCGAGGATCAGGCCCCACGCCAGTTCGACCGTCGCGAAGGCGCCGTTGCCACTGCCCTCGGTCGTCATCACGGCGATGCCGAGATCGACTGCGGCCCCGGTGTCGAGGGTGCGATGCGTGCGCCCGGTGATCGCCAGCGCCTTGAGGTTGGGCAGATCGCGCAGCACCTCCGCCGGGAAGGCGGAGCGTTCGCGCAGCAGGCAGAGCGCATCGTAGGGCGCAAGCTCCCGCACCATGCGGCCAGGCGCGATGGGGTCGGTCAGGAAGGTCACCTCGGCCCGCGCCGACAGCCGCGACCAGTCGGCAAGGCGATGGGCCACGCCCATATAGTCGTCCATCACGGCGATGCGCACGGGGCGGTCGGCGGGAAGCGGTCGGAAACGGGTCATGGGGGCTGGTCCCTCCTTTTCGGCGCGTCTGGTGACGTGCGATCAGCCGCACGATTCACAAAACATTGGGGATGATGATGACGATGCGCACAAGGTGAATCGCGATGGTCACGACCACGTTCCGCTGTCGGACGAGATCGACCAGCCGCGCGAATTCGTCAAGGCGGGCGCGGCCAGGGCCGACCGAGACCGCAACCGGGACATCGGACCGGCACCGAGCCAGACCTCGCCTCTGGTCCGGACGCGGCGGTCCGGGACCGTCTCGTGACGCTTGACCTCAAGATCATGTTCATGCTGTGCGGGGCGGCGTTGCCGTCGATGCGCACGCAGCGCTTCGGCGCGATCATCAACATCTCGTCGAAGGCGGCGTTCTCCATGCGGCCGAGGCGGGCGTTCCGGCAGAGGTTGCCGCTGCGGAAGGCGGCCGGCGGGGAGGACCGGATTGCGCGACAGCCGGCACGCGCCACAGGGCCATGCGGCGGCGATATCGGCAGGGTGCAGGAGCGCCTGAACTTACCCCAGGACGCGGCCGCCTTCGACGGCTGGCGGTGGCGAAAGCAGCCCCGTTGTGGCATCGCCGCCAGTCACGGCGGCAGCAAGCAGGCCAGTGCCGCGATGCACGACGCGGCGTTCGGCCATGGCCTTCACAGGGCGATGGCCTGCGATTTCATCATCGCCGCCAATGGCGCGCGCGAAGATGTCGATGGGTGTCCCGGACCGCGGCCGCGTCCCGGAAGGCGGGGGATGCATTTCCTGCCCTGCCGCAGCGGGGCTGTCGCGCACGCGACGGAGTCGATCCATGCGGGTCGCGCGGTCGAAAGCGCCGAGGCGCTGTCCATCGGGCTGGTGGATCGCACGGTGATACTGGACGATCTGATCGGGACCGCCAGCGTCCGGGCCATCGCACTGACCCAAGGCGCGCCCGCCGCCGTTGCGCTGACCCGGGAAATCCTCGACAAGACCTTCGACAAGACCTTCGGCGGATCGGACGAGGCGGTCTTCGCCCCTGGCCACCAGGCGCAAGCCGTCTGCCTGACACCGCCGGAGCATCCCGCCGCCATCGTCCATCGCGGCGTTTCCCGACAAGAGCGACCGCAGGGACTGAAGGCCGCGCCGCGATGTCGGACCGGCGTGCCGGGTCGGGTCCCGCCCGTGCGGAGGGTTGAAGTCGCGCGACCGACGGACGTGGACGCGCCGCCGGGGTGTCAAGGATCGTCCGGCGCGCGGGACAGGGCGAGTTGCGTCAGGATCGGGCCGATCAGTTCGAAGACGATGGTGCTGGCGATGGTGATGGCGATGATCTGATCGCCGTATGCGGGAAATCGACCGGCCGCGACCAGCGCCATGCCGATGGCAACCCCGGCCTGGGGTGTCAGGGCGATGCCCATCAGCATGCCTTCACGCGCGCCCATGGATGCGACCCGGGCGCCGAGCCATCCCCCCAGCACCCGCGCGGCCAGCCGCGCGACCAGGTAGGCCACCCCGACAAGCCCGAAATCGCCCACCAGACCCAGGTCCAGAAGGCTGCCGGCCATGATGAAGAACAACAGCACGAAGGGCCATTCGATCCGCTCGATCTCGTGGAACGGATAGCTGTGATGCCGCGCGAGGTTCACCACCGTGGCGCCCGCGACCATTCCGGCAAGCAGGTAGGACACCCCCAGATACAACGCGAGACCGGCGCAGATCAGCACGACGCCCAACGCCTCCAGCAGCGACGGCTCGCCCCGCTTCAGGCGGCCGGTCAGGAGCGCGGCGGGCAATCCCACGGCAAGGCCCAGGGCAAGGCCGCCGCCCACCTCCCACAACCCGATGCGGATCGCGTCGGCAGTCCCCCCGCCGCCCGCGACCAGGTCCGCGATGGTCAGAAGGATGCTGAACATCAGCAGGCCCCACGCGTCATCAATTGCAACGACGCCCAGAAGGTTGCCCGCAAAGCGTCCCTTCCTGCGCCCGGATTGACGCACGACGTCGCGGGTGGCGGCGGGGTCCGTCGCGCCCGAGATGCCCGCCAGCGCAAGCGCCACCACCACAGGCGCGCCCGCCCAGACCAGCGCCGCCACGACCGTGACGGCGGAGACCGCCACCACCGCGATGGAGATCGACAGGATGTCGCGCCCATGGCCCGCGAGGCTGCGCCGCTCCAGCGACCCGCCCAGAAGGAACGCCACCATGGTCAGGGCGACGGCGGCGAAAGCCTCGTTCCCGTCCGCCAGGGCGTCCGGCAGGACATCCAACCCCGGCGGGCCGAGCACCGCCCCCAACAGGATCAGAAGCGTCACCCGCGGCACATGGACGATGCGACCGACGGTATCGAGCACCAGCGCACCCAGAAAAAGCGCGCCGACAGCGATCATCAGGATCGCAGGTTCCATCGCGGCGATGCTCAGGGCCGGGTGTAGGCGGTGATGTCGACTTCCACCGCCGCCCCCAGATCCGCCAGCGAATCATAGAGCAATTGCAGGGCGTAATGCGGGTTATGGGCGAAGGCTCCGCCGTCCTGGCGCACGTATTGGTAGTTGTAGGCCGCCCGCAACAGCCGCGGCGACCACGACTGGTAGCGGTTTGGGAACGCGGCCTCGCCCTCGGACAGGGCTCCGTCGCCATTGGTGTCGTTGAAGAAATAGGGATAGACACCGGGGGCATAGATCACCGGCATGCCGATGACCTCGGCGGCATAGAGCGCAATGGCCTCGTCCAGCCGTGCGTGGAGTGTCGCGATCGGATCGGCGATCCCTTCGGTCACATCGCCGTCGCCGTCGAAATCCGCGGGCGAGGTGCGGATATCGGTAAAGCTTTCCGCGCCCTCGTGGCAGCCGATGCAGCTGCTCAACTCGACCTGAAGGCCATGGGGCGCGTGGCAGGAACTGCATGTGTTGAGGTCGGGGAAATGGGTGAACGGACCGGCATAGGCCCGGTCCGGGTATTCGTAACCGCCATGGGCAGCGCTGCCTGCTTGCGTGGCTGCGGCCATGGCGTAGTGCGAATTCACGAAACCCAGATCCGGCGAGACGTCATCGGCCGCGAGACCCCCGATCGCGGCTTCCACCGCGCCCGTGGACGCGCGGCCCTGGTGGCAGACCGAGCAGGTGGCCGACCCAGCCGCGACGTCCAGATGCACGCCCGAGGGGAACGGCACGGACGTCAGGGCGGCGGAGGCCGCGCTGTGGCATGACGCGCAACCGATGACCGACCCCGTGGGCACCGCGTTCGCGATGGCGCCAACGGTCTGCATCGGGCTGCCCAGATACTCCAGCAATCCGATCGAGGAATGGCAGACCGCGCAAGCTCCGGGCACCCCGCCCTCCTCTTCGTTCCAGTGGGTGAAGGCCTCGGATGTGCGGTCCGCATGGGGCGAGGCCAGCCAAGCCTCGGTGATCTCGGTCAGCGACGGACCAGCAGCATCCTGCGCCGAGGCGAGGGAGGGTATCAGGAGAACCAGTGCAGCCAGCACGCGAATGATCATCGGTCTACCTCAAGGTCAATGCGGAGTTGGTTGGTCCAGTTCACCACGCATGACCCGGCCTCGCATTGATACGGATCAATGCAGTTGTTCGATGACTGGGCGAGGATGACGGCAATGACCGCTCCGTCGCCCCTTGCCGCACCATTCCCTGACCGCCCGATGGCTGCCCCGGCCGGATCGGTGGCGCTTCTTGGTGCCGGTTTTCCGGACCTGCGCATCCGGGCGGAGGCCGAGACCGGCGCAATCGTCGCCGTCGGTCAAGTGGTGTTCCGCGATGCGCGGCATCCTTCGATTGCCTTCGTCTCACCGATCCACGGGCGCGTCGCGGCCATCGAACATGGCCCGCGCCGGGTGTTGTCGGCCTTCATCATCGAGCCGGTTGCGGGGCAGCAGGTCGCCGCGCCGGTGCGGTCGGGCGACAGTGTCCGCGCGCAAATGCTGGATCGCGGATTGTGGCCCGCGCTGGTGGCCCGGCCCTTTGGCGGACCGCCCGACCCCGAGGCCTCGCCCGACGCCATCGTGGTGCTTGCCGCGCCGACGAGTCCCACCGCGCCCGACCCCGCCACGGTGCTGGCCAAGGTGCTGGCCGATCGAGCGGATGACTTCGATGTGGGGCTGATCGCCCTGACCGAATTGACCGAGGGGCCGGTGCACCTGTGCGTCGGCAAGCAATGGCCGCGCGCGGTGCAGGATCATCCCCGTCTGCGGGTCCATCGGCGTCGCTTCGGTCGCCGCTGGCAGGCAAAGGCGGCACAGGTGGCCCGGGCCGTGGGGCGCGGCGGCGCATCCGGCAGGGTCTGGACCATCGGTTACCAGGATGTCGCGGCCCTGGGCCACCTGTTGCGCACGGGCGCCTGCGATCCGCTCAGGACCATCGCCGTGAGCCGGCCGGGAGGGGCGCAGCCCGAGACGCTTAGGGTGCCGCTTGGCAGCAGCCTCGGCCCGCTGTTCGGGCCGGTCACCGGCAGCCCGGCCCGGTTGCGCAGCACGACCGGCCCCTCCAGCGAGCGGCGGTGGTCTCTCTTCCTCGGACGCCATGACGTGGAAGCCAGCCTTGTGCCCGATCTCGGCCCCCCCCCGACGGGCGCGCCCCTGCGCCCGCTGATCCCGTTCAACGCCCTGGACCGGCCCCTGCCCTTCGGCGTGCCGACGGTGCCGCTGATGCGGGCACTGACCACGGGAGACCGCGACGCCTGCGCCCGGCTGGGATGCCTGAGCCTGCTGCCCGAGGATGTCGCGCATCTGACCGACCTGTGTGCCAGCGGCACGGATTACGGACGCCGCCTTGCAGAGATGCTTGGCCAGTTGCGCAAGGACTTGTCGACATGACCCTTGCGCAAGTGATCCGGAGAAATGGCGTCCTGTTCGTCGCCACCACCCAGGGGATTGCGGCCCTGCCACCGCTTGCGGTCCTGCTGCTGGACGGCGGGACCACCGTGTCGGTCGTGCTGGCGGCAGCCCTTGTGGTGGCGCTTGGGTGGGACTACCTTTTCGCCGCCCTTCGCCACCGCACGATCATCCCCACGGGCCTGACCACGGCAGTGATCTTCACCCTGTTCGCGCCGGCGGACATGCCGCTCTGGCATCTGGTTGTCGTGGTCTCGCTTGGCTGCGTGATCGGAGAACTGGTCTTCGGCGGGCGCGGCTTCGCCTTCCTGTCGCCCGCCACGGTTGCACTGGCGCTTCTGCTGCTGTCCTTGCCGGATGCCACTTTGCGCGCGCCGAGCGCGGCAATGGCGCTGGCTTGCCTGCCCGGCGCTGCCCTGCTGCTGGGAACTGGCCTGCTGAGCCTGCGGGTGGCGGCGGGCTTCGCGCTGGCGCTTGGGGTCGCGGTCGGCGTTACCGACGCGGCGGGTGCCGTGCCGGTGCTGATCGCGTGCAGTGCCGCGCTGGTGTTTCTGGTTTGCGACCCGACCACCGGGGCCGTCACGCCGCTCGGCCGGATCGCGCATGGGGTTCTGGCGGGCGGACTGGTCTGGGTCTTCTCCCTTGGCGCGCCGGGCACGCCGGGCGCGCCGGGGCCGGATGCGCTGGTCTTCGCGGCGCTGCTCGGCAGCCTTTTTGCGCCACTCCTCGACCACATTGCGATCACGATCGCTGCGCGGCGCAGGCGGCCCCGCCATGGTTGATCCACGCGCCCATCGCCCCGGGCTGCTGGCGCGGGACAATGACGATCCGGTCAAGATCGTGGCCGTCGCGGGCCTTGTGGCGTTGTGCAGCGCGCTGGCCGTCACCGCCGCCGCGATCCTGCTGGAGCCGCGCCAGGCCGCCCATCTGGAGGCCGAACAGGCCGCCCGCATGGCCGCGATGCTGGAAACCCTGCCTGCCATGGCCGAGGTTTTGGCCGAAAGCGGCGCGGACAGCCTGACCACCCGTCTGGTGGACCTTGCGACCGGAGCCTTCGTCGACGGCGCGGACCCGGCGGATTACGATGCCGAAGCCGCCGCCGCCGACCCCGCCAGCGCCGTGACGATCCCTGCCGAGCTGGACATCGCGGGCCTGCGCCAGCGCGCGCCCCACGCGGTGGTCCACATTCTCGAACAGGACGGCGAGGTCGCGCTGGTGATCCTGCCGGTTTCCGGCACAGGTTACCAATCCCGGATCGAGGCGCTGCTGGCGCTGGAGGCCGACCTGCGCACCGTCGCCGCGCTGACCATAACCGCGCAGGCCGATACCGCAGGCCTTGGCGCACGGATCGAGGAACCCGCGTGGCAAGCGCTCTGGCCCGGGCGGGTGGTGTCGGACGAGACCGGCGCCATCGTGATCTCGGTCGTGCGGGGTGCGGCCAGCACGCCTTACGAGGTGGACGGCATCTCGGGCGCGACGCGCACCGGCAATGGCATCACCAACATGCTGCGCTACTGGCTTGGGGATCACGGCTATGGCCCGTTCCTCGCCCGCCTGCGCGACGGAGGGCTTTGAGATGCGCAGCGCGGTCTCCCGGATCATCACCCCGCTGATCGACCAGAACCCGATCAGCCGCCAGATCCTTGGCGTCTGCTCGGCGCTGGCGGTCACCACGGCGCTTGATACCGCGCTGCTGATGTCGGCCGCGCTGACCATCGTGCTGTGCCTGTCATCCGCCCTCATCAGCCTGCTGCGCCACCACATCCCCCACGTCATCCGCCTGATCGTGCAGATCACCATCATCGCGTCGCTCGTCATCGTGATCGACGAGATCCTGCGCGCCTTCTTCTTCGAGTTGAGCCGCGCCCTGTCGGTGTTCGTCGGCCTGATCGTGACCAATTGCCTGGTGCTGGGACGGGCGGAAGCCTTCGCGATGCGCAATCCGGTCGGGCCATCGGTGCTTGACGCGCTGGGGAATGGGCTTGGCTACAGCCTGATCCTGATCCTCGTGGGATCCATCCGCGAACTTCTGGGTCAAGGCAGCCTGCTGGGGTTCACGGTCTTCCAGACGCAAACCGATGGCGGCTGGTTCCAGCCCCTCGGCCTGATGCAACTGGCCCCGGCGGCGTTCTTCATCATCGGGCTGCTGGTCTGGGCCATCCGTGCCATCCGCGTGGACCAGGTGGAGCCATCCGGGCAAGCGGCGACCCCCGGCGGAGGTCTGCGATGACCGACCTGCTGATCGCGTCCATTTTCCAGGAAAACCTTGCTCTGGCCTATTTCCTCGGCATCTGCACCTTCCTTGCGGTGTCGCAGCGGGTGGCGACGGCGGTGGGCCTGGGGCTGGCCATCATCGCGGTGCAGACGATCACGGTTCCGGTCAACGCGTTGATCCTGAACGGCGTGCTGATCGACGGCGCCTGGCGGTGGGCGGGCCTGCCCGACGTGGACCTCTCGCACCTGCGCCTGGTCGCCTTCATCGGCGTGATCGCTGCCATCGTCCAGGTCCTCGAAATGTCGCTGGACCGGTTCTTTCCGCGGCTGCACGCGGCGCTCGGCAGCTTCCTTCCGCTGATCACGGTGAACTGCGCCGTCCTCGGCGGCAGCCTGTTCATGGCGGAGCGGCAATACACGGTGCCAGAGGCGGCGGTCTATGGCTTCGGCAGCGGCGTCGGGTGGGCGCTGGCGATCATCGCCTTCGCCGCCATCCGCGAACGCCTGCGCTATTCCGATATGCCCGACGGCGTGCGCGGACTGGCCAGCGCGTTTCTTGTGACCGGCCTGATGTCGCTTGGCTTCATGGCCTTCGCACGGGTGCCGCTATGATCGGGGCCGTGCTCAGCATCCTTGTCCTCGTGGCCCTGACCCTTGCCCTGACAGGAATCGTCATCCTCGCCCGCCGGGTGATGATGCCGGCCCTTCCCGCCATCCTGACGGTGAACGACACCAACCGGATCCGGACGGAAACCGGGCGCAAGCTGCTGGGCGCGCTGAACGACAATGGTATCCTTGTCCCGTCGGCCTGCGCGGGGGCGGGAACCTGCGGCCTTTGCCGGGTGCAGATCCTCGGCGATGGGCCGCAACCCCTGCCGGTCGAGGCTGCACGCCTGTCGCCTGCCGAGCTGCGCGCGGGCCTGCATCTGGCCTGTCAGGTCACGCTGCGCGGGGATATGTCGGTTCATGTCCCGGACGATCTGCTGGCGGCGGAAGCCTTCGAGACCCGCGTGGCAGGGACCACCACCTTGACCCCGCTGATCCGCGAGGTCGTTCTCGACCTGCCCGCCGACAAGGCCGAGCATCTCTTCGCGGGCGCCTTCATCCAGATCACCGCCCCACCCTTCGCGCTGGACTACAAGGACATCTCCATTCCCGATCGCTTCGACGCGGTCTGGGCACCGCTGCGCACATTGTCGCTGCGCACGAGCGCGCCGGTAACGCGGGCCTATTCCATCGCAAATCGTCCGCAGGATACGCTTGATGGCCGCGTCGTCCTCAACATCCGCTTGGCCCTACCGCCGCCGCGCCTGCCCACGGCTCCGCCGGGGATCGTGTCGTCATGGCTGTTCTCGCTCAAGCCCGGAGATGCGGTCTCGGTCGCGGGTCCGTTCGGAACCTTCAAGGTGCAGGACACCGATCGGGACATGGTGTTTCTGGGGGGTGGCGTGGGCATGGCCCCCCTGCGCGCGATGATCTTCGACCTGCTGGAGCGGCGCGGGACAGACCGCAAGGTGAGCTTCTGGTATGGCGCGCGCAGCGCGGCGGACCTGTTCTATGCCGATGAATTCGAGGCCCTCGCTGCGGCCCACGACAATTTCGAATGGACCGTGGCGCTGTCCGACCCGGACCCGGACGACCACTGGCAGGGCGCCACCGGCTTCATTCATCGCGTCGTGTGGGAGCGGTATCTGCGCGACCACCCCGCCCCGCAGGACTGCGAATACTATCTCTGCGGCCCGCCGATGATGATCGCGGCGGTGCTTTCCATGCTCGACACGTTGGGCGTGGAGCCGTCGCAGATCTTCCTTGACGATTTCGGAGTGTAGACGATGGGTTTGACGCGCCGCGACATGATGCTGGGGGCCTGTGCCGCCACTTTGCTGCCCGGGCATGCGCGGGCCACGGGGGGCACGGGGACCACGGGGGGCACGGGGGCCACGGGGGCCACGGCGGGCACAGGGGGCACGGCGGGCACAGGCGGCACGGCGGGCACAGGCGGCACGGCGGGCGCGCGTGGGCTTGAAGGGCCGGCCTTCGGAGGGTCCTGGCGTCTGGTGACCGGCCAGGCCGATCCTGTCCATGCCGCGTCGCTGATCGTCGCGCGCGCCGCCGGGATCGACGCCGCCCTGTCGCCCTATGATGCCGCCTCGGCCCTCATGCGGTTCAACGCAGCCGCCCCCGGCGAGACGGTGGAAGTCCCCGATATCTTCGCCGAGATCTTCGTCGCAGCCGAGCGGATGGCGCGCGCCAGCGGCGGAGCCTTCGATCCCACCACCGGGCCGCTGACCCATCGCTACGGTTTCGGCCCGATCACCGGGGGCACCGGGCGGATGCAGGACATCATCCTGACCGGATCCCGGCTGCGCAGATCCGCGCCGGAGGTGACGCTGGACCTGTGCGGGATCGCCAAGGGCCATGCGCTGGACCTGATGCTGGCGGATCTGGCAGACGCGGGCGCACGCGATGTGCTGCTGGAACTGGGCGGAGAGGTTCGCGCCATCGGCCGTCATCCGTCCGGGCGGGACTGGCAGGTCGCCATCGAGGACCCCCTGTCGCCGGGACTTCAGGCGCGCCACATCGTTGCGCCCGGCGGGCGGGCGCTGGCCACCTCCGGCCACCGGGCGCAGGGCCTTGTGGGCGCGACCGGGATCAGCCACGTCATGGATCCGCACAGCAGACGTCCCGCGACGGGATACGCCGCTTCCGTCTCCGTTCTGGCGGACACCGGCATGGCGGCGGATGCATGGGCCACGGCCCTTCTGGCGATGGGACCGGGCGGGCCGGACTTCGCCCGCAGTCGAGGATTGTCTGCCCTGTTCATTCCCGGGCTGTCGCCGGACGCGGCCAGCATCATGACCGGCAGCTTTGCCGAGCATGTGCTGGCATGACAACCAACCTCTGCAAGGAGACACTGCATTGACCACGTTCCTCTTGGGCTTCGGCATCATCGGCCTTGCCATTCTGGGGTTGGCGATCGGCGTGATCGCGGGTCGCGCACCGATCAAGGGCTCCTGCGGGGGGCTGTCGTGCGGGACGCCGGGCGGTTGCGTCGCCTGCCCCCGGTCCCGATCCCGAAAGGACACGGCATGAGCGCCCTTCGACATGTCGCCGACCACATGGCGCGCGAAATCGTCACCCTGCGGCCCGGGCAGGAGATCAACAGCGCGCTCCATGTCCTGCTACGCCACCGCGTCTCTGGTGCGCCCGTGGTGGACGAAGCCGGTATGCTGGTCGGCATCCTGACCGAAAAGGACTGTCTGCGCGCCGCGCTGGAGGCCAGTTACTACCGCGACTGGGGCAAATGCGTCGAAGCCTACATGACGCAGGAGTTGATCACCGTGGATCCCGGTCTCGATATCCTCGCGGCCTGTCAGCGGTTTCTCGACGGACCGGTTCGGCGGTTTCCCGTCGTCGATGCGGGGCAGCTTGTGGGCATGATCAGCCGCACCGACATCCTGCGCGCCTTGGCGGAGAGTTGGGGGCAGGCCTGAGGTGCAGACCACCCGACGACCTGCCGCACAGGCCAGGTGCCGCCCGCGCGAACGTCGCTAGGCGGGCTCGGCCCTGGCCTGAAGGCCCGACATGTCGGTCACGATCAAGCGCTGCGGCGTCTCCGCCAAGATCAGGCCATCGTTGCGGAACCGGGAGATCATCCGGCACACGGTCTCGTTCGTGATACCGAGGAAATCGGCGATGTCGACCCGGCGCATCGGGATGTCCACCAGCGTGCCGCTGGCGCAGGCCACACCGGTCCGTGTCGCAAGGGTCAGAAGAAACGACGCCACCCGCTCCGTTGCGGTTTTCGACGACAGCATCATGAAGTGATCCTGTAGCGCGTTGATCTCGCGCAGGGCGGCGCGCGTCAGGAAACGATGCAGATCCGGATCGGCGCTGCACCCGTCCAGCGCGGCGCGGCCATGGGCCAGCACGACCGCATCGACGAGCGCGTCACAATCGGACTGGTGGTGGTCGCCTGCCGGGAAACCCACGATATCGCCGGGCAGCGCGAAGGCGGTGATCTGCCGCCGCCCGTTCGCGGTGACGCGGGCAAGGCGCAACAGACCGCGCTTCACCTCGTAGAGCGCATGGGCCTCGTCCCCCTCGTGGAACAGGTGACGCCCGGCCAGCAGGCGATGATACAGGCGGCGATCGGTGGCCACGCGCCGGGCAGCATCGACCGGTTCGATCGTGATGCCCTGCGCATGGGGCGCGGCCAGTTCCAGATACATGACATTCCCCCGTCTCGATCTCGTGCCCAGACCCTGCAAGCGGAACGTCACGGGGATGCGCGGGGATTGTATCAAAAGGTATCAAGGACGCGGGAGCGGCCGATGCCCGAATGCGCCTTTCGGTTCCCGTCCACGCAATTTATGCTTGCGGCGTTCAGCGGGGGCCGATCCATGCAAGGCAAGACCGTTCTGGTTGTTGAGGATGATCCGAAGGTCCGCGCCCTGCTCCGCGCAACCTTCGAGGGAGAGGGTGCCGCAGTCGTCGAGGCGATGGACCTCGAGGGCGTCCGGCGGGCCATCGCCCAACGGGTGCCGGATCTCGTGACCCTCGACATCGGCCTGGGCGGCGAGAGCGGACTCGATCTTGCGCGGGACCTGCGCAAGACCAGCGACGTGCCCATCATCATGGTGACCGGAAAGGACGACGTCATCGACCGGGTCGTGGGCCTTGAACTCGGGGCCGACGACTACATCGCGAAACCGTTCCATGTCCGCGAAGTGCTGGCCCGCGCGAAATCGGTCCTGCGGCGCGCTGGCCATGGCCCGGACCCCGCGCTGCCCGCCGGTGCCGGAAGCCGGGGCCAGCAGGGCCGCATGGTCTGCCTCGACCGGTTGCGGATCGACCTGGACCGGATGATGGTTCTCGACCGCTCGGGCGAGGATTGCGCGCTGACGACGGCGGATTTCAAGCTGCTCTGCGCGTTTCTGGACAACCCGATGCGCCCCCTGTCACGCGACCGGTTGATGAACCTGATCGACGGTCCGGACTGGGTGCCGCTGGACCGGACGATCGACAACCAGGTGGCGCGGCTGCGCAAGAAGATCGAGCGGGACGCAGCTGCCCCGAAGCTCATCAAGACGGTGCGCGGCCTGGGCTACATGCTGACCGAGACCGCGGAACCGGCCAGCTAGTCGCGGCCCAAGACCCCATGGATGGCGGCCTGAAGATCCGCGATCCGGTAGGGTTTGCGCAGCATGGCGAACGCGTCGCCGATCACCCTGTCCCTCAGCACCGATTCGGAGAATCCCGAGGTCAGCAGGATCCGGATGCCGGGCCGATCCCGCGCAATCCGCAAGGCAAGGTCATAACCCGACATGGTGCCCGGCATGACCATGTCGCTGAACACCAGATCAACCTCTGCCCCACCGGCCAGCATGGCCCAGGCCGTATCGGCATTTGCCGCCAACAGGCAGTCGAACCCGAGCGATTGCAGCCGCTCCTGAGTCAGACGGCGCAGCTTCTCGTCATCCTCGACGATCAGCACGCGGGCGGCGGGGCCGGGCGGTTGCGGGATCTCGCGGGAGGTGCCGGGTGCCGGGGTCGCAGCCGCGTCCTCGTCCAGCGCCGGGAAGTAGAGCGAGACCGTCGTGCCCTGGCCCGGTTCGGAATAGATCGTCAGATGCCCGCCCGATTGCTTCACGAAGCCATAGACCATGGGCAGGCCAAGACCGGTGCCATGACCGGCCGCCTTGGTGGTGAAGAACGGCTCCAGCGCCCGCGACCTTTCCTGCGCGCTCATCCCGCGCCCGGTATCGGTCAGCGACAGGCGCACGTAGCGGCCACGCGTCACGTCCAGTTCCTGCGCCATGTAGGCATCGTCGATCGACACATTCTGCGTCTCGATGGTGAGCAGCCCGCCATCGTGCATCGCATCCTGCGCATTCATCGCAAGGTTCAGGATCGCCGTCTGCAGCCGCGTCGGATCGGCACAAACCGGCCAAAGCTCCGGCCCGTTATGCACCGCGATCGCGCAATGGGTTCCGATGGTGTGCCGCATCAGCCCGACGGAGCTTTCCACCTGTTCGTTCAGATCGAGCCGCGCGTCCCGCAGGTCGGAGTTGCGCGCGAAGGTCGACAGCCGCGATGTCAGGTCCGCTCCCATCTCGGCGGCGGACAGGGCATCGGCCAGAAGCGCCCTTTGGCGCGGGGTCAGCGCGGCCGCCTCCAGCAATTCGAGGTTGCCGATGATGACCGTCAGGAGGTTGTTGAAATCATGGGCGATACCGCCGGTCATCCGGCCGATCGCGTCCATCTTCTGGGATCGCTCGGCGGCTTCGCGCATCGCGACCTGTTCGGTGTGGTCGTTCAGGATCGCCACGAAAACGGCACCGCGATCCGTCTCGGCCCGGCCAAGGGACACCATCAGCGGCACCCGGCTGCCATCGGCGCGCGCCCCGTTCAGAAGGCGCGGTTTGCCACTGACGCGCACCTCTCCCGCCGAACCCGCCACCATGTGTTGCACCAGGCTCGTGTCGTGCAGGATCGCCATGGACCCCGGCATCAGGATGGAAACGTTCTGCCCGATCATCGCCGGTTCGGGGCGCTGGAAGATCGTCGCCGCAGCGCGGTTGGCGCGCAGGATGCACCCCTCGGCATCGGCGACGATGATCGCTTCCGCCGCCGCGTCCATCAACACGCCCAGAAGGGCGGGATCGTCGAACTCTGCCATGGCACCCCTTTCGCGATGATCCGCGCCGACCACCCTGGCCGAAACGCCCCCAACGGCGCCAGCAGATTTGCCGTCAGGCCGCGATCTGCCGCGAGACATCGAGATAGGCGCTGACATCGCTGAGCGTGATGACACCCAGCAGGCGGTCGCGCTCGATCACCAGGAATTTCCGCTGCCCGGTTCGGGCCATCCGCTCGATCAGGTCCTGGATCGGCAGGTCGGGAGCCACGGCATAATCGTCCGAAACGCTTTCGATCACATCCTCGACCTTGGTGGCGGCCCAATGTTCGCGGTCGATCCGTCGCACCATACGCAGGTCCACGAAACCCAGGAGGACGCCCTTTTCCACGACGGGCGCAAAACTGACGCCCGGCGACAGGAAGACATGGTCCACCACGTCGGCAAGGCTCTGGTCCGGGCGCGCGGTCACGGGGCTGCGGGTCATCAGATCGGCCACCACCCGACCCTCGGTCAGGTGCCGCACCTCGACATGCCGAACCGAAGCCCGCCCGATCGCCAGCAGGAACAGCCCGACAAGGATCGGCCAGAGCCCGGCCACGGGCCCCGCGCCGAACATGGCCACGACCCCCAGCCCGATCAGGCCCCAGGCGAAAATCGCCGACACCGACACCGCCCGCTGTGTCGCCTTCACCGGATCGCCCGAGGACCGCCAGAGCAGGGCGCGAAAGACCCGTCCGCCATCCAGCGGGAAGGCCGGGATCATGTTGAACAGCGCCAGCGCAAGGTTCACCGTCGCCAGATACCCGAGCACCGCCATCAGTCCGGGAAAGGCCCCGCCCCCCCGCGCGAGGGCGAGGGCGAGGGCCGAGCCGAACAGTGCCGCCAGAAGCAGGCTCGCAACGGGCCCGACGATGGCGACGCGCAACTCCACCGTCGCATCGACCGGCTCTGCATCAAGCTCGGCCACACCGCCGAAAAGGAACAAGGTGATACCGCGGATTTTCAGCCCATGGTGCCGCGCAACGATGGAATGGGCGAGTTCGTGGACGATCAGCGAGGCGAAAAGGCCCAGCATCGCCGCCACCGAGATCAGGAGCAACACGGCACTGCTTGCAGCCGGGACGCGGTCCGGAAAATATCCCGTCGACAGGCTCCAGATGATCAGCGACGCAATCAGCAACCAACTGGCGTCGACCTTGATGTCGAAACCTGCAAGGCGCGTCACACGGATCGTTCGGCCCCACATGCATCGTCCTCCTCCACGACCAGCGGTCGATGGCGCACCCTGCGCCTGGCCTTGCCCTAATGCGCGAGGAACACCGCCATCCCGGCCTGGTCGATCATCGTCCGCGTGGTTCCGCCGAACACCCGTTCGCGCAAGCGGGACTTGCCGAACGCGCCCATGACGATCAGGTCCGCCCCCACCTCGGCCGCGCGTTTCTGGATCGCGACCCCGATCCGGTCCCCGCCGCTGGAATATTGGGTGAGCGTGACCTTGCAGCCATGGTGGCTGAGCCACTTGGCCAGGTCAGCGCCCGGATCCTCGCCATCGGCGTGTTCCGTGGCGGTCGGGTCGAAACTGCCCAGGATCACCTCCTCCGCCTGCACCAGCAGGGGAAGGGCGGCGTGTATGGCCCGAGCGGCGGGCAATTGCGTGTCCCAGGCGACGAAGATGCGCGTCGGGGTCTTCATCGGCGTGGCATTCAGCATCAAGGGGATCGGCGATTCGAACAGCACACTGTAGGCGGCATCGTTGAAGATCGCGCCTTCGGCGTCGCGCAGCGCGGCCGACGCAATGGCGACATCGCAGACCATCGCACGACGCGCGATCTCGGACCGGACATCCGCCTGGCCGCTCAGCACCACCTGCACCTCGCCCGAGATCCCCTGGGACTGCAACAGGGCTTCCAACCTGTCGACATGGGCTTTCAACCGCTCCCGCGACTGGCCGAGTTCTTCGACCCATTGGTCGGATATCTCGAACCCGCCATAGGGAAGCGCCCCATAGGCGTTCATCGGTTGCGTCGGCATCTTCGACAACAGCAGGCAGACGATGCGGGACGATTGGGTCGCGGCATGATCCGCGATCTGGCGCAGCTCGGCATCCGTGGTCTGTTCAGTCATCAGGAAAAGAAGGGTCTGTTTGGTCATGGCGGAATCTCCGGTTCAAGCGTGCGAACGGGGCGATGCCCCATGCGAACAGGTAACGTTTCAGGCGCCGGGCAGAGGTTTCAACCCGGCGGACGGGCGACGGTGTCGGGGCCCGGATGTCAACTCTTCCCCCCTGTGGCAGGAATGAGGTGACTGTTCCCCCCGATCCTAGCGCCGGGACGCATCGAGAACATTGATCCCAATCAATCTTGGCGTGGTCTCCGCGGCCCGGGGCCGTGGCGGCGGCGCGCCTGACCAGCCGCATGATCCGCCGCATGATCCGCCGCCTGCCCCGCATTGCGGCGAAGTCGCACGATACCTTGGCCTGGCAAGATGCAGCATGCTAACACGGCCCGAACATCGAGCTCCATGACATGTTGCGGGAGGGCGCCGCCAATTCGAAGGCGAAAACGAACAACGACGATCTTGTAAAGGAACGACACCAATTCCGCCGCAAAGGCCTGTCGTTCGTCACCAATCCTGCCCGACCGGTGGAGGATCAAGTCGCCATCTGCGAGGCCGCGATCACGGCTGGCCGGCAAGCGGACCGCCTGGCGGCAGACGCCCGTGTCATCCGGGGCCTCGCACGATACAGTCGCATGTCGGACCAAGTTTCACCCCTGCCCCGCCTAATGCCGACAGAAAGACCAGGCCAATGGGAAACCCCCTCTTCGATACACTGCTCAACCGCCATATCGGGCGGGATACACCGTTCCTGCACCTTGCCGACGGCGTCACGATCAGCCACGCCGCGTTCGGGCAGATGGCGGCGCGGAACGCCAACGCGCTGACCACACTGGGGATCCGGCCCGGCGATCGTGTCGCGGTTCATGTCGACAAGTCGCCGCAGGCACTCGCGCTCTATGCAGGCTGCATTCAGTCCGGTGCCGTGTTCCTGCCGCTCAACACCGCCTATACTGCGGCGGAGCTCGACTATTTCGTGGGCGACAGCGGCGCGGCCCTGTTCATCTGCGACCCGGCCGAGGCCGACACGCTGGCCGGGATCGCGCAGGTCAATGGCTGCCTGCTGCACACGCTGGCGGGCGACGGAACCGGCAGTTTCGCGGACCTCGTGGCCCGCCAATCCGACACGGCCCCGGTCGCCGCACGCGACGGCGATGATCTTGCGGCGTTGCTCTACACCTCGGGAACCACGGGGCGCTCCAAGGGCGCCATGCTGACCCAGACCAACCTGCTGTCCAACGCCCAGGCGCTGATGGAGGGCTGGCGCTTCACCGACAGCGACGTGCTGCTGCATGCCCTGCCGATCTTCCACAGCCATGGACTGTTCGTGGCTTGCAATGTCTCGCTTCTGGCGGGCGGCGCGATGATCTGGCTGCCGAAATTCGATACCGATACGGTGATCGCCCACCTGCCCGAGGCTACGACGATGATGGGAGTTCCGACCTTCTACACCCGCCTGCTGGACGATCCCCGTTTCGACCGCGACCTGACCGCGCATATGCGCGTCTTCATATCCGGCTCCGCGCCGCTGCTGGCGGACACCCACGCACGGTTCGCGAAGCGCACCGGCCACCGCATCCTCGAACGCTACGGCATGACCGAAACCTCCATGAACACCTCCAACCCCTATGATGGCGACCGGCGCGCGGGCACCGTGGGCTTTCCGCTGCCGGGCGTGGAAGTGCGGGTCTGCGACCCCGAGACCGGTGCCGAGCTGCCGCGCGGCGAAATCGGTGTGCTGGAGGTGCGCGGCCCGAACGTCTTCAAGGGGTATTGGCAGATGCCCGACAAGACCGCCGAGGAATTGCGCCCCGACGGCTACTTCATCACCGGCGATCTGTCGGTAATCGACGCCGACGGCTATGTGACCATCGTGGGGCGTGGCAAGGATCTGATCATCTCGGGCGGGTTCAACATCTACCCCAAGGAGGTCGAGATGTTCCTCGACGATCAGCCCGGCGTGCTGGAAAGCGCCGTGATCGGCGCACCGCATCCCGATCTCGGAGAAAGCGTCGTGGCGGTGCTGGTGGCCGAACCTGGGGCGACCTGCGACGTCGCGGCCATCGAGGCGGCGGTGCGCCGTGACCTCGCCGGTTTCAAGCGCCCGCGCCATATCGCCCTGCTGGACGCCTTGCCGCGCAACACCATGGGCAAGGTCCAGAAGAAGGACCTGCGCGACCGGTTCGCAGAGGTGTTCCAACCGCCAAGGGCCTGAGCGCGCAATCCCTCCTCTCTCTCCCCTCCCCCCCCGGCTGTGCTGCGGCGCTACTGTCGCGGCATGCCCTTCGCCCGACCGATCCGCTTCTGCGCGGCGATCCGAAACGGCGCGTTCGGGGCGCCGAAGCCGTCATATCCGTCGCGCCGCTCCACGATCTCGAAGAACATGCCGTTGGCGAAGGGGCGTGAATAGAGCTGGAAGAACCCGGCGCCGTCGGCCTCGTCATACAGGATGTTGTGAGCCCGCAGGTTTTCCAGCAACTCGGCAGGGACATCGAAGCGCGCCACAAGGTCGGCGTAGTAATTCGCCGGAATCGGCAGGGGATCGAACCCCGTCCGCACCAGCGACGCCGCAGTGGCAAGGATGTCATCGGTGGCGAAAGCGATATGCTGGACCGACGCACCGAAACTTTCCGCCAGAAAGTCGCCCGCCAGCGTGCGGTGCGTCTCGGCCCCGTTCAGGGTGATCCGGAACGCCCCGTCCGCAGAGGTGATGGCCTGGCTGCGCACCAGTCCGTCGGGGTCGATCACATCGACCATCGGCGCCTTCCGCATCCCGAAGAGCGAAGTGTAAAGCAGGGACGAACTGAGCATCTCGTCATAGCTCATGGTCTGGGCGATGTGGTCGATCCGGGTCAGGCCGACACCGGGCCCGGCGGCGTCCGTCCGCTCGATCGGGATGAATTCCAGGTCCCAGACGGCGTCGGTGTCCCGGTCGAGGAAATGCATGACGGAACCGCCAAGGCCGCGAATGGCCGGGATCGCCAGTTCGCCCGCTCCGGGCGGCTGCGCGAAGGGAACCGCATCCAGCGCAAGGGCCCGCGCCATCGCGTCGGCGGCCGATGCCACCTGAACCCCGATATCGCAGACATTGGTGCGCCGGACAGTGAAGCTGGTGGCAGCATGTCCCGCCGGGTCGGCGTTGAGAAGGATGCGAATGTCGCCCTGCTCCCAGAGATCCATGGCCTTGCCGATATGGCGCGCGGTGCGGGCGAAGCCAAGGCTCGCCAAAAGCGCCGCGATCGCGTCTGCTTCCGCCCCCATGGTGGCGAATTCGATGAAGGCGGTATCCAGCGGGGCCGTTGCCGCCGGGATCAGCGGCAAATCCACGGCCAGACCGGTCTCTGCCCTGCGCACATTGTCCATCAGGTGAACAAGCGATCGGTGCCCGTCGCGGGCGATCGCACGGGGCAGGCCGCCACGGAACTGGTCGTTGAAGATCTCCAGCGAAATCGGCCCGCCATAGCCCGTCGCCAGCACCGCGCCCATGAAGCGCGCCACATCGAGATCCCCCTCGCCCGGCATGTTGCGGAAATGGCGCGACCAGTAGAGCAGGTCCATATCGATCGCGGGCGCATCGGCCAGCTGCACGAAAAAGATCCTGTCGCCGGGAATGCGGCGGATCGTATCCGGGTCGATCCCGCGCCCCAGCGTGTGGAAGCTGTCCAGGATCAGCCCCACATTCGGCTGGTCGGCCCGGCGCACGATCTCCCATGCATCGCGGTGGTCGTCCACATGACGGCCCCAGGCCAGCGCCTCGAAACCCACGCGCAGGTTGCGCCGTGCGGCGCGCTGCCCCAACTCGGCGAAATCCGCAGCCGCGCGGTCGATGCCACCCTGCGCCTCCGGGTGAACCGATGAGCAGACCAGCACAAGGTCGCATCCAAGATCTTCCATAAGATCGAATTTCCGCTCGGCCCGGTCGAAGGCCTTTGCCCGCAGGTCGGCCGGCAAGCCTTCGAAATCGCGGAAGGGCTGAAACAGCATCACCTCCAACCCCGCAGCGCGCACCCGCGCGGCGACCTCCCGCGGGGGGCGGGGGTCGGCGATGAAATCCTGCTCGAAAATCTCGATCCCGTCGAAACCGGCCGCCGCGATGGCGTCGATCTTTTCTTCGAGATTGCCCGAGATGGACACCGTGGCAATGCAGGTCTTCATGGCAGGTCCGCCTCCGTCTGCAAGGCGGCGCGCAACGCCCTGGGGTCGGCATCCCTGCCGGAAAACAGCCTCCACGCGTGGAGGCCCTGGAAAAAGAACAACTCCCAACCGGAGATCGTGACCAATCCCAACCGCGCGGCGTCGCACAGGAATTGCGTGTCTGCGGGCGTGTAGACCGCGTCGAAGGCCCACACCGCACCCTTCATGGCATCGGCGGCCAGGGGGGTGCCGGGATAGCCGACCATTCCGACCGGGGTGCAGTTCACGACGCCGTCCGCGCCGTGTGCCATGGCCTCGGCATCCGCACCGGTCGACAGCGCAAGACCGGGAAAACGTGCCGCCAGATCCTCGGCCAGTTTCGCGGCCTTGGCACTGTCGCGATCCGCCAGCCGCAGGTCGACCGCACCGATGCGGGCCAACGCGAAGGCAATCGCCCGCCCCACCCCGCCGGTTCCGATCACCAGCGTCGGCCCCGGCATCGCCGCGCCCCGGACAGCGCCATGCGCCGCGATGAAGCCGGAGAAATCGGTGTTGAACCCGCGCGGGCCATCCGCTTCGAACAGGACGGTGTTGACCGCACCCATCGCCGCGACCACCGGATCGTCGACCGCGACCAGGGCCATCACCTGCTCCTTGTAAGGATATGTGATGTTCAACCCGCGGTAGCCCGCGGCCCTGGCACACGCAACGATGGTGCCGAAATCCTCGCCCCTCTCTTGCGGAACCAGCCGGTCATAGGTCACGTCGAGCCCGGCCTGTTCGCCCGCCAGTCGATGCAGGCGCGGTGATCTGGACGCGCCGATATTGTCGCCGATCAGGCCCAGCTTCAGCGATGCGATGCGCGCGGACATCAGGGGTGCTCCGTCCTGCGGGTGAATATGCGCTTGACCCATGTCCAGATCGGCGTCTGGCTGCCGAAGACAAGGATCACGCCCAGGAACAGCGCAAGCGACAGGGGGCTGGTCACGATCCCCTCGAAGAAGCGGCCCAGATCCTCGCGCTCGGAAATGATGGCACGGCGCCAGTTCTCGTCCAGCAGACGCGACAGGATCACGCCCAGGATCACCGGCCCCAGCGGATAGCCGTAAAGCCGCATGAAGTAGCCGAAGACGCCGAAACCAAGCATCCAGTAGACATCGCTGATGGAATTGTTGACGGCATAGGCCCCCACGATCGACAACAGCATGATCAGCGGAATAAGGACCGCGCGGGGCATTTCCACGATCTTCGTGAACATGCGGATTCCGGTCAGCCCGAACAGCAGCATGAAGCAATTCGCCGTCACCAGCGCACCGACGATGAACCAGAACATGTCCGGCTGGTCGATCATCAGCATGGGGCCGGGGTTGAGGCCGTGGATGAACAGCGCCCCGATCATGATGGCGGTCACGGCGTCACCCGGAATGCCAAGGGTCATCATCGGGATGAACGCCCCACCCACGGCGGCGTTGTTGGCGGTTTCGGGCGCGACCAGACCCTCCATCGCGCCTTGACCGAAGGGCACCTTGGGGGCCTTGGTGACACGCTTGGCATGGTCATAGGCCATCAGCGCGGCGATATCGCCGCCGGTGCCGGGCAGCGCCCCGATGATGACACCGATGGTCGAGGTCTGAAGGCTGAGCGGCAGGTGCTTGCGCACCGTGCTCCACGACGGCACGATGCGACCGATCTTCTGCTTGATGGCGGGCGTGTCGACGTGGTGCAATTGCATCAACGCCTCGGACACGCCGAACATGCCGATCATCACCGCGATGAAGGAAATGCCTCCGCGCAGCAGCGGCAGATCGAAGGTCAGGCGCGGCGTGAAGGTCAGCGGGTCCATCCCCACCGCCCCGACGGCAAGGCCAAGCGCGCCCGCGAATATCCCTTTCACCAGCGACCCGGTGGACAGCGAACCGACCAGCAGAATGCCCAGAACCGCCAGCAGCAGGTAATCACGCGGCTGGAACCCGAGCGCGAAGTCCGACACGAAGGGCGCGGCCGCGGCCAGAAAGGCAATGCCGAGGAACCCGCCGAAGAACGACATCACGGTGGTGACGCCGATGGCCGTTCCCGCCTCGCCCCGCTGGGCCATGGGATAGCCGTCCAGCGCCGTGGCGATGGCCGATGGCGCGCCGGGAATGTTGAGCAGGATCGCCGTGCGCGACCCGCCATAGACCCCGCCCATGTAGATCCCGATCATCAGCGAGATCGCCGGATACACCTCCCACGAGAACGTGAAGGAGATCAGGATCGACACCGCCATGGTGACGGACAATCCGGGGATCGCGCCGACATAGACCCCCGCGAAGGTGCCAATGGCCACCAGAAGCAGAAGTTCGGGCTGGGAAAAGACCGTCAGGAACGACAGCAGCGCATCCATGGTTCACCCTCCCCGGTTCGTGAGGTTGCGAAGGATCTGGATGACTTCGGCCTCCGGCACGATACCGGGCGGCATCAGAACCGTGAAGACGATGCGAAAGACCAGCCAGATCACGACCAGGCTTGCCAACGCCACCGTGACGGTGAACACCCATGACCGGCGCGAGAGGAGCTTGATGGCCGCGATCAGGAACAGGGCCGAGGTCGGCAGGAAGCCCAGCGGCCGCAACGCGACGCCATAGGCCACCAGCAGCAGCGCCACGAAGATGATGGTCGGCGGCAGGATATCTCGCCCGAAGGTTTCAGACGCCACCTTGGGCCGTGCGGCGGTGCGGATCAGCACCAGAAGGCTGGTGACGGCCATCACCGCCGTCGTGGCCATCGGCACCGATCCCGCCCCCGACAGCGCCCGAAACCCCGAGATGCCGTAGGCGTTCCAGAGCAAGCCGAGGCTGGCCAGCACGAGGAAGACCGCGAAGGCGACCTCGCCCGGGCGCCGTTCCTTTGCGAACCCGCCGGGCGTCGCATCGGACAGCCCTTCGGTGTGGTCGTTGGCGCGCGTTTCCGGATCTGTCATCGTGGGCCTCCATCGTGGCCTTGCCATGGGGCATCGGAAACGCCGCCCCTCCACGGGGGGAAGAGCGGCGCCGCGGTCGAGTGGCCGGCGCATGGCCGGCCGAACAGGGCGGCTTACTCGCCGGGGCGCGCGATGCCCAGATCGGCGGGATCGTTCACCGCCAGGCCCGCATCCTGCAGCAGCCACGCGGTTGTGGACTGCCACGCGGTCAGGAAATCGCGCGCTTCATCGCCCGAGATATTCATGATCGTGAAGCCGCGATTGTTCATCAGATCGACGAAATCCGGGTTTTCCACCGCGCCCGCATAGGCCTCCGTCAGCGCGGTCACGATATCGTCCGGCGTGCCTTCCCGCACGAAGACCCCGAAGAACGGCCCCCATGGCAGGTAGGTGGCATAGCCGTCGTTCAGGGCCACGGCCGTCGGCACATCGGGCAGGAACGGGCTCGCCTCCGTGTCGAAGATCGCCAGCGGCACAAGGTTGCCCGCGCGGATCGCCTCGATCGAGGCGCCCAGAACGGCCGGCATCACGTCGATGGCACCGCCCTGAAGCGCGGTCAGCGCGGGGCCGTCGCCATCGTAGGGGATGAAGTTGACGTCCAGTCCGCCCTCGACGGTATCCATCATCGCGGTGACGACGGACGGCAGACCCCCCGGCCCGGTGGAGCCGAAGCGCACTTCGCCGGGATTGGCCGCGATCGCCGCCAGCAATCCGGCGTAATCCGAAAAGTCCGCATCCGGTCGCGTGACCAGGATCGGGGTGCCCCGGGCCAGAAGGTTGATCGGAACGAATTCGCCATAGTCGCGTTCGCCAAGGCCCATGATGCGATAGAGCATCGGGTTCTCGGCACCCATCAGCAGGGTATAGCCGTTGGCATCCTGATCGGCCACATGGTTCAGCGCGATCGCGCCCACCGCACCGGTCATGTTCTGCATGACGATGGTGCCGCCCAGGATGTCTTCCGCATGGGGCGTGACGGATCGCATGACCGTATCGGTCGAACCGCCGGCACCCCATTGAATGATGCCCTGGATCTCGCGATCGGGATAGGATTGTGCGGCGGCAAGGCCAGCCGTCATCACCAGCGCGGAGGCCGCGCCCATAAGGATATGTCTCATTGTGTTAACTCCCTTGGGTCCGGTCTCTTCCCACCGGACGACAAGGGCAGTGTTTTCCGAGAGGCGTGATAACGTCAAGTATCCAGTCGTGTCGATCATTAACATCATGTTCATTTCTGACGCCGGCTATGCCAACGGCTCTCCCTGAACACTCGACAACTCCCTGCGAAACTGCGCGATAGCATAGTCCGCATAGCTCGACAGGACCCGACCCTTCTTCGTGACGATGTAGACGGAGATCTGGCCCGGCTCCTTCAGGGGCCGCCGCACGAAACCCGGCAGGATCTTCTCCGAGACGGAAAACTTGTCGATCACCGCGACACCCAGGCCATGGCGCACCAGGCTGACCACCGTCTGCGAGAACCGGCCCCGCATCGAGTGGCGAAGCTCCGCGCCCGCTGCCTTGAAGACGCGCGCGATGCGCGCTCCATACGGGTCGGCGGGATCGACCCCGATCAACTGCTGGTCCGCAAGATCATGGACCGAAATCTCGGACTTCGCGGCCAGCGGATGCGCCTGCGGCAGGATCACGACGAAATCGGCGCTGGCAATCTCCTCGTTGTGGACGCCGGGATTCGCGATCGCCGATGTCATGACGACGAATTCCCCGCGTTCCAGCAACAGGTAGTCGATGGTCTCCTCGATCTTGAGGATGTTGAGGTCGATGAACAGGTCCGGGTAATGCGCCCGGATGCGCCCGATCGCCCGCGCGGCGACGAATTGCGCCACCGATGGCGCGGAGGCGAAGGACAGGTTGACATCCTCTCCCTTCTTCAGGGCGCTCAGGGCGCTCTGAAGGTTCTCGATGCCCTTGTAGACCTCGCGGATCTGCTCGAACACGCGCTCGGCCTCGACGGCGGGAACGAACAGTCCCGCGCGCCGCTCGAACAGGCGCAGACCGAGGGACTCCTCCGTGTGCTTGATGAGGCGGCTGATCCCCGGCGCCGAAACGCCCAGATGCTCCGCCGCGCCCGCGATGGTGCCGCGCAACATCACGGCGCGGATCACCTCCACCTGGCGTAGTGTGATTTCCTTCACGGCTGCCCTCCGCCGACCCGAGATTAACATCACGTTATGCAGATAGAAGTGAAGGCATTTGACGTTATGGGCAAGACCGTCGAATCTCGCGTCGATGCGCCAAGGGAAGGACGAAACAGGTGGCCTCCCCCACCCCGAAACAGGACGATGCCGCCTACGATCTTGTCGTGGTCGGCTCGGGCGCAGGGGGGTTGTCCGCCGCCGTCACTGCCGCCCATGCAGGATTGCGCGTCGTGGTGGTGGAAAAGGCGGCGGTCCTCGGTGGCACGACGGCATGGTCCGGCGGCTGGATCTGGGCGCCCGGCACAGCCATTGCAAGGTCCGCCGGACTGACCGAGGATCCCGGCGCGCCAAGGCGTTACCTGCAAGGGGTCCTCGGCAATCGCTTCGATCCCGCGCGGGTCGATGCCTTCCTGTCCGCCGCTCCGGACATGGTGGCGTTCTTCGATACTCACACCGCACTGGCCTTCGCGGGCGGCTTCGCCATTCCCGACACCTATGGCGACGTGCCCGGTGCGGGCGCCGGCGGGCGCTCGGTCATCGCCAAGCCATTTGACGGGCGCGGATTGGGGGCCGATATCGCGCTGCTGCGCCTGCCCCTGCGGGAGACGAGCTTTCACGGGATGACGATCCAGGCCGGTCCCGACCTGCGCGCCTTCCTCACGATGACCCGCTCGGCGCGTGCCTTCGGCCATGCCACGGGCCGCGTGCTGCGCCATGTTCGCGACCTCGCGCGGCACAGGCGCGGGATGGACCTGCGCAATGGCAGCGCCCTTGTCGCGCGCCTGCTGCGCTCGGCGCTGGATCTGGGGGTGGCGTTGCGTCTCTCGACGCCTGTCGCGCGACTGGTCGCCGAAGATGGGGCCGTCACCGGCGTCGTGCTCGACGATGGCGGCCGCATCCTGGCGCGGCGCGGGGTCGTGCTGGCCAGCGGCGGCTTTCCCCACGCGGCCCGCCGCCGGGCCGGCACCTTCCCCCGCGACGCCGAACACCTGAGCCTTGCCGTGCCGGACGCCACCGGCGACGGCTTGCGGATGGCGGAACGGGTCGGCGGCCACGTGACCGACACCGAGGCGCAACCCGCCGCCCTGTGCCCTGTCTCCCGCGTGACATGGCCCGACGGCAGCGAAGGGCGCTTCCCGCACATCATCGACCGGGGCAAGCCGGGCGTGATCGGTGTGCTGGCCGATGGCCGACGCTTCTGCAACGAGGGGCTTGGCTACCACGACTACGTCTTGGCCCTGCTGGCCGCAGTCCCGGCGGAGGCCCCGGCCCGGTCCTGGCTGGTCTGCGACCACCGCTTCCTGCGGCGCTACGGACTCGGCATCGTGCGCCCTGCGCCGGTGCCCTTCGGCGCATGGCTGCGGTCGGGCTACCTGAAGACTGCGAAAAGCCCCACGGCGCTGGCCTTGGCCTGCGGCATCGACCCGGAGGGGCTGGCGCGCACCATCGCCGCCTGGAACGCGGGTGCGGGCGCCGGGCACGACCCGGCGTTCGGGCGCGGCACCACGCCCTACATGCGCCTGCAAGGGGATCCCGATCACGGTCCCAACCCCTGCATCGCCCCGATCGAGGCCCCGCCCTTCTACGCGGTGGAGGTGGTGCCAGGGAGCTTCGGCACCTTCTCGGGCCTCGCGACCGACGGTTTCGCGCGGGTCTTGCGCGCGACCGGCGCGGTCATCCCCGGCCTCTATGCGGCGGGCGCGGATGCCGCCAGCGTGTTCGCGGGCCACTATCCGGCGGGCGGCATCAACCTCGGGCCGGCCATGACCTTCGGCTTCATTGCCGGACGCCACGCAGCGGGGATCGGCGCATGACCCGCCGCCTCACCGTCGCCCACCTGACTGCCATCGACTTGCCCCCGCCCGCCTTCATCGAGGCCGCCGCGCGGGCCGGGTTCGATGGTGTCGGGTTGCGCCTTCTGACGGTAACGCCAGACAGCCCCGGCTATCCCCTGATGGATACGCCGACCCAGATGCGCGCCACCAAGGCCGCGCTGGCCGCAACCGGCCTGCGCGTGGCCGACATCGAATTCGTCCGCATCACGCCCGAGACCAAGCCCGATACACTTGCCCCCTTGCTGGACGCTGGCGCGGAACTGGGCGCGAGGCACCTGATCACGGCCCCCTACGATCCCGACCTGTCCCGAATGGCCGATACACTGGCGGCGATCGACACCCTGGCCCGTGCGCGCGGCCTCGGCACGGTGCTCGAATTCTTCCCATGGACGGTGGTGCCGACCCTGCGCGCGGCGATCGACGTGGTGACGGCGGCAGGTCCCGCTGTCGGCGTCCTTGTCGATGCCCTGCATTTCGACCGCTCCGGCTCGACCCTGCACGATCTTGTCGCGCTCCCGCCACACAGGCTGCCCTTTGCCCATATCTGCGACGCGCCCGTCCATCCGCCCTATTCCGAACAGGACCTCATCCACACCGCAAGACAGGACCGCCTGCCGCCCGGGCACGGCGCGATCGACCTGCGTGCATGGCTCCAAGCCCTGCCGCCGGACCTCCCCCTGTGCGCAGAAGTGCCGATGACGGCGCGGCGGACCGCCCTTGGCGCGGAGGCCCTGCTGTCGATGATCCACGATGCGTGCCGCGCCCTGCTGTCCCAGTGACACGGTGGCAAGTCATCGGCACCACGCGGCGGCGGGACCCTGATGCACGTCTCGACCGACCGCCAAGGCCGCAGCGGTCTCAAGCCGCAAACGTCCTGCCCCCGATCCAGACCATTCGGGCGCGCGACGCGTCCCTGCGACAGATCGCGAGCGAACTGAACGAAAGAAGAACCGAGACATCGCGGGCAGAGAATGGCACGCCATGACGCTGCGGAACGTGCTGCACAGGGCTGCACTGGCCTTGCACAGGGATGACGCAAGGCAACTCCACGGGATGGGCCATAGGGTGAACCGTGGACCAAGGTCTTCGATCAGAATGAACTGGTCAAAAGGAAATGGCGGAGCGGATGGGGCTGAAATCCAACCTGCTCTTGTGGATGCCGCTCTCATTTGCAAGGAATTTCTGAACCTTAGACATGTGATCGAGTGCGAGTTCTTGTCAGGCCCGTTGGCGTGGCCCGACCCTCAGCGGCCAGCTACGAGGTGTTTGCGCTGTCAGGGTTCAAGTCCCTTGCTGATGTTCGGTCGTCATCGCCCACACGACGCCCATCCTCCAGCGTCAGGATGCGGTCCGCGCGATCGAGGATGCGATTGTCATGCGTGACCATCAGCGTGGTCGTGCCGCGCGCCCGACCCAACTGTTTCAAGAGATCGACCACACTGGCGGCCGTTTCCCAGTCAAGGGCAGCCGTGGGTTCGTCCGCCAGAACGACATCGGGGCTGCCGACCAGGGCGCGGCCGATCGCCACGCGCTGCTTCTGTCCGCCCGACAGGTTCGCAGGCAGATAATCCAGCCGGTCCGCAAGCCCCAGATCCGGTCCTGGTAGACTTCCACCTCGGCCGTCATCTGGCTGATATCGCCCATCTCCATGACACCCTCGGCTGGGGGGCGCTGTCCCGGTGTCTCGTGAATGTCCAGGACAGTCCCGGCGATCGGGGCGACGACGATGCCGCGGGCCAGATCGAGTTCGACCCGCGCAAGTTCGGCCTCGGCCGCCTCCACGTTGCGGGCTGCGACCACGACGTCGGGTTGATCGTCGGTCTCCGCGGATGAAAACCGGGCAGCCGTCCGGTGCGCTCGCCGGAACGGCGCAGGGCCAGCAGGAACACAAGGATCGCGAAAGCGGTGACGCCGTGGCGGATTGCGGTGCGCGCCCATGCCGATCCGGAGCGCGTGGCAACGAGCCCTCCGATCACCGCCCTCCGGCGCCGGTCATCGCGCCGGGCGTAGACCGTGACCGCGACGGCCGGGTCATTTCGCAAGAGGGAGCCGTTTTGAGGGTCCGAACGATATGCCATTGGTGCGCGTTTCCCCTGGCTGTCCGTGGACCAAAAATCCACACGCGGCGGCGGATGATTGCCAAAGCGCGCTATCAACATGTGCGAATGAACGGGACCAGAAAGACACAGCAACGACCTTCCAGCTGGAATGGACCGCGTCGAAAGCCTTGGGGACAATCAGACCTGCCCCTGACGCGGTCGCCCTTCCAACGCTCTATCCCTCGCAGACAGGATCTGGAATGATCGTTCTGGATATGTCTAACTGGCAGCAGAATGATTGCCAGATGTGGCAGAAAAGCAGAGAGGTTACCCATGTTCCGAAACACACTCCCCGCAGCCGCGCTTGTGCTGGGCACGACGCTTCTGAGCTCGCTTCCCGTTAACGCCGAAACCTTCCGCTGGGCCGGCACGACGGATCCGCAGACGATGGACCCCCACGCCGTCAACGCGGCGCCGGTCACATCCTTTCTCAACAACGTCTACGAAGGCCTCGTGCGGCGCGGGCCGGACATGGCTGAAGAGCCGTCGCTCGCAACCTCGTGGGAGGCGCTGCCGGACGGCGCCGGCTGGCGTTTCAACCTGCGCGAGGGCGTGACATTCCACGACGGCGCGGCGTTCAACGCAGACGACGTGATCTTTTCCTATGAGCGCGCCGCGTCCGAAGCGTCCGACGTGCGGTCGTGGTTCGCCTCCGTGACCGAGGTGGTTCGCGTCGACGACTACACCGTCGATTTCCTGACGTCTGCGCCGAACCCGCTGTTCCCCGGCTCCATTGCCAACTTCATGATCCTCGATCAGGGCTGGGCCGAGGCCAACGGGGCCGAACTGCCCGCCCGCGACGCCGAAAACCACGCCACGCGCAACGCCAACGGCACCGGGCCCTTTGTGCTCGCATCGCGCGATCCGGGAATCGAGACGCGGCTTGTCCCGAACGAGGCTTGGTGGGACGAGGCCGAACACAACGTGACCGAGGCGATCTGGACCCCCATCGGCAACCCGGCGACGGGTCTTGCAGCGCTGCTTTCGGGCGAGATCGACTTCATCTCTCCGATCCCGCTGCAGGACGTCGAGCAGGTCGAAACCCGGGACGGCTTCAAGGTGCTGGCCGGGCTCGAGACGCGAGTGATCATGCTGGGCTTCGGGCATGACCACGAGACACTGAAATATTCCGACGAGACGACGGAGGCCAACCCGTTTCTCGATCCGCGCGTGCGCCTTGCCGTGGCGCAGGCGATCGACGTGGATACCATCGACCGCGTCATCATGCGCGGGGCTGCGGAACCGGCAAGCCAGCTTCTGCCAGCCGGCCTGTCGGGCTATTCCGACGAATACGACGCGCGACCGTCCTTCGACCCGGACGCGGCCCGGGCGCTTCTGGCCGAGGCCGGCTATCCGGAGGGTTTTTCCTTTGGTCTGATGTGTCCCAACGACCGCTACATCAACGACGAGGCGGTGTGCCGCGCGGTAGCCTCGATGCTGGCGCGCATCGGAGTCACCGCGAACGTGAACGCCATGCCAGTCCGCGGCTACTGGGACGAGCTGCGGGCGGACAATTTCGACATGTATCTGCTGGGCTGGTCGCCGGGCACCTTCGACGCCGAGCACCCGATCCGCTTCCTCGCGCACACCCCGAACGATCGGCTGGGCACCTGGAATTTCGGCGGCTATTCCAGCGCGCGGATCGACGAATTGCTCGAACCGATCCAGCAGGAGATCGATCCGGACGCGCGTCAGGGCATGCTCGACGAGGTCGCTGGCATCCTTCAGGACGATGTCGCCTATGTGC
>CAZTUG010000035.1:0-31947 GCA_964615955.1 uncultured Roseicyclus sp.
GGCGCCAGCGGTGGCCGAGGACGCCCAGGGCGAGGGCCTCCGCGACCACCACCGCGACCTCGATCGGCCAGAACGAGCAGCCCCCAAGAACCCGCGCCGCGTAGGCGGCCGGGTGGGAGGCGAGGTTCACGCAGGCGATGTCGGCGACGAGCCGCCACCGCGCGCGGCGCCCCCGCGCGCACCCCCGCGCACCCCCGCGCACCCCGCGCACCTCCGCGCCCCCCCGCCCCGCGCGCACCCCCGGGCGCAGCCCCGATCCAAGCCGCCGCGCCCCGCCTTTCCCCCTTGCCGGACGCCCCCGGCACCGCCACATCGGTCGCACCCGCAACGCCCGCCCGGACAAAACCCATGCCCAAGGCCCTGATCGCCGCCAATCTCTGCCTGCTGGTGCTGTTCCCGGTCTCGTGGATCGCGCCGCTGATGCGCGCGGGGCTGCTCCCCGTCTTCGGCCTGTCGGAAATCTCGATCCTCTCCGGCCTGTCGTCGCTGGCCTCGGACGACGAATGGGCGCTGGCCGCCATCGTCGCGGCCTTCGCGCTGGTCTCGCCCATGGCCAAGACCGTGACCCTGACGCTGATCCACCTGTCGCGCGCGCCCGCGCGCCTGCTCCCCGCGCTGGAACTGGCGGGCAAACTCGCCATGGCGGACGTGTTCCTGATCGCGGTCTATGTCACGCTCGCCAAGGGCCTCGCCGTGGGGCGGGTGGAAACCGCGTGGGGCCTGTGGCTCTTCACCGCCTGCGTGCTGGCCTCGCTCGCCATCTCCATCCTGACCAGGCGCGCGGTGAAAGCGGCCTAGCCCTCCCGCACGGCCTCCGCTAAACCGCATCCCATGGCCAAACCCGTCACCCAGTTCACCTGCTCCGCCTGCGGCGCCGTGCACAAGAAATGGTCCGGGCGCTGCGACGATTGCGGCGCATGGAATACCATCGCCGAGGAAGCCCCCCTCGGCACCGGTCCCGGCAAGGCCGCGCTTGGCGCCGCCAGGGGCCGCCGCATGGCGCTCAGCGATCTGCGCACCAAGGAAACACCCCCGCCGCGCCAATCCTCCGCCATGGCCGAACTGGACCGCGTGCTCGGCGGCGGCCTCGTGCCCGCCTCGGCCACGCTGGTGGGCGGCGATCCGGGCATCGGCAAATCCACGCTGCTCCTGCAAGCCGCCGCCGCCTTCGCCCGCAAGGGCCTGAAAACCATCTATGTCTCGGGCGAGGAGGCCACGGCGCAGGTCCGCATGCGCGCCGACCGCCTCGGCCTGTCGGACAGCGCCGTCCTGCTCGCGGCCGAAACCAACCTGCGCAACATCCTGACCACGCTGGAGGCCGAGAAACCCGACCTCGCCATCATCGATTCGATCCAGACCATGTGGCTCGATACCGTGGACAGCGCGCCCGGCTCCGTCAGCCAGGTCCGCGCCTCGGCACACGAATTGACGACCTTCGCCAAACGCTCCGGCACCTCCGTGATGCTGGTGGGCCACGTCACCAAGGACGGCCAGATCGCGGGCCCCCGCGTGGTCGAACACATGGTCGATACGGTGCTCTATTTCGAGGGCGAGCGCGGCCACCAGTTCCGCATCCTGCGCTCGGTCAAGAACCGCTTCGGCCCGGCGGATGAAATCGGCGTGTTCGAGATGACGGGCGCGGGCCTGTCCGAGGTCGCCAACCCCTCCGCCCTGTTCCTGTCCGACCGCGAGGAACCCGCGCCGGGATCGGTCGTGTTCGCGGGGATCGAGGGCACGCGCCCCGTGCTGGTGGAGTTCCAGGCCCTCGTCGCGCCGTCGAACCTGTCGCAGCCGCGCCGCGCCGTCGTGGGCTGGGACGGATCGCGCCTGTCGATGATCCTCGCCGTGCTGGAGGCACGCGCAGGCATCAGTTTCGCGGGCCTCGATGTCTACCTCAACATCGCGGGCGGCATGCGCATCAGCGAACCCGCCGCCGACCTCGCCGTCGCGGCCGCCCTGCTTTCGGCGCGCGAGGACGCCGCCCTGCCCCGCGAAACCGTGGTTTTCGGGGAACTTTCGCTCTCTGGCGCGCTCCGTCCGGTCAGCCAGGCGGAAAATAGATTGAAAGAAGCGGTGAAACTTGGTTTTTCGACCGCAATCGCCCCGGCAGGATGCCGGATCGCGGACAATGCGGGCGTGCGTGTCCAGTCCTTCGCGGATCTCCCCACTTTCGTGGGCGATATCTTCGGGGCAGGATAGGTCGTGTCAAACCTGAAAGAGGGCAGCCATGGACGGCTTCACCATTTTCGACGGCGTGGTGGGCGGGGTCATCGTGATCTCGGCCATCCTCGCCTATGCGCGCGGCTTCGTGCGCGAAGTCATGTCGATCCTCGGCTGGATCGCTGCGGCCATCGTCGCCTTCATCTTCGCGCCCAACATGCTGCCGCTGATGTCGGAAATTCCCATGGTCGGCGATTTCATCGGCGACAGTCGGGAATTGGGCATTCTCGCGGCCTTCGCCGTTGTCTTCGTGATCGCGCTGCTCGTGGTCTCGATCTTCACGCCATTGTTCTCGTCGGTGGTGCAACGCTCCGCCGTGGGCGGCATCGACGCGGCGCTCGGCTTCCTCTTCGGCATCGCGCGCGGCGTGCTTCTCGTGGTCGTGGCGCTGATCGCCTATGACCGGATCGTCGGCGACGAACCGATCCCCGCGATTTCCGACAGCCGCTCCGCCGCCGTTTTCGCCACGATGCAGGATCGGGTGGAAGCGCAGATCCCGACCGATGTCCCCGCCTGGATCTTGCAGCGCTACGAGACCCTGATCGGGGAAGAACCCGCGCCCCTGCCAGCCCAGTGACGGGGGGGGCCGGAGGACCGGACCACGCGGTCAGACGGGCAGCGTTGCGGCGTGAGGGTCCGCTAAAGTCTCAAACGGGACGAGATGCGATCCGAGTGGAACGATCGCGCGGGACGCCGGAGGCCGGGTCTATCGCCGCCCCAAAACCATCGTCAGCCCCGCCAGCAACAGCACCGCGCCGCCGCCAAGATACATCCACATCCCGGCGCGCACGAAGTCGCCCAATACATCCCAGGCTTGCCCAATGTCTTGAAAATCAACGGTAAATGGCAACCCCAGATCGGCCTGCACCTCGTTGGCGCGGGTGTAGAAATGGACCATCAGCACGGCGGGCGACAGCCCCGCCAGCAGCGCCAGAAACCCCGACGCCCGCCCGATCAACGCCAGCAACGCGGCCAGCGCGGCAACCGCGAAGCCACCGACAAAGACCCTCTCCTGCCACGATCCATCGCTGATAACCGCTTGTAATCGCTCACCAATCATGAACGACGGCGAAAATTCCTGTCCCGCGAACGGTGGCTCCACCCAGGTCACGAAATAGCTCAACGCCATCGCAGCGCCCGCCAGAAAAATTACGAACCTCATGTGACCCGCTCCGATCTGCCTGTTTTCGTTGTTGTTGCGGACAATCTACTGCGATTTGCCGCGTCGGTCCATCGCCGCCGCGATCCGATCGTGATCGTTTCGTGACACCGCGCCCCTGTGGGCCTATGTGAAGGCAACGCCCCGGTCCGGAGATTCGTCCGATGGTCGAACCAACCCTGCCCCGCCACCCGTTTGACCCTGCATTTACAGGGGATGACGACGACAAGCTCCACGAGGAATGTGGCGTCTTCGGCGTCATAGGGGTCGCCGATGCGGCCAATTTCGTGGCGCTCGGCCTGCATGCGCTGCAACATCGCGGGCAAGAAGCGGGCGGCATCGTCACCCACCATCCCGACCACGGCTTCACCTCGGCTCGCCGCATCGGCCTCGTGCGGGACAATTTCACCACTGCCAGCGTGATGGAAACCCTGCCGGGCGAAATCGGCATCGGCCATGTGCGCTATTCGACCGCCGGGGCCAAGGGCGCGACCCAGATCCGCGACGTGCAACCCTTCTTCGGTGAATTCGCAATGGGTGGTGCCGCCATCGCCCATAACGGCAACATCGTGAATGCCGACGAGTTGCGGCGCGAGCTGATCGAGCACGGTTCAATCTTCCAATCCTCCTCCGACACCGAATGCATCATCCACCTGATGGCGCGAAGCCTGCAAAAGACCATCCCCGAGCGGATGAAGGACGGCCTGCGCCGCGTCGAAGGTGCCTTCTCCATCGTCGCGATGACCCGCACCAAACTGATCGGATGCCGCGACGCGCTCGGCGTGCGCCCGCTGGTGATCGGGCGGGTCGGCGATGGCTATGCCCTGTCGTCCGAGACCTGTGCCCTGGACATCATAGGCGCCGATTACGTGCGCGAGGTCGCACCGGGCGAGATGGTCGTCATCACCGATGAAGGTATTGAAAGCTTTCAACCTTTCGCGCCGAAGAAGCCTCGCTTCTGCATTTTCGAACATGTCTATTTCTCGCGCCCCGACAGCATCATCGGCGGGCAGTCCATCTATGAGACGCGCCGCCAGATCGGGGTGGAACTGGCGCTCGAGGCTCCGGTGGAGGCTGATCTCGTCTGTCCGGTTCCCGACAGCGGCACCCCCGCGGCCATCGGCTACAGCCAGCAAAGCGGTATCCCTTATGCCATGGGGATCATCCGAAACCAGTATATGGGCCGCACCTTCATCGAACCCACGGAATCCATCCGCAACATGGGCGTCCGACTGAAGCTGAACGTGAACCGCGCGCTCATTCGCGGCAAGCGCGTGATCCTTGTGGATGACAGCGTCGTGCGCGGCACGACATCGCGCAAGATCAAGGAAATGATCCTCGATGCGGGTGCGGCCGAGGTGCATTTCCGAATTGCGTCCCCCCCCACCGCCTGGCCCTGTTTCTATGGCGTCGATACGCCCCAGCGCGAGAAATTGCTTGCCGCCACCATGTCCGAGGACGAGATGCGTGAACATCTGGGCGTCGACAGCCTGAAGTTCATCTCGCTCGATGGTCTCTATCGCGCCGTGGGTGAGGCCAAGGGTCGCGACCCATCGCAGCCCGCGTTTTGCGATGCCTGCTTCTCGGGTGATTACCCGGTTGCCCCGACAGACCAGTTGAAAAAGGGGTTCCAACTGCTGGCGGCTGCGGAATGATGCGCCTTTTCCGCAGGCCGAAGGCAGCAGCGCCGGTGCCGCCGGAAAGCGAACTGGCCAGGCGCCTGACCGATCCCGACTATGCTTGCGCGTGTTGTAGCACGGTTCTGCGCGCCTCGACTGGCGTCATCCACCCCGCCGCACCGTTTGGCTGGTCGAACCCGCCGCCGCCCCGGCCAGATGCGGAATTCACCGGTAGCGGACGCGAGTTGCTGACCGAGAACTATGCCCGCCATGCGGGCGACAACCTGATCCGCGCCTACCTGCCGATCCCGGTAAAGGGAACGGACGCATCGGTCTTCATCGGGGTCTGGTGCAGTCTCAAGACCGGCAATCACGCGCTGTTCCGTGCCGCGCAGGAGCAAGGGGACGCGGACCGCTTGGGCGACATGTTCTCATGGCTCTACACTCAACTGCCGCGCCTGACCGGCCCATTGCTGACCAAGGGCATCGTCGCGCCCTATTCGAAAGGGCGCCGCCCCGTATACTGGATCACCGAGGAACGACACCCGTTCTACGCCGCGCAACAACAGGGGCTGATGGCGACAGAGATCCTGGCGCTTTACGAAGATTTCGGACATGGCGAGGTTGTCTCCCATCTCAAGGCCTGACGGCCTGTACACCCCACTTGCCCAAGCCATCAGGAACGCCGCCCCGTCGGTCGGGGCGGTGTCCGGACCGTAAGGATGCGGCTTCTCAGCCGCGGGCGGACAGGGCCTTCCAGCCGCCCGCGATCATCAGGGCGGCCAACACCGCCTTGATCGCGTCACCCAGAAGGAAGGGCGCGATGAACCCGGCCCAAATGGACCCGGTGCCCAGACCGACCCATCCGGCTTCGACCCCGAAGGCACCCGCCACGGCCATCGGCCAGGCCACACCAGGAAGGTATAGCAGCGCCGAAACAACGATGCCCGACAGGGCGGTGCCGATCACACCGCGCGCCAGTCCACGCTCGGCCGCGAGGCCCGCAAGCCATGCCATGCCGACGAAGCCGACAAGGAAGCCCGCCGTCGGACCCACGAACGCCGCAAGCCCCGGGGCGGTGGAAGGGGTGAACATGGGCAACCCAAGCGCGCCCTGCGCAAGGTAGGCCAGCACCGTGACGGCCCCGAGGCGCGCGCCAAAGGAGAACCCCACCATCAGGATCGCCAAGGTCTGAAGCGACATCGGTGCGGGCCAGAGCGGGATGGAGACCTTCGCCGCCAGCGCGATGAAGATCGACCCGCCCACCACCAGCAGCGCCTTGCGCAGCAGGCCCTCCTGCGTCAGCGTTGCGGAAAGAAGTGTCGTGTCGCGGCCCATTGTTCGGCTCCCTGTCCCAATATGCTGCGGGCCGGTCGGCCCTGTCCCCAAAGGGTATTCCCGCGCCGACACGGGAAGTCAACTCTTGCACTCGGGCGCGACTGCGGGCAAAGCGCGGGCCATGGAAAATCAAGCGCTTTCAGGAAAGATCGCCCTCGTCACCGGCGCTTCTCGCGGGATCGGTGCCGCCTCGGCAGAATGGCTGGCTGCGCGCGGTGCCCATGTCGTCGCCGTCGCCCGCACCATTGGCGGGCTGGAGGAGTTGGACGACCGCATCAAGGCGGCGGGCGGGCAGGCCACACTGGCGCCGATGGACCTGACCGATGACGGCGCGATCGCGCATCTGTGCCGGTCGATCCACGATCGCTGGGGCCGTGCGGATATCTGGGTGCATGCAGCCATCCACGTCACTGCCCTGACCCCCGCGCCCCATGTGACGGCCAAGGACCTCGACCGCAACATCGCCACCAATATCCGTGCCTGCGCCCGCCTGATCGCCGCCGTTGATCCCCTCATTGCACCCTCCGAAGCTCCGGTGGCCCTGTTTTTCGATGATGACTGGGATGCCAAGTTCTCGGGCGCTTATGCCATGTCGAAGGCGGCGCAGCGGGCCTTGATCCAGTGCTGGCAGGCCGAGACGGCGAAGACCGGCCCCACCGTGCATGTTCTCCGCCCAAAGCCGATGCGGACGGCCACGCGGGCGCGGTTCCATCCCGGAGAAGATCGCGGCAAGCTGGCCGATCCCGAGAACGAAGCGGACCGCCTGCTGACACCGATTTTCCTGTAGACCTGCGGGTTCAGGTGCCGGGCGCCCCGTCGCCGCGAGTGGCGGCTTCCATCGCGTCGGCCATCGCCTCGGCCCGTGCCGTCAACTCGGCCAGGCCATCCGTCACCGCATCGGGGATTTCGGCCCGTGGTCCGGCCTCCTGCAACTCGGCGATGCGCCGCGCGCGGTCGGCCAGCCGTTCCTCGGCCGAGCGCAGGGCCTTGTCCTGCGTGGCGACCTTGTCTTGCAGGGCGCGCAGGTCATCCTCCAGCGCCGCGGTCTTGTCGGCCAGCATCAGGCCCGCCATCAACAGCATGCGTTCGGGCGGCATACGCCCGATCTGCCCCATGACCACAGTGGCTTCGGTGTCGAGCATCCGGGCGGCTGCGCGCAGGAACGATTCTTCCCCGGCCTGACAGGCGACGCTGAATTCACGTCCACCGATTTCAAATTGCACCTCAGGCATGACCCGTCCCTTCCTGCTGGTCCAACCCAGCCTGCAATTCCTGCACGATCCGGTCCAACTCGGCGGCATCGGCCTCGCGCAGGTGGCGCAGCGCCTCTACCTCCGCCCGTAGCCCCTGATCGAGCAGTGCGACATCCACGCCGGCCGCACTGTGCAACAGCGATATCTCGGCGGCCAGATCTTCGGCCCGAGTGCGCATCAGGCGCAACTCACGCCGCAATTCCAGCACCCGCTCCTCCGGGTCGGCACCGGAGGCTTCACGCAACTCATCGGCAAGATCGGAAACGGCGTCGCAGGCGGCACGGGCGGCATCCCGTTCGGCCCGGGCGCGTTCCACGCGGCGCCCCATGACGGCAAGCGCTTTTTCCATGTCCTCGAGATCGGCATCAAGGGGCGGTGTCGTGTCGGCATGGGCCGTGTCGGCGCCAACGTCAGGCCCTGCACCGGACTGCGTCGCTTCGAACGCTTCCAGAGCAAGTTGCGCCTCAGCCAGAAGCGCGTCCTTCTCGGCCAGCTTTGCCTTCGCTTCAGCCAGCGCCGCGTCGCGTTCCGCCAAGTCGGCCATGGCAAGACCGCGCGCCGCCTCGACCTCGGCCAAGCGCCCTTCCAGCGCGACCAGGGCCGCGGCGTCGCTGCCAGGCTGCATCATCTGGGGGTCTGGGGCCTCGGCCTGTGCCGCAAGGGCCGCCTGCAGGTCCGACTGGGTCTCGCTCAACGCATCCTGGGTTTCGGCAAGCCGCGCTTCAAGCGCCACGACCCGGTCTTCCGCCTCCTTCGCACGGGTCTCGGCCTCGACGCGCGCATCATCGGCTTCTGTGCCGGACGGCTCGGGCGCCGGACGAGCTGACAGGCGCGTCGCGATCCGGTCGAGCGCCGCCGAAAGGCGCGCCTCCAGGGCGGTCAGTTTCTCAAAATCGGCGGTGTCGCCCATGGCTGCGGTTGCCCCCTCGCCTGCCCGACCGTCTTGCGGCTCGGGACTTGCCTGTTCCTGCATCTGCCGTTTTGCCGGGCGAAACCCCGATCCACCGGCTATATAGCGGTGCCCTGCCTCTGGCCCCACCCCATTTGGGGGTCAATCGGCGCGGATTTGCAAGGTCTTCTGCACCCCGGAGGCGGTTTTGGGCAGGAAATGGTGCCAGATGAGCCACCACGCGGGCTTGCACTTCACCGATCCTTTGGTATCACCCGCCCAAGGCGGCGCCCTGCCGCCGTGCCGCCGCAAAGGATCACACGCCCCATGGACATCGCCGCCCTCGCCGCCCGCAACCCCGACCATTGGGCGCGCGCCGCCTGCATTCGCACGCTGGCGCTCGATGCCGTGGCCGCGGCCAATTCCGGCCATTCCGGCATGCCGATGGGGATGGCTGACGTGGCGACCGTCCTGTTCGACAAGCATCTGAGCTTCGATGCCAGCGCGCCGGATTGGCCCAACCGCGACCGGTTCATCCTGTCCGCAGGCCACGGCTCCATGCTGCTGTACAGCCTGCTGCACCTGACCGGCTATGCCGACATGACGCTGGAGCAGATCAAGAACTTCCGGCAGCTGGGGGCGATCACGGCAGGCCATCCCGAATACGGCCATGCCAAGGGGATCGAGACGACGACCGGCCCGCTTGGGCAAGGCATCGCCAATGCCGTCGGCTTCGCCATGGCGGAGGAGCATCTGCGCGCCACCTGGGGCAACAAGATCATCGACCACTACACCTTTTGCATCGCTGGCGATGGCTGCCTGATGGAAGGCATCAGCCAAGAGGCGCTGGCGCTGGCCGGACGGCAGAAACTCGGCCGCCTGATCGTGCTGTTCGACGACAACGGCATCACCATCGACGGCAAGGTCGCATTGTCGGACCGCACCGACCAGAAGGCGCGGTTCGCCGCCTCGGGCTGGGATGTGTTCGACTGCGACGGCCATGATCCCGAGGGGATCGACCGCGCCTTGACGGCCGCCAAGGCCTCCAGCGGGCCTGCGATGATCGCCTGCAAGACACATATCGCCATCGGGTCGAGCGCGCAGGACACCTCAAAGGGACACGGCGCGCTGACCGACGCGACGCTGATCGCGGATACCAAAGAGGCCTATGGCTGGCCCCATGCGCCCTTCGACATCCCTTCGGACCTGAAGGCATGGTGGGAAGGCGTCGGAGCCAAGGGTGCACAGGCGCGCCGCGACTGGGAAGAGCGTTTCGATTCAATGTCCGCCGGCAAGCGCGCCGAATTCAACCGTGCCTTCGCAGGCGAGATGCCGAAAAAGCTGCCGGCCACGATCAAGGCGCTGAAAAAGCAGTTTTCAGAGAACGCCCCGAAGCTCGCCACCCGCGCCTCTTCGGAAAAGGTGCTGGAAGTCATCAACCCGATCCTGACCGAGACAATGGGCGGATCGGCCGACCTGACCGGGTCGAACAACACCAAGACCGGTGACATGGGCGTGTTCTCTGCCGAGGATCGCAAGGGCCGCTACGTCTATTACGGGATCCGCGAACACGGTATGGCGGCGGCAATGAACGGCATGGCGCTGCATGGCGGCGTGCGACCCTATGGCGGCACGTTCCTGTGCTTCACCGACTATGCCCGCGGCGCGATGCGGCTCTCGGCGCTGATGGGGGTGTCGGTGCAATATGTCTACACGCACGATTCCATCGGCCTGGGCGAAGACGGCCCGACCCACCAGCCGGTCGAACATCTGGCGCTGCTGCGCGCCACCCCCAACACGCTGGTGATCCGACCGGCGGATGCGGTGGAAACGGCGGAAGCCTGGGAGGTCGCGCTGGCGCAGCCCCGGACGCCGACGGTCCTGGCGTTGTCGCGTCAGGGGCTGCCCACCGTGCGAACCGAACACAAGACGAAGAACATGGTCGCCCAAGGGGCCTACGTGCTCGCCGAGGCCGAGGGCAAGCGCCAGGCGATCCTGATGGCCACGGGTTCAGAAGTGGCGATCGCCATGGCGGCGCGGGACCTGCTGCAGGCCGACGGGATCGGCTGCCGCGTGGTTTCGATGCCCTGCTGGGAACTGTTCGAGGGTCAGGACGAAGCCTATCGGAAACGGATCCTGCCCGGCGGGCCGGTGCGCGTCGCGATCGAAGCGGCCGTCGGTTTCGGCTGGGACCGCTGGCTGTTCGGAGAGCGGGGACGCCGCGACAAGGGAGCGTTTGTCGGCATGGAGGGCTTCGGGGCCTCTGCCCCGGCGGAAGAACTCTACGAGCATTTCGGCATCACCGCTGCCGCCGTGGCAGCCAAGGTCAAGTCGCTGCTCTGAAAGGGCAACCGCAGCGCCCGGACCAGCGCCGGGGGTCTCCCGTGTTGACGGGAAGCCAGTGGCGTCCCCCGATACTCTGAGTGCGGCGCTGTCCGGAGCTTTGGTGCGAAGGCCAGTTGAGCACCCTTCCTGGGCAACGGGAGGTGACGCCTGCGGCGGGGGGGAGTTCTCCCCGGAGATGCGCACGTCCGAGAGCGTGCCGCATTCATTCGCAGTCACGCGACCCGCTCCGGCGGTTTGATACCGCACTTCCGAAAAGCGCAAAACCGCTCCCCACTTTTGCGCGACGTGCTCTAGTGAGCGTCGGCGCTTCCCAATCCGACCGCGCGCAAGACCGGAGCGATGGCATTTTCGACCACCGGGATCAGGATCATTCCCACGAACAGGCCGAGAATGCCGTCGATACCCGCCTTGACCAGCCACGGCACGGCGCCACGCTCGCCGCCAGCTGCACGGGCCACCCCGTCGATCCAGTCTTCGGGGCCGTGCCATCCCAGTTCCGCCAGCCCATGCACGATGATGGAGCCGCCGACCCAGAGCATTGCCGCGGTGCCGATGATGGTCAGCGCGCGCAGGAAGCCGGGCATGCCGCGCACGATGGCGGCGCCGATCTTGCGAGTCACGCCAAGCCGACCGGAACTCGCCATATGCAGCCCCATATCGTCAGCCTTCACGATCAGCGCCACCGCACCATAGACCATCGCGGTGATCGCGATGGCCACGATGGCCAGCGCCACGCCGCGAAACAAGACGCTGTCGGTTTCGAGCGCCGCCAGCGCGATGGTCATGATCTCCGCAGAAAGGATGAAGTCGGTCTTGATTGCGCCCTTGACCTTCTGTTCCTCAAGGTGCGCGCTGTCGACACCGGCAGCCTTCTGTGCGGCCGCGTGGTCCACATCGGCATGCTTCGGCGACACCCAGTGCAAGACCTTCTCTGCCCCTTCGAAACAGAGATAGGCACCGCCGAGCATGAGCAGCGGCGGGATCGCCCAGGGCGCGAAGCTCGATAGCAGGAGGGCCGCAGGGAGCAGAATAACAAGCTTGTTGAAGATCGACCCGCGCGCGATGCGCCAGACGATGGGCAATTCGCGCCTGGCCTCGAAGCCGTGAACATATTTCGGGGTCACGGCGGCATCGTCGATCACCGCCCCCGCCGCCTTTGCGCCGGCCTTGGTCGCCTGCCCGATGATGTCATCAACCGAGGCCGCCGCGACCTTCGCGATGGCCGCCACATCGTCCAACAGGGCCAGAAGTCCGCTCATCACCGCCTCGCATGTCTTGTGTTCAGCGCGCAGCATACGTCAAAGCCGAACCGCGTCCACCCGTTGCAGGATCGGCGCGTTGTTAGCGCAATCGTCGGATGTTTCCGCTACCGTTTACGCTAACATGCTGAATTTGCACTTCTTTCACCTTCACAGGGCAGTCGTGGCTCTCTATCCCTCGGGGGAGAGCCAAAAGGATAAGGACGTGCGGTCATGACCATCACCCTCGGGATCAACGGCTTCGGGCGGATCGGGCGCGCGACCCTCGCCTATATTTCGGAAAGCGCGCGCAACGACGTGCAGGTCGTCAAGATCAATGCCACCGGCCCGATCGCCACAAGCGCCCACCTGCTGCGCTACGACTCGGTCCACGGGCGATTTCCCGGTGAGGTGCGGGTCGAGGGCGACACGATCGACCTGGGGCGCGGGCCGTTGAAAGTATTCTCCACCTATGATCCGAAGCAGCTCGATTGGGAGGGCTGCGACGTGGTCCTCGAATGCACGGGCCAGTTCAACGACGGCGCGATGTCGTCGGTGCACCTGGAGCGCGGCGCGAAGAAGGTCCTGATCTCGGCACCGGCGAAGAATGTCGATCGCACGGTGGTTTACGGCGTCAACCACCGTGAGTTGCGGGCAGAGGAGCGGATGATCTCCAACGGATCGTGCACCACCAATTGCCTCGCACCACTGGTAAAGGTGCTGAACGAGGCAGTGGGCATCGAGCGCGGCATCATGACGACGATACATTCCTATACCGGAGACCAGCCAACGCTGGACCGCCGCCACAACGATCTTTATCGTGCGCGCGCCGCTGCAATGGCGATGATCCCGACGTCGACCGGTGCCGCCAAGGCCCTGGCCGAGGTGTTGCCGGAAATGGCGGGGCGGCTGGACGGAACGGCCCTGCGGGTGCCGACGCCGAACGTGTCGGCGGTGGACCTGACCTTCGAGGCCGGGCGCGATGTCAGCGTGGCCGAGGTCAACCGGATCATGGCCGATGCCGCCGAGGGTCACATGCGCGCCGTCCTCGCCTACGATCCGGAGCCCAAGGTCTCGATCGATTTCAATCATACCACGCAAAGCTGCATCTTCGCGCCGGACCAGACCAAGGTGGTCGGCGGGCGCACGGTGCGGGTGCTCGCGTGGTATGACAACGAATGGGGGTTTTCGGCCCGGATGGCCGATGTCGCGGGCGCGATGGGACGGTTCTTGCATTGAGGGAGATTGCCAAGGTGCGCTCCAGGAAGGCCTGCCCGTCGGGGCAGGCCTTTTGCGTTCGGGATCGTGAACCGGATCTGGCCTGAACTCCGGTTCATGCGGCGGAAATTCACGCAAGGATGCCGCTCTATACCTCCAGTTCAGTGGTAAAACGGCACGCTTCGGTCCAACTCCGTTCCATGACCTAGGCCAAGTCGGCCCGGCTGGACTCAACCAGAAGGATCTTCCCAATGACACGTTTCATCCCAGCTATCTTCGTCGCCGCCCTCGCCCTTCCCGGTGCCGCTGTCGCCTCTCCCGACATACCTGTTTCGCCTGAAGCACAGGCGCAAATCCGCACGATCCTCGAATCCGAGGGCTACGTGGTTCGCAGCATCGAGACCGAGGACGGTATGTTCGAGGCCTATGCCACCCGCAACGGCGACCGGTTCGAGATCTCTCTCGACGGAGATTTCCAGATCGTGCGAACCGCGCAAGATTGACCCGTGCCGTTGCGGGCGGGCCGCAATGGCCCGCCCATCCCCAAATCTGCCAGGAGCGCCCCAATAAACCGTCACCTCGTCTGGGATCCTTTCGTGAGGATCTTCCATTGGTCGCTGGTCGCGGGCTTCGCCGCCAATGCCCTTCTGACCGACGATGACAGCCCACTGCACGAATGGGTGGGCTACGCCGTCGTGGCCCTTGTCGCGCTGCGTCTGATCTGGGGCCTCGTTGGCCCGCTCCGTGCGCGTTTCGCCAGTTTCACACCCTCGCCTGCCACGGCCATGGCACAGATGCAGGACATCGCGACCGGGCGGCGATCCGTCCATCTGGGCCACACGCCCCTTGGCGCTTTGATGGTCTTCAACCTGCTGGCGGTCATGCTGGCGATTGGAGCCACCGGTTACATGATGACCGCCGACGCATGGTGGGGCGTGGAATGGGTGGAGGAGGCCCACGAGATGCTGGTCGTCGGGGCAGAGATCTCGATCGTTCTGCACATCGCGGCGGTCATGTTCGAATCCGTTCGAACCGGCGTTAACTTGCCGCGCGCGATGGTAAAGGGTGTGAAGATGGTGCCGTCGGATGCTAAGATCATTGAATGATGCGCCTTGGCTCCGACGATCCTTATGCCGTGATTATCCTGATCCTCGTGCAGGTCACCTGTGCGGGGTTCTTCCTAAGGGACGTGGTGATGGACAGCGGACAGCTTCGCGTCCCGCTGCCGCTCGACCCGCATTTCGTGTTCGAAGCGGTCGCGGTGATGGTCCTGATCCTTGCCGCCGTCTTCGAATCGCACTTCCTGTTGCAGCTTCTGGCGCGCAAGGCGCATCTGGAGAAACAGGTGACACTGGCCGCGACGGCGCTGCATGACGTGATCGAACATAACTTCCGCACTTGGTCCCTGACCAGCGCCGAGGCGGATGTCGCGTGATTCACCGTCAAGGGGTTCGGGATCTCGCAGATCGCGGCGTTTCGCGGCTCCGCCGAGGGGACGGTCAGAAGCCACGTCAACGCGATCTTCCGCAAGGCCGGCGTTGGCAATCGGGGCGAGTTGTTGAGCCTACTCATCGAAGACCTTATGGACGGCGACCAGATCGCTGCGGACAGATCCACGCGCCCTGACGCAGCACCGGCGACGAAGTGCAGCCCGATTTCTATGCCTCACGAAAGCCGCCCGTAAAATGTCAATCGGGCGCTTCGCGACCATTCCACGCCTGGCTTGTCATTGTAGGCCAGCACCCACGGCATCCCGACCAGGTCGCTTTCATCGGGCGAGACCCGATGGATCGAGTGCCCCCCCGGAACAGCACCAGCGCGCCGGGATCCATCTCCAGCACGTCCAGCTTTACCTTGCCGTCCAGCAATGACGCGACACTGTCATGGGTCATCTCGCCCATATCTGCATCCCACAGCTCCTTGATGAATTCGAACCAACTGCCCGCCTCGGGTTTCTTGATCAGAAGCGTGATCGCTCAGGACGAATTGTCGAAATGCCACCCCACTTCCTGCCCGCGCCCGGCATGGCGGATGGTGATCGACGACAACGGGTCGGCATAGCGATGCAACTCTGTCCCGGCGGTCGCGGCAACACGAAAATCCGGAACGCCGCATCGTTGCAAAGCGCGCGCAGGGGCGACGTCGCGTCCACCACATCATCGCAGATGCAGCCCTTGGACGAGGTCACCTGGCGGTTGACCAGGTGGCCGTCGGGCCGGCCGGGATCCGGCGGCGCAAGGGAGACGGAATGGCTCTGGGTGCAGAAATACGCCTGATCCTGCGCGGCAATCGTCTCCATCTGCATCGCGGCAAGGGCATGGGGTCGGATGAAGCCCGACAGGACGAGCACGCCGTCACGATCAGGCGCGATGCGACACCTGTTCCCGAAGGCCGGATCGCACAGACCTCCGCGGATCCACGATGTGGTCCACCTTCATTGCAGGTCCGCTCTGCTGGTCCAATCATTCGACAGTCAGCCCTGCCCGGCGACGACGGGAAACCAGATATACCTATCTCGTCCCATTTGGGACATTAAAGGCAAAGTACCCATTTTCAAAACGGCCACGCGCCGGGGGAGACGTCCATGACCGACACCTACCTGATGACCGCCGCGCAGATCGAAGCAATGGAGGGCCTCGCCAAGGTGCATTTCCTCAACGCCAACGCCCGACGCATCAACAAGTCCCTTGGCGAAGCGACCGGGCTGACGGGCATCGGCATCCACCTGATCGAGGTCGCACCGGGAGACGAGACCACCGAGTACCATGTCCACCATTTCGAGGACGAGGCCGTTTACGTCCTTGGCGGCACCGGCACGGCGACGATCGGCGACACCGACCATCCCATCGGCCCCGGCGATTTCATCGGCTATCGCAAAGGCGGGCTGGCCCATACCATCGTCAATTCCGGGGACAAGCCGCTGCGCATCCTTGTGATCGGCCAGCGCCTGCCCCACGATGTCGGCGACTATCCCCGCAAGGGCAAGCGGATCTACCGCAACGCGGGCCTGCCGTGGGACCTGGTGGATCACGCCGCCGTCGCACATCCGCAGGCCGGCGCGAAGAAATAGCCTTCCGCTTGCCCGAGGCCCATGGCAGGGTCCGCGGCCATGACCAATGCGCTTGCCATCTGGATCGGGATCGTCCTCGCCGCCCTGCTGGCGGTCGATGCGGTTCTGTTCGACTGGACCTACACCCTGTTCTGGGCGCGCGCCTTCGCGGATGTCCTGATCTGGCTGGCGTTCTGGCGCTGAGGCCCCGGGCAGGGCACGCACCCCCTTTCAAATGCAGGCCACGCGTTGTATCTCCGAGGCGTTACCGCTAACACCAACGGCTGGGTCGCACTCCCACCCGTCACGCTTCAGCAGGAGGGTCGATCATGGCCGTGAAAGTCGCAATCAATGGATTCGGGCGTATCGGGCGCAACGTGCTGCGCGCCATCGTCGAGTCGGGGCGCACCGATATCGAGGTCGTGGCGATCAACGACCTCGGCCCGGTGGAGACCAACGCCCACCTGCTGCGCTATGACAGCGTGCATGGCCGCTTCCCCGCCACCGTCACCACGACCGAGACCACCATCGAAGTGGGACGCGGCCCGATCGACGTCACCGCCATCCGCAACCCGGCCGACCTGCCCTGGGCACATGTCGACATCGTGCTGGAATGCACCGGCATCTTTACCTCCAAGGAGGCCTGTCAGGCGCATCTCGACAACGGCGCAAGCCGCGTCCTGATCTCGGCCCCGGGCACCGATGCCGACAAGACCATCGTGTTCGGTGTCAACCACGACACGCTGACGAAGGACGACATCATCGTCTCCAACGCGTCCTGCACCACCAACTGCCTGTCGCCGGTGGCCCATGTGCTGCACGACAAGATCGGTATCGTGAAAGGCTTCATGACGACGATCCATTCCTATACCGGCGACCAGCCAACGCTCGATACGATGCACAAGGACCTGTACCGCGCCCGCGCGGCGGCCCTGTCGATGATCCCGACCTCCACCGGGGCCGCCAAGGCCGTGGGCCTCGTGCTGCCCGACCTCAAGGGCAAGCTCGATGGCGTGGCGATCCGCGTGCCCACCCCCAATGTCTCGGTCGTGGACCTGACCTTCGAGGCGGCGCGCGCCACGACGGTCGCGGAAATCAACGACGCCATCCGCGCCGCAGCCAACGGCCCGCTCAAGGGCATCCTCGGCGTCACCGACGAAAAGCTGGTCAGCCAGGACTTCAACCACGATCCCCATTCCTCGATCTTCGCCACCGACCAGACCAAGGTGATGGACGGCACCATGGTGCGGATCCTGACGTGGTATGACAACGAATGGGGCTTCTCCAACCGCATGGCGGACACGGCGGTGGCGATGGGCAAGCTCCTCTGACCCCGCACCGGTTCGCACGCATTCGACTGAAATCGTGCGCGCCCCCCCGTTTCATCTTGGCAGGAAAACTCCCGCCGGAGGCCTTAAATCCCTTTGGCGGGACGTCGGTCCGTGGCACACCGGGCCCGAGACATCGCAAGGAGACCCCATCATGGCCTGGAAAACTCTCGACGACATGGACCTGTCGGGCAAGCGCGTCCTGACCCGCGTCGATATCAACGTCCCCGTCGAGGATGGACGGGTCACCGATGCGACCCGGATCGAGCGGATCGTGCCGACCGTCAAGGACATCCTGGCCAAGGGCGGGCGCCCTGTCCTGCTGGCCCATTTCGGGCGCCCCAAGGGCAAGCCCGTCCCGGAGATGAGCCTGCGCATCACCCTGCCCGCGCTGGAAGAAGCGCTCGGCCAGGCGGTCACCTTCATCGAACGCCCCGACCGCGCGCGCCTCGACGCTCTGCCGCGGGGCTCGGTTGTCCTGATCGAGAACACCCGTTTCTCCCCCATGGAAGAAGCCAACGATCCGCAGATGGCCGCTTTCCTGGCCTCTCTCGGGGACATCTATTGCAACGACGCCTTTTCCGCCGCGCACCGCGCCCATGCCTCGACCGAGGGGGTGGCCCATCTGCTGCCATCGTGTGCCGGACGCCTGATGGAGGCCGAGTTGCGCGCGCTGGAAGCGGCCCTTGGCCAGCCGGAGCGGCCCGTGATGGCGCTGGTCGGTGGCGCCAAGGTTTCCACCAAGCTGGACCTGCTGACCAACCTTGTCGAAAAGGTCGATATCCTGGTGATCGGCGGCGGCATGGCCAACACCTTCCTTGCCGCACAGGGCGTGGATGTGGGCAAGTCGTTATGCGAACACGACCTGGCCGACACCGCGCGCGCCATCGCGGACAAGGCCGCCGCCCAGGGCTGCGAGATCCTGCTGCCGCGGGACGTCGTCATCGCGCGGGAGTTCAAGGCCGGCGCGGCAAGCGAGGTGGTGAGGACGGAAGACGTGCCCGCCGATGCCATGATCCTCGATGCCGGACCCGAAAGCACTGCCCATATCATCGAGGCCATGGGCCGCGCCCGGACGCTGATCTGGAACGGCCCGCTCGGTGCCTTCGAGATCGCGCCCTTCGACACCGCCACCACCGCCGCCGCCCGCGCCGCGGCCGAGGCGACGAAGGCGGGCACCCTTGTTTCCGTTGCAGGCGGTGGCGACACCGTCGCGGCGCTCAACCAGGCGGGCGCGGCGGATGGCTTCACCTATGTCTCCACCGCGGGCGGCGCATTTCTCGAATGGATGGAAGGCAAGACCCTGCCCGGCGTCGCCGCGCTGATGCAACCGGCCTGATAGCGCTACCCTGATTGTTCGCGCCCGCGCAGCACCTTAGACCGAGCCCGAACAGGGCGAATGGAGGCACCCCATGGGCAAGGCAGAGCAGACCGAACAGATGCGGCACGGCGCGGGGTTCATCGCGGCCCTCGACCAGTCGGGCGGTTCGACCCCGAAGGCCCTGACGCAATATGGCGTGCCAGACAGCGCCTATTCCTCCGATGCCGAGATGTTCGACCTGATCCACGCCATGCGCGCCCGCATCGCGACGGCTCCGGCCTTCACCGGCGACAAGGTGATCGGCGCGATCCTGTTCGAGATGACCATGGATCGCGAGATCGCCGGCCGCCCGGCGGCGGAGTATCTGTGGGAGGAACGCCATGTCGTTCCCTTCCTGAAGATCGATGCCGGGCTGGAGGCGGCGGCCGATGGCGTCCAGATGCTCAAGCCGATCCCGCACCTCGCCGCCACGCTGACGCGCGCGCGCGACAATGGCATGTTCGGAACCAAGGCCCGCTCCGTCATCGGATCGGCGCATCAGTCGGGCATCGAGGCGGTCGTCGCACAACAATTCGCGGTCGGGGCCGAGGTGCTTGCACAGGGGTTGGTGCCGATTCTGGAACCGGAGGTGCTGATCACCGCCCCCGACAAGGCAGAGGCGGAAACCATGGTGCTGCACGCGCTTCTGGCGCATCTGGAGCGTCTGCCGGACGGCCATCAGGTGATGCTCAAGCTGACCCTTCCCGAAGTGCCGAACCTCTACGCCCCGGTGGTCGCGCATCCCCGCGTGCTGCGCGTCGTGGCGCTGTCGGGAGGCTACCATCGCGACGAGGCCAACCGTCGTCTGGCGCAGAACAGCGGCGTGATCGCCAGCTTCAGCCGTGCCCTGACCGAGGGACTGTCGGCGCACCAATCGGATGCGGAGTTCAACGCAACGCTCTCGGCCACCATCGACGCGATCCGCGCGGCCTCCATCACCTGACAGGTCGCGGCAGGCGCGCGCGTCAGGGGGGATTCACAAACCGTTTCGAATATGCGACTCTGCCTGCAACCCGCCCGGCAGAGGCGGGCAATGGGCCGTCCGGCCCGGTCGAGGCAGACAGATGTTGCGAACCCTTTCCCTGACCCGGGCCATCGTGCCGGGGCTCCTGATGCTTGTAGGCGTCTATTTCACCTTCACGGCGGTGCAGGGCAATAACGGCCTGTTCCAACGCATCCAGGTAGAGGCGGAGCGGGATCGCCTGACCGCCGAGTTGGCGCGCCTGCAAGGCCAGGTGGCGCAGATGGAGATCCTGACGCGGCGGCTGTCGGATGATTACCTCGACCTCGACCTGCTGGACGAACGCGTGCGCAACGTCCTGGGCTATGCGCGCCCGGACGAGGTCATCCTGCCCTGACGCCGGGGGGGGAGGCGGAGGCGGAGGCATGTCTCCGGGGCGTTCCTGACCCGTCCCCGACCCGTCCACATCATTTTCGGGCGTTTCGTCAGGCGCATGGCCGCTCTGATCTCCTGCGTCAGCATTTGCACGAGACTCCCGCCGCCCCCTCTGCTATCACATTGTTCAACGTTAAACTATTCCCGGCACGGGTGAGGAGTGGCGCAGAATGGCTGCACGCAAAACGACCGACAAGTCAGAGACCAAGGCAGAGACAGCGCCCAATGTCTCGGCCGATGAACTGAAGACCTATTACCGCGAGATGCTTCTGATCCGCCGGTTCGAGGAAAAGGCGGGCCAGCTTTACGGCATGGGCCTTATCGGCGGGTTCTGCCATCTCTATATCGGCCAGGAAGCGGTCGTCGTCGGGCTTGAAGCCGCCGCCGAGGACGGCGACAAGCGCATCACCTCCTATCGCGACCATGGCCACATGCTCGCCTGCGGCATGGACCCCAAGGGGATCATGGCCGAACTCACCGGGCGCGAGGGGGGCTTTTCGAAGGGCAAGGGCGGGAGCATGCACATGTTCTCGAAGGAAAAGCACTTCTACGGCGGGCACGGGATCGTCGCGGCACAGGTGCCGCTTGGCGCGGGCCTCGCCTTCGCGGACAAATACCTCGACAACAAGCGCGTGACGTTTACCTATTTCGGCGACGGCGCGGCCAACCAGGGCCAGGTCTACGAGGCCTACAACATGGCCGAATTGTGGAACCTGCCGGTGATCTTCGTGATCGAGAACAACCAATACGCCATGGGAACCTCCACCAAACGCTCCACCCATTCGCCGTCCTACTGGGAACGGGGTGCGGCCTACGGCATCAAGGGCGAGGAAGTCGACGGGATGGACGTGCTGGCCGTGAAGGCCGCCGGTGAAAAGGCCGTCGCCGTCTGCCGGGCGGGCGAAGGGCCCTACATCCTCGAAATCAAGACCTACCGCTATCGCGGCCATTCCATGTCGGACCCGGCGAAATACCGGACCCGCGAGGAAGTGCAGGAAATGCGCGAAAAGCGTGACGCGATCGAACATGTGCGCCAGATGCTTCTGACCGGGGGCCATGCCTCTGAAGACGACCTGAAGGCCATCGACAAGGAGATCAAGGAGATCGTCAACGCGGCGGCGGAATTCGCCAAGGAAAGCCCCGAACCTGCGCTTGAGGAGCTTTGGACGGACATCTATGCGGACGAAGTCCCGCAAGGGGAGGCTTTGTAAATGGCTGTTGAAATCCTGATGCCCGCGTTGTCGCCCACCATGGAGGAGGGCACGCTGGCGAAATGGCTGGTCAAGGAAGGCGACACGGTCGCATCCGGCGATATCCTTGCCGAGATCGAAACCGACAAGGCGACGATGGAATTCGAGGCCGTCGATGAAGGCGTGATCGGCAAGTTGCTGATCGCCGAAGGCACCGAGGGGGTGAAGGTGAACACCCCCATCGCGATCATCGGCGAAGCGGGCGAAGACATGTCCGACGCATCGGCATCCGCCGCGCCGACTGCCGCCAGCGAAGCGAAAGACACATCGACAAGGGAAGCGGAAACGACGGCAGCCACGGCCGACAAGCCCAAGGCTGCCCCGAAGCCCGCCCGGACACCGGATTGGCCCGAGGGCACGGCGATGAAGAGCCAGACCGTGCGCGAGGCCCTGCGCGACGCCATGGCCGAGGAAATGCGCGCCGATCCGAACGTCTTCGTGATGGGCGAGGAGGTGGCCGAGTATCAGGGCGCCTACAAGATCACCCAGGGGTTGCTCGATGAATTCGGCGCCAAGCGGGTGATCGACACGCCTATCACCGAACACGGTTTCGCCGGGATCGGCGTTGGCGCGGCGTTCGGCGGGCTGAAACCGATCGTCGAGTTCATGACCTTCAACTTCGCGATGCAGGCCATTGACCAGATTGTCAATTCGGCCGCCAAGACGCTCTATATGTCGGGCGGCCAGATGGGGGCCCCGATGGTGTTCCGGGGTCCGAACGGGGCCGCCGCGCGTGTCGGCGCACAACACAGCCATGATTACGCCGCGTGGTATAGCCAGATCCCCGGCCTCAAGGTCGTGATGCCCTATTCCGCAGCCGACGCAAAAGGCCTGCTGAAGACGGCCATCCGCGATCCCAACCCGGTGATCTTCCTCGAAAACGAGATCCTCTATGGCCGCACCTTCGAGGTGCCGGACCTGGACGATTTCACCGTGCCCTTCGGCAAGGCGAAGATCTGGCGCGAGGGGGCCGACGTGACCATCGTCAGCTTCGGCATCGGCATGACCTATGCGCTTGAAGCGGCCGAGAAACTGGCCGCCGACGGGATCGAGGCGGAGGTGATCGACCTGCGCACCCTGCGCCCGCTGGATTACGATACGCTGCTGGCCTCGGTGCAGAAGACCAATCGCTGCGTCACCGTGGAGGAGGGCTTCCCGGTCTGCTCCATCGGCAACCACCTCAGCGCCTACCTGATGCAGAACGCGTTCGATTACCTCGACGCGCCGGTCATCAACTGCACCGGCAAGGATGTGCCGATGCCCTATGCGGCCAACCTCGAAAAACACGCGCTGATCACCACCGACGAAGTGGTCGCCGCGGTCAAACAAGTCACCTACCGGTAAGGAGCGTCCGCGATGCCCGTTGAAATCCTGATGCCCGCGCTGTCCCCCACGATGGAGGAGGGCACCCTTGCGAAATGGCTGGTGAAAGAAGGCGATACGGTCGCGTCCGGCGATCTGCTGGCCGAGATCGAGACCGACAAGGCGACGATGGAGTTCGAAGCCGTCGAGGAAGGCGTGATCGGCAAGATCCTCGTGGCGGAAGGCACCGAAGGCGTGAAGGTGAACACACCGATCGCGCTGATCGGCGAAGAGGGTGAAGACTTCTCCGGCAACGCGTCCCCTGCCCCGAAGGCAGAGGCATCGACCGATGTGGCCCCGGCGGACCCGGCGGCCCAGGCGGACCCGGCGGACAAGACCGCCGGCGGAAGCGCAGAAACGACCGCCACGCCTGCGCCTGCCGCACCGGAAGCCGCCGACGGATCGCGCATCTTCGCCTCGCCGCTGGCGCGTCGGATCGCGAAGGACAAGGGGTTGGACCTGACGTCCATCAAGGGATCCGGTCCCCATGGCCGCATCGTGAAGGCGGATGTCGAAAAGGCCGAACCGGGCAAGGCGATGGCCCCGGCCGAAGCTCCGAAAGAGGCGGCGGCCGCGCCCGCGAAGCCCGCAGGCGGCGGGATGCCGACCGGACCCAGCGCCGAGCAGGTCCTGCGGATGTATGAGGGCCGCGCCTATGAGGAGGTCAAGCTCAACGGCATGCGCAAGACCGTCGCCGCGCGTCTGACCGAAGCCAAGCAGACCATCCCGCATTTCTACCTGCGCCGGGACATCCAGTTGGATTCACTGCTGAAATTCCGCGGTCAACTGAACAGGCAGCTCGAAGGCCGCGGCGTGAAGCTGTCGGTCAACGACTTCGTCATCAAGGCCTGCGCGCTGGCGCTGCAGGCGGTGCCGGACGCGAATGCGGTCTGGGCGGGGGACCGGATCATCCGGTTGAAACCCTCGGACGTCGCCGTTGCGGTGGCCGTCGAGGGCGGGCTGTTCACACCGGTTCTGAAGGACAGCGAGATGAAATCGCTGTCCGCGCTGTCGGCGGAGATGAAGGATCTGGCCACCCGCGCGCGGGACGGAAAGCTGCAACCCCATGAATATGTTGGGGGATCCTTCGCGATCTCCAACCTCGGCATGTTCGGGATCGACAATTTCGATGCCGTCATCAACCCGCCCCATGGCGCGATCCTGGCAGTCGGCGCGGGGGTGAAGAAACCCGTGGTCGGCGCGGATGGCGAGCTTGCCGTGGCGACGGTGATGTCGGTGACGTTGAGTGTCGATCACAGGGTGATCGACGGGGCGCTGGGGGCGCAGCTTCTGGAGGCGATCAAGGGCAACCTCGAAAACCCGGTGGTGATGCTGGCCTGAGGGACGGATTGAGGGGCTAGCCCCTCAAACTCCCCAGAGTTTTTCGCCAAGATGAAGGAAACGCGCGCCGGTCGTGCAGCATTTTTTCGTTCAGGGGCGCGGGGTTACGGGGAGGTTCGCGCCAAGGTCGCGCCATTGGCCAGGTTGGAGATCGCCAAGCTGGTGCGGGCCGATGGACCAGCGCACCAGCCGTAGCACGGGCAGACCGACAGCGGCGCACATGCGGCGCACCTGCCGGTTGCGACCCTCGGTGATGGTCAGGCGGAGCCAGCTATCTGTCACGGTCTTGCGCAGGCGCACGGGCGGCTCGCGGGGCCAGAGCCAGCCGGGCGGGGCGATCGCCGCAGCCTCGGCCGGGCGGGTCGGGCCATCGTTCAGCGTGACGCCCGCGCGCAGGGCGGCCAGCGCCGCGTCATCGGGCACACCTTCCACCAGCGCGAAATAAGTCTTTTGCGTCAATGTCTTGGGTGATGTGATGCGGGCTTGCAGGATGCCGTCATCGGTCAGCAGCAGCAGCCCCTCGCTGTCGCGGTCCAGCCTGCCTGCGGGATAGATCCCCGGCATGTCGAGATAGTGCGACAGGCCCGGCCATTTGCCATCATCGGTGAACTGGCTGAGCACATCCATCGGCTTGTTGAAGGCGATCAGGCGGGTCGGCCCGGTCCTGGGGCGCTTCGCGCGTGGCCGGGGGCGGCTCATGGCTGGCCCGCCTTCCATGTCGCGAGCCAGCGCTTGGGGGCCATGTCCTCCCATGTGCGACGCAGGCGGGCCTCGGCCCAGCCCCGGTCGATCCGGCCCGCGGCCACGAGCAGGCAGCCGGAATTGCGATAATGTTCATGCATCACAAAGGTTTGCGGGTCGGCGTCGCGCAGCGCTTCGCGTTCCTCGATGCTGCCCTTGAAGATCGCGGCATCGATATAAGGCGACCACCAGCACCACATCTTGCCATGGGCCTTGAGGTTCGGATGGCCCCAACTGACGGCGTCCTCGACGCGTGGCAGGTTCAGGGACAGGGCCAGCGCGCGGAGGTCCGGCCAGGCACGGATGGGGTCACTGTGGTTCATCGACACAAAACAAGGAGTAGCCGCTAGGTGACGCAGCATCAGAACGTGGAGCGCAATTCCTTACTTCGCCTGTAATAGTATTCACGACCCACAATCCCGGGCCATCCGCCTGCGCAACAGCTTGAAATTGCTGGCTCAAGGCGGGGGAAGCAGAAGCAAATGACAGGGCAATCATGATTGAGATCAGCGGTTTCATGCTAATGTCCTATTCTAGTCCAGTGCAACAACTTCAATGGGCCTCGGCCCAGTTCGGCCCCTGCCCCGCATCGACCGTGATCGGGACCGAGAGGTGGACGGCGGGGAGCGCCGCGCCCTCCATCACCGCGCGGGCTTTTTCGATGAGGGTTTCGGCGGCATCCTCGTCCACCTCGAAGACCAGTTCGTCATGCACCTGCAACAGCATCGTCGCGGGAACGCCTTCGATCGCCGCCTCCATCCGGATCATGGCGCGACGGATCACATCCGCCGCCGTCCCCTGGATGGGCGCGTTGATCGCGGCGCGGGCGGCGAAACCGGCACCGGGGCCCTTGGCGTTGATCTCGGGGGTGTGGATCTTGCGCCCGAACAGCGTCTGGACGAAGCCGTTGTCCTTGGCGAATTGCCTGGTGGCGTCCATGTAGTCGCGGATGCCGGGGAAACGCTCGAAATAGCGGTCGATGAAGCCCTGCGCATCGGCGCGCGGAATGCGCAGGTTGCGCGCGAGGCCGAAGCCGGAAATGCCGTAGATCACCCCGAAATTGATCGCCTTGGCCTGGCGGCGAATGTCGGGCGTCATCTGGTCGAGCGGCACGCCGAACATTTCGGAGGCGGTGGCGGCGTGGATATCCTGCCCGTCGCGGAAGGCCTGTTTCAGCGCGTCGATGCCCGCGATATGGGCGAGGATGCGCAATTCGATCTGGGAATAGTCGAGGGAGACCAGCACGCGGCCTTGCGGGGCGACGAAGGCGGTGCGGATGCGGCGGCCGTCCTCGGTTCGGACGGGGATGTTCTGCAGGTTCGGATCGGTGGAAGCGAGGCGCCCGGTATTGGCCCCCGCGATGGCATAGGAGGTATGGACGCGGCCCGTATCGGGGTTGATGTGGTCTTGCAGCGCGTCGGTATAGGTCGATTTCAGCTTCGACAATTGCCGCCAGTCCAGCACCCGGCCCGGCAGGTCGTGTTCGGTGGCGAGATCTTCGAGGATATCGGCGCCGGTGGAATATTTGCCCGCCTTGCCGGTCTTGCCGCCGGGCAGGCCCATCTTGTCGAACAGGATCTCGCCCAGTTGCGCGGGGGAGCCGACATTGAAGCGCTCGCCCGCGAGGTCGTGGATTTCCGCCTCCAGCCCCGCCATCTTCTGGGCGAAGGCGTTGGACATGCGGCTGAGCACGTCGCGGTCCACCTTGATGCCGGCGCGTTCCATCCGCGCCAGCACGGGCACAAGCGGGCGTTCGAGGCGTTCGTAGACGCGGGTGACGCGGGCGCTGTGCAGTTGCGGCTTGAACAGGCGGTGCAGGCGGAGCGTGATGTCGGCGTCTTCGGCGGCGTAGGGCGCGGCGCGGTCGACGGCCACCTTGTCGAAGGTCACCTGCGCCTTGCCGGTGCCGATCAAGTCCTTGATCGGAATGGGGTTATGGGACAGGTAGCGTTCCGACAGGGCGTCCATGCCGTGATTGTGCAGCCCGCCATGCAGCGCATAGGACAGCAGCATGGTGTCGTCGATGGGGGCGACATGGATGTCGTAATTCGCCAGCACCTTCACATCGTATTTCGCGTTCTGGGCGATCTTGAGGATGCTGTCATCCTCCAGCATCGGCTTGAGAACGTCCAGCGCGGCCGCGAAGGGGATCTGCCCGTCGGCCAGGGTGGCATCGGCGAAAAGGCCATCGCCCGCGCCGCGATGTTGCAGCGGGACATAGCAGGCGCGGCCCGGCTCGACGCAGAGCGAGACGCCGACCAGTTCGGCCCGCATTTCGTCCAGCGACGTGGTTTCGGTATCGAAGGCGACCGCGCCGCGCGCGCGTGCCTGCGCGATCCAGCCTTGCAGGGCCTCGAGATCGCGCACGACCTCGTAGGCGGAGGGGTCGATGGGCGGCGCATCCGGGGCCTCGGCGGCGGCTTCGGGCGCGGGGTCGGCGATGGCGGGCGGTTCGGTGCCCAGGTGATCCGCGATGCGCTTGGTCAGGGTGCGGAATTCCATCTGCGCGAGGAAGGCCAGCAGGGTGTCGGCGTCGGGCTCGCAAACCTCCAGATCGTCCAGCGTTTCCTCCAGCGTCACCCGGTCATCGAGCAGGACAAGCTGGCGCGACAGGCGGATCTGGTCGGCATGCTCGATCAAGGTCTGGCGGCGCTTGGGCTGGGTGATTTCGCCCGCGCGTTCCAGCAAGCTGTCGAGATCGCCGAATTCGTTGATCAACAGCGCCGCCGTCTTGATGCCGATGCCCGGCGCGCCCGGCACGTTGTCGACCGAATCGCCCGCCAGCGCCTGCACGTCCACCACCCGTTCCGGGCCGACGCCGAATTTCGCCTCCACCTGGTCGCGGTCGATGCGCAGGTTCTTCATGGCGTCGAACATCTCCACCCCGTCGCCGACGAGCTGCATCATGTCCTTGTCGGACGAGATGATGGTGCAGCGCCCGCCCGCCTCGCGCGCCATGCGGGCATAGGTGGCGATGATGTCGTCGGCCTCATACCCTTCCATCTCGATGCAGGGCAGGTTGAAGGCGCGCGTCGCCTCGCGGGTCAGCGGGATCTGCGGGCGCAGGTCTTCGGGCATGGCCTCGCGGTTGGCCTTGTACTGGTCGTAGAGATCGTTGCGGAAGGTGTGGGAGCCCTTGTCGAAGATCACGGCGGCATGGGTCGGGCCATCGGCGCCGCCATTGTCCACGATCATCTTGTGAAGCATGTTGCAAAAGCCGCTGACCGCGCCGATCGGCAAGCCATCGGATTTGCGCGTCAGCGGCGGCAGCGCGTGGTAGGCGCGGAAGATGAAGGCCGAGCCGTCCACCAGATGCAGGTGATGCCCTTTTCCGAATGCCATGGTGCTGTGCCCTTCCCCGGTTCTCGCCCCGTTCTAGCGCGCGGCGGGCGCGCCTGCGACCGCGTTTTTCACCCAAGCCCCGCGCGCCAGAGCGACAGGCGCAGGCTGTAGGGGGTGGGCGTCCAGGCCCCGACCGGCACCCCGGCGCCGCGCAATACGCGCCCGACCCAGGTGTTGCAGGTGCGCAAGGCGTGGAAGCGCGGTTCCGCCTCCAGGAAGCCGTCGGTCCCGGTGAACCCCGCGCCCGCGACCCGCGGGCCGAGGCCGGTCTCGGCGATCGCGGCCAGCAGCGCGTCATATTGCGCCGCCGACAGGTGCAGGCGCGGATACACCGCAGCGGGAGAGATCGGGCCGGTGACATCGACCCGCAGGACGGAGGCATCGCCCGCCACCGCGCGCAACGTGGCCCCGGCAGTAATGTCGGCGAAGGTGGCGGCGGTGGTGTAGAACTCGCGCGCGCCCCAGCCGACGATCAGGTGGGCCACGCCCGGATCATCCACCGCCGCGCTGGCGTCGCGCAGCAGCGCCCGTGTCGGGGGCGTGGCGGGCAGCAGAAAATCGACGTGGATCGGGCCGAACAGAAGCCCGACCTCCACCGCGTCGCCCGGCGGCAGCACGGCCACCCGTCCCGGGATCGCGCCGCCCAGCGCCGCCGCCGCCAGATAAAGCCCCGCACCGGCAAGGGCCGCCCCCACGAGGCTGCCCGCAAAACGGCCCGTCCGGCGCAGCGCGCGTCCGATCACGCCAGCTTGTCCGCGAACTCCTCATGCACGAAGCGCTTGTCGCAATAGCCGCATTCGACGAACCCGATATCGGGCGCGATCTGCAACCAGACGCGGGGATGGCCCGTCGCGCTGCCGCCGCCGTCGCAGGCCACGCGCCACTGCGTCGTCACTTCGGTCTCGGGGGCTTCGAATGCCATGGGCGCGCCTCTTGGTTGCGATGATCCTGCGCTGATATGCCAGACCCCCCCAAGCCGGACAAGGGTGCGGTTGGTCGCGCGGCCCTCATTCATCTTGGCAGGAAAACTCGACGCCGACCTCGGCGCCGCGCGCCTGCGCCCGCCGATGGTGCGCTCAGCCCTTGTCCAGCATCCGCCCCAGGGGCCGCCCGCCAAGGATATGCATGTGGTAATGGGGCACCTCCTGCACCGCGTCCGTGCCGGCATTGGAAATCGTCCGATACCCGGCCCCGCCGCCACCCGGCGCCACGCCCAGATCGGCGCAGATCCGTGCCGCGACGCGATGAAAATCGGCGATCTCGGCATCGCTGGCCTCGGCCGCGAAATGGTCGAAACACACATAGGGGCCCTTCGGGATCACCAGCACATGCACGGGGGCCTGCGGCGAGATGTCGGCGAAAGCGAGCGTATGCCCGGTTTCGGCCACGGTCTTGTTGGGAATGTCCCCGCGCAGGATCCTGGCGAAGATGTTCTGGTCGTCATAGGCATACGGCATGTCTTGTCCCTTCAATCCGCGAACAGGTGTTGCGTTTCGGCCAGGGCCTGCCCGCGTTCGGGGTCGATCCCGAAGAATTCGGACAGGACGGTGCCGTTCTCGGCCAGGGAGCGGCCTTCGCGCAAGCGGAAATGGCGCGGAAACTCGGCCTCGCGGATGGCGGTCTGTTCGTCGAGGAATTCGTGGCGCAGGGTGGGCAGCATGCGGGCGATGACCTCGCCCGGCGTGTCGTCGGTGGCCAGCCCGACGCGGTGCGCATGGCCGACCAGATACTGGTCGTCGAACAGGCACTGAACCTCGAGGATGCGGGTATTGGCGCGGTCGGACATGAAATCGCGCATCAGGTCCAGATTGGCCGGATCGAGGCAGATGATCATCTGTTCGGTCCCGTAGTAATCGAACATCATCCGCATCAGCGCGCGTCGGTGGCGATTGCGTTTTTCCAACGTCCGCTCGATCCCGCCCAGATGCGGCACGCGGCAGCCCGCCTCGTCGAACAGGTATTCGATCCCCTTGATGTCGAGCAGGCTGGAGGAGGCCCGCAGCAGGCGCTTGGCGACGTGCCATTTCTTGCACACCAGCATGTAGAGGTCGCGGTCGGGGCCAAGCGTGCTTTCGCGTTCCCAGAACCGCGTGCCGAAGCGTTTGCCGATGCGCCCGCGCCCGGTCAGGAAGGCGTGCAGCTTCGGTCCTTCCTGCGAGGTGGCGAAGTCGCGGCGGCCGGAATTCCACAGCGCGCCGAGCCGGTCCTTGAGCAGCGCCGCCTCGGACGAGATCTTGCGCGCGAACAGGAAATCCTGGCTGATCAGAAGGTCATACTGGTCGTTGTAGAAGGTGACGGGCATGCCGTAATCGCTGAACAACTTGAAGGTCAGGGTGCGGTTTTCGATCTCGCGCGTCGGCACGAGGTGGCGCACGAGGGTCTGGAAGAACGTCTCGTCCGGGATCCACGTGGTGCGGAAGAAACGGATCACGTCGGGCCGGTCGCGGCAGAATTGCAGGATCGACACGATGGTGCTGCGGCGCAGGCACCACCATTGCGAGCCGATCATGACCTGGATGTCCTCGGGGATCTTGCGGGACAGCCCGAGGCGGCGTTGCAGGTGGTAGGAGGCGTAGAACAGGCGCTTGTGATTGCGTTCGTTGAAGAGGTGCCGGTAGTAGAGCCGTTCGCCCTTGAAGCCGGTCTTGATCCAGTCGGAATTGAAGAAATCGAACGACTCGACATAATCCTTGTCACGGGCGTCAAGGAAGCGGTGGGCGTATCGGGCGGATTTCACCGCCGCGCAGTCGCCCGAGAGCATGTAGAAATGCGTCGCCTTCGGGAAGGCCTCCACCGCCGCCTCGACGGCCAGCAGCGTCGCCTGGCACAGCGACCATTCCCCCCAGCCGCACTTGATGCGCCGCTTCGCGAAGGTCACGCCCGCATTGTCCGCCAGCGCGGTGACGATGGCGGCATAGTCCGCCGGTTTGGCGCGGGCGTCGAAATGGATCGACACGTAATCGCCCGTCGCCGTCAGGCGGCTGGCCTGGGCGATGATCGAGGGTGCATCCTTGTGGCACAGGAGGATGAAGGCGATTTTTGCCATGCTCGAAACGATTGCCTGTCCATAAGGCTTATTGTTAACCCATTTATAGCCGACGGAGATTGAAGCGACACCATTTGTTTGCAATTCATGTCTTAAGACCTGATGAAATTCGACAATCGGGCGGCGTATTGGGGGGTGAGCAGATGGGTTTTCCGGGCACGTGGATGACGACGAGCCAAAGCATGGTCTACCGCGTGGTGCCCAAATGCGCCTGCTCGACCATCGGCCAGATCATGTATTACACCGATAACGGTGCGTTCTTCGACGGCGACATCCACGATGCCAGGGATGGCATGCACAAGTGGGCTTTCGATGCCAGCCAGCCGTTGATCGAGGAGAATGTGAGGGGCCACAAGAGCTATGCCTTCACCTGCGTGCGCAATCCTTACACGCGCGTGCTGTCGTCGTTCTTCGACAAGATCTGCGGCATCCAGCGCAACGGCAAGCGCTAT
>CAZTUG010000036.1:0-30115 GCA_964615955.1 uncultured Roseicyclus sp.
CGCCAGCTTCTCGGTGGTCGCCGCATCATTAAACAAAAACGGCTTGCCCTTGTTCGGGTTGTCGCCATGCTTCCAGGCATAGGTGTCGGGCGCCGCTTCATGCATGAAGCGCGCAACGCGGTCGGTCGGGCGGGCACCCTTGGCATACCATTCGGCGATCTTTTCCAGATCGAGCTTCACGCGCTCGGCATCCTTGGGCAGCATCGGATTATAGGAGCCGACGCGGTCGATGAAGCGGCCATCGCGCGGGGAGCGCGAGTCGGAGATCACGATACGGTAGAAGGGACGCTTCTTGGAGCCGCCGCGCGACATACGGATTTTAAGTGCCATGTGTTTGTTTCCTTGAGTGTTATACGATTGAATTGAGATGCTTATTTCTTGCCGAACCCGAGGGGCAGCCCGTCCGGGCCGAGTTGTGGCGCGCCGCCGCCCAGCCCCGGCAGGGATGATCCGCCGGAGGCCGGTTTGTCACCGCCCGGAAGTCCCGGAAGACCGCCGCTCTTTGCGCCGCCCTTCATGCGTTCCAGCAGCGCCGGATCCGGTCCGCCGCCCCCCGGCGGTGTAAAGCCGGCCATCATGCCGCGCGGGCCTTTCTTGCCGGCCTTCTTCATCATGTCGGCCATCTGGCGGTGCATTTTCAGCAGCTTGTTGAGCTCCGACACCTCTTGCCCGGCGCCCTTGGCGATGCGTTTCTTGCGGCTGGCCTGAAGGATTTGCGGGGCGGCGCGTTCTTTCTTGGTCATCGACTGGATGAGCGCGATCTGGCGAGTGATCATCCTGTCATCGAGCCCCGCCTCCTGCACCTGTTTGGCCATCTTGCCCATGCCGGGCATCATGCCCATGAGCCCTTCCATGCCGCCCATCTTTTGCATCTGTTCAAGCTGGCCGCGCAGGTCGTTCATGTTGAACTGACCCTTTTGCATCCGGCGCATCATGCGTTCGGCCTGTTCGGCCTCCAGCGTTTCCTGCGCCTTTTCGACGAGCGCCACGATGTCGCCCATGCCGAGGATGCGGCCGGCGATACGCTCGGGCTCGAAGGTTTCGAGCGCGTCCATCTTCTCGCCCAAGCCGACGAAGCGGATCGGCTTGCCGGTGATCTCGCGCATGGACAGGGCCGCGCCGCCGCGTCCGTCGCCGTCCATTCGCGTCAGGACCACGCCGGTGACGCCGATCTTGTCGTCGAATTCGGTGGCGACATTGACCGCGTCCTGACCGGTCAGGCCATCGACCACCAGCAGCGTTTCGCGGGGCTTGGCCACGTCGCGCACGGCGGCGGCCTGCGCGATCAGATCGGCGTCGATATGGAGGCGCCCGGCAGTGTCGAGCATGTAGACATCGTAGCCGCCGAGGCTGGCGGTCGTCTTGGCGCGCTTGGCGATTGCCACCGGGTCTTCACCCTTCACGATCGGCAGGGTGTCGACGCCGATCTGCATCCCGAGAATGGCCAGCTGTTCCATCGCTGCCGGGCGGTTGGTGTCGAGCGAGGCCATCAGGACCTTCTTGCCCTCCCGCTCCTTCAGGCGCTTGGCGAGTTTCGCGGTCGTCGTCGTCTTGCCCGAGCCCTGCAGGCCGACCATCAGGATCGGCGCGGGCGGGTTGTCGATTTTCAGGACGCCGGGATCGCCTTCGCCGCGCAGGGTGGCGATCAGCTCGTCATGGACGATCTTGATGACCTGCTGGCCGGGGGTGATGGATTTGGTGACGGCGGCACCGGTGGCCTTCTTCTCGACATTCTTGATGAAGCTGCGGGCCACGGGCAGCGAGACGTCGGCCTCCAGCAGGGCGACGCGCACTTCGCGCATGGCGGTGCGCACGTCCTCTTCGGACAGCGCCCCTTGCTTGGTGAGGCGGTCGAAAACGCCGGAGAGGCGGTCGGAGAGGGTCTCAAACATGGGCGCGGCCCCTTTTCATCGTGTCGGTTCCCCAATCAGGTAAGGGGAGTGTGCCCCGGCCCCAAGTCCCGCGATCGTCCAAACGGCTTTTGCCCCCGTGGGCGAAACCTCGCTGACGGGGGGCGATCCTGCGGACGCGCGCGGGACCGGGAAGCGTGGGCTTTCCGGTATTTGATGTGCGGTTAAGGGGATCCGGCGGCAGAGTCAATCGCCAGTGGCGCGGACGGGTCTGTCAGGTGCAATCGACCACGAGGTCGAGCACGGTGCCGGCCAGCATGTCGGAGCCGTGGGCATGGAGCGAGAAGGCGCGGCGCAGCGTCATGGCGTCCCATTCCGCCTGTTCGGTCGGGGGGGCGGTATCGGCGCGGGTGCCGGGCGCTCCGAACAGGGTCAGGGCCATGGGGCCTTCGAACTCGACCCCCGCGACGTTCAGGCCGCTGACATGGTGGGCATAGACCCCGATCAGGTCCGCGGCATTCCCGCGAGAAGTCGTGACAAGGGTCCAGATCGGGCCCGAGATGCTGTCGCCCAGGGTCATTTCGCCCGAGGCCAGATGCGCGGTGGAGCCGCCTTCCTGCCGGAAGCTCCGGCCGAGCCCGGTATAGATCGCGTGGCCCGGCAGCCGCGCGCCGGGTCGGATCGTGCCGACGCCCTGCGTCACTTCGATGGTGAAGTCGAGCGTGCAGGTCTGCGCCTCGGCGCGCGTGGCCAGCGTGCCGAGAAGGGCAGTCAGGACAAGGGCTGCACAAACGGGCCGCATGGCGGGAGCGTAGCACAGGGGTCTGCCTGCTCACAGTGGGGTCGCGTCGGTCCGGATGCAGCCTGCGGTTGATCGTGAAATGGGCGTCCTCGGCGGCGGCGCGGGTCCAGAATTCCCTTACCTTCAACTCGGGAAGGCCGAAATCGGACCGTGGCCGAAGACGAGCTCGCAATGGGATTGTCGGTTCGTCACAAGCTCGCGGATCTCGACCCGGTCCACTGCCCCGAGCGGGAGCGTCCGGTGGCGGCGTCCGCCGAGGCTGTGGCGGGTCAGGCGGAGACGGTGTCGTCGGGTCGGTCGATAACAAGGCTGATGCGCAGGAACATCGCCGCGACACCGCCAAGGCCGACGGCGACCCCGAGTGCGGTGAAGACGCAGCCGAACCATTCCGTGTCGCCATCTTGCACCATCTTGCGACAAGGCCAGACCAGGACGGGCGCGCCGACGATGCACAGGAACGCGATCTTGCGGCGGTCGGCGGACAGGACCAGACGGTCGGCGGGGCGGGTTGTGATCTCCAGCGGTGGGCTTTCGTTTTCTGGACATGCGGCGCAACGGTTCGAATGCGCACAGAAAACCCCGCGAACGGGCCGAGCGCCCGTTGCCTTCGCCGCGATGTGAACCCATTGTCCCCGATAATGGCCGTGTGCGGCGCAAGCGCACGGCGCAACGGGAGCGCTTGGGTTCTGATGGATAATTGGGATGAGATCAGGACCGCCTTTCAGGTGGCCAAGGTCGGCACGGTTTCGGGTGCGGCGGAGGTTCTGGGCGTCCACCATGCCACGGTGATCCGCCACATCGACGCGTTGGAGGCGCGGCTGGGCGCGAAACTGTTCCAGCGCCATGCGCGTGGCTACACCGCGACCGAGGCCGGGCAGGACCTGCTGGCCGTGGCCGCCCAGACCGATGACCAGTTCACCCAGCTTGCGGGCCGCATCAAGGGGCGCGGAGACGAAGTGACGGGCGAGTTGATCGTGACCTCGCTGGGTGCCTTGTCGTCGCTTCTGGTGCCGACGATCGCGCTGTTTCAGGACCGCCACCCCGACCTGCGGGTTCGCCTGATTTCTGACACGCGGCTGTTCCGGCTGGAATATGGTGAGGCGCATGTGGCGATCCGTGCAGGCAAGTTGCCCGATCAACCCGACAACATCGTGCAGCCCTTCTTCACGCAGACCCTGAAGCTGGTGGCGAGCAAGAGCTATGTGGAGCGATATGGCCCGCTGACCGGCGACAATGTTGCCGAACACCGGTTCGTCGGAACCACCGAAGAAGCCCCGCGCGCACCCTATTACCTTTGGCTGAACGCCACGGTTCCGGCCCGGTCGATCTATTTCCGCGCCTCGTCCATGGTGGCCGCGAAGGAGGCGGTGTTGGCCGGCATCGGGATTGGGTTCGTGGCGTCCTGGGACCAGGATCGCACGGACGACCTGGTGGAGATGTTGCCGCCGCTGGAGGACTGGACCGCGAAGATCTGGCTGGTGACCCATATGGACCTGCACCGCACCGCAAAGGTGCAGACCTTCGTGCGGCACCTCAAGGAGCAGGTGAAGTCCTGGCCGGTGGAGTGACATCGAGGGTTCTGCGCCGATCGGTTCCGTGGTGCATGCCGAAGGGTAGGAGGGCCCGCCCTCCCACCCCCATCGGGGGCAGCGCCCCCGTCCCTCGGCCCGCCCCGCCGTTTCGTGCGAAGATGAATCCGTCAGGAGGTGGGACATGCGCGAGGCCATAGGATCGACGCGCGAGGGCCATCTTGCGATGTTGGCTTTTTCGGGCCTGGTGGCGGGGTCGTTCTCGCTTGGCGGGCAGGTGGCGGCCGAGATTGCGCCGACCGCGTTGAACGCCGTGCGGTTCGGGATCGCGGCGGTGATCATGGGGGCGGTGGTCTGGGCCCGGGGCGGCGTCGCGCGCGAGGCACTGCATGCGCCCTGGCGCTACCTTGTGCTGGGCGGGCTGTTCGCCGTCTACTTCGTGCTGATGTTCGAGGGGTTGAAGACGGCACCACCGGTGTCGGCTGCGGCCGTGTTCACCCTGACCCCGTTGATGAGCGCGCTGTTCGGCTGGGTGGTCCTGCGGCAGGTGGTCGGCGGGCGCATAGCGATGGCGTTACTTGTCGGGGGCGTGGGGGCGGCGTGGGTGATCTTCCGAGCCGACCTTTCGGCGGTGCTGGCCTTCGAGATCGGCCGGGGCGAGGTGATCTATTTCGTGGGTTGCATCGCCCACGCGCTGTACACCCCGATGGTGCGGGTGCTGAACCGGGGCGAAAGTGCGCTGGTCTTCTCGTTCCTCACCTTGCTGGCCTGCGCGGGGACCATCGCGATATGGGGTGCGGGAGACATGGTGGCGACCGATTGGGGTGCGCTCCGGCCGATGGTCTGGATCGCGATCGCATACACGGCCGTTTTCGCCAGCGCGCTGACGGTATTCCTGATCCAGTTCGCCTCGCTTCGGCTGCCGTCTTCGAAGGTGATGGCCTATACCTACCTGACGCCGTCCTGGGTGATCTTGTGGGAGATCGCGTTGGGCCAGCCGGTGCCAGCGGTGCTGGTTCTGGGCGGTGTCGGGCTGACGGTGCTGGCATTGGGGATGCTGCTCAAGGATTAGAGATTGTGGTCAAGGGAACCAGATCGCCCTCGTCGGGGTTATCTCTTCGCACATCGAAAGGGATCCCGTCATGCGCTCCATCTTCACGATTATCGGCCTTGTCGTCGTTGTCGTCGCCATCATCAACTTCATCTGAGGCGACAGACCATGCGAGGAATATTCTATATCATCGGTGTTGCCGTCGTCGTTGTCGTGGTCCTGCGGTTCGCCGGGATCTTGTGAGGCGTCACGGACGCCTGCCGGTCATCCGAACCGATCATCGAAGGCGCGGCGAAACGCTGGCGGCATGCGTGGTTCGGGGATCCGTTCAAGCAGGTAGGTGACGGTTCCGATTGGGCTGGCAACTGGACGAACACCTCCATCCGGGTGTCCGCGCAGGCGATGTCGATGTCGACCATCACGCTTCCTGGCGCCGCGAAGGACGCGGCCCCGTCCGTATGCGTGCCCATCGCATTCGTGGCGTTGGTCGACAGCAACCCCATTCCTGCGCCCGCGTCGGTGCACAAACCGAGCCGACCAGGCAGATCCTGCCACATCTGGCCCATGCCCGGGGTGACGGGGGGTAACGGCAAGATCCATCGTGAACGCGGTATCCTCGCCCGCGCCATCCCCGATGAACAACCCGTCCACCTGCCCCTTCATCGGGAAGGTGACGAACCAGCCGTCTTGTTAGACCGCAATCAGCAGGTCGCTGCCCATGGCGCCCGTCATCTGTGCGTGAACGTCGGGGGGGCGGCATCGCCATGATGGCGGCGAAGCGGTCCAGCGCACCGGATCGTCCACACCATGCCCTCGACCAGCAGGACGGCACCGTTTCGGCCCGGGGAACGAAGCCGGGGGTGCAGATGTCCTGTCCGGCTGCGGCGGTGGGGACGAGCAGGGCCGCAAGCAACATGCGCAATGTCGGGATCTCCGTCGCTCGGGTGGATGCGGCGTCGATATCACCAAACCGACGCGGCGCGATCAGGACTCGTCTGGCATCGCGGCGGGACGGTCGAGCGGGTCGCCGGGAAATTCATGGGCCAGAAAGGCCTCGAACGCGTCGAGGTTGACCGGCTCGAACTGCCCGAAACCCTGCATCCAGACAGATGCCGCCTTCATGGCGTCCGGCTCCAGCTTGCACCATTTCACGCGACCGCGCCGTTCCTGCGTGATGAGGCCGGCGGCCGTCAGCACGGCGAGGTGTTTCGAGATCGCGGCAAGCGACATCGCGAAAGGCTCGGCCACATCGGTCACGGCCATGTCATCCTCCAGCAGCATCTGCAAGATGGCGCGCCGGGTTGGGTCAGCGAGGGCGGAGAACGTGGCGTCGAGGGTCAGGGCCATGTCGCGATTAGGCGTGATCAGGTGCGATCGTCAACCAGTTGGTTGAATATAGCAAAGTGTCCGCGCATGGGCGTTTGAGTGTCGCACGGAAGTAATAATGAGCGTTATCAGATGCTTATCTGGTTCGATCGTGCGTTGACTCGGCGCGGATCGCCGCCTAGGTTCGCGCATCCTTCCTGAGGGGGTGGTGTGGCCATGGCCCAAAGCGACGAAGACCGCATGGCCGCGTTGGAAGCGCGGATCGCATCGGCCAAGTCGCGGGCCAATCCGACCCGGTCCCAGGCGGAGGAACACCATTCCCAAGCCCAGATGGCGTGGCGGATGGTGATCGAGTTGGTGGCCGGTTTGGGCATCGGTTTCGGGATAGGCTACGGGCTGGACCGGGCGTTCGGCACCACACCGTGGCTGATGGTCGTGTTTGTGATCCTGGGCTTCATCGCGGGGGTCAAGACGATGATCCGGTCCGCGAACGAGATGCAGAATGACGCGCTGAAGCGCGAGACGACGTTGGCGCGCGGCGAGACCGCGAAGAAGATGGGGACGCAGGATGGCGACTGAAAGCACCACTACAGACTCCAAGTCCGGCCCGGGCCGCGTTGTGGCATATGTCCTGATCGGCCTGGCCGTTCTTGCCTTCATCGCGGCGTTCCTGGACGATTACGCAGGCGGACTTGCGATCCACCCGATGGACCAGTTCGAAATCTCGCCGCTGTTCGGCGATGGCGCGGTCGGGATCTTCACGATCACCAACGCGACCCTGTGGATGGCGCTGTCCGTCCTGTCGGTTCTGGCGCTGATGGTGTTCGGAACGCGCGGACGCAATGTGATCCCGTCGCGCGGACAGTCGATGGCGGAACTGGCTTATGGCTTCGTGCGCCAGATGGTCGAGGATGTGGCCGGCAAGGACGCGCTACCCTATTTTCCCTACATCTTCACTCTGTTTCTCTACATCCTCTTCGCCAACTTCCTGGGCCTGATCCCCACGAGCTTCACCACCACATCGCACATCGCCGTCACGGCGATCCTTGCGATGGCGGTATTCCTGACAGTCACGATCCTTGGCTTTGTGAAAAATGGCGCCGGGTTCCTGAGCCTGTTCTGGGTGGCCTCCGCGCCGCTGGCGCTGCGCCCGATCCTCGCCGTCATCGAGTTGATTTCGTATTTCGTGCGCCCGGTCAGCCATTCCATTCGTCTGGCGGGCAATGTCATGGCGGGCCACGCGGTGCTTAAAGTGTTCGCGGGCTTCGCGGGCGCGCTTGGCCTTGCGGGGATCGCGCCGATCGTCGGCATCGTCGCCATCTATGGGCTAGAGGTGCTGGTTGCCGCGATCCAGGCCTACGTATTCACGATCCTCACCTGCGTCTATCTGAAAGACGCATTGCATCCGCATCACTAATTCGGTTCGGGCGTGCTGCCCGACCGGGACAAACTTCCAACCGTAAGGAGATACATCATGGAAGGCGATATCGCACAAATGGGTCAATTCATCGGTGCCGGCCTGGCCGCCATCGGTTCCGGCGCCGCCGCTATCGGTGTGGGCCATGTGGCTGGCAACTTCCTTGCCGGCGCCCTGCGCAACCCCTCTGCGGCTGCCGGTCAGACCGCAACCCTCTTCATCGGCATCGCCTTTGCCGAGGCTCTGGGCATTTTCGCCTTCCTCGTTGCGCTGCTGCTGATGTTCGCGGTCTAAGCACACCGCCAGCTCCTTACGGTTGGCGCGCTCGCCCTGCGATGACGGGCGCGCCTTCGTAGTCAAAAGTCACCCCGGTTGGAGGACACAATGGCCGACGAAGCCACAACTGCCGCAGATGCCGCTCATGGGGCTGCCGATGCTGCCCATGCGGGCGGTCCGGGGATGCCGCAACTCGATTTCTCGACGTTTCCGAACCAGATCTTCTGGCTTGTTCTGACACTGCTGGCGATCTATTTCGTGCTCGCCAAGATTGCGCTGCCCCGCATTTCGGCCGTGATCGCGGAACGTCAGGGCGCGCTGACCAACGATCTGGCTGCGGCCGAAGATTTCAAGCGCCAGGCTGCCGATGCCGAAGAGGCGTATAACACCGCGCTGGCCAATGCCCGCGCCGAAGCGCAGCGCATCAACCAGGAAACCAAGGAAGAGATCAAGGCGCAATTGCAAGTCGAGATCGACCGTGCCGATGCGCAGATCGCCGCGCGTGCCTCGGAAGGCGAGGCCCGCATCGCGGAGATCGAGGCCAGCGCGCTGGCCACCGCCGAGGAAGTCGCCCGCGACGTCGCCGCCGAGATCATTCGAGTCCTCTCGCCGGGACAGGATATCAACGCCGACGCGGTGGCCTCCGCTGTCGCCGCCCGTGTGAGGGGTTAGGATCATGCGCTACATGCTTGCCCTGATGCTGTTCGCCACGCCCGCCTTCGCCGCAGGCGAAGAAGGCTATGACGCCCCCCATGGTCTGTTCGATCCGTCCCTTGGCAACACCGATTTCGTGGTCCTGATCGGGTTCCTGCTGTTCCTTGCGATCCTGTTCTACTTCGGCGTTCCCGCCATGTTGGGCCGGATGCTGGATCAGCGCGCGGAAGGCATCCGTGCCGAGTTGGACGAGGCCCGCGCCCTGCGCGAGGAGGCGCAGACGCTTCTGGCCTCCTACGAGCGTCGCGCGCGTGAAGTGGAAGAACAATCGTCCCGCATCGTGGCCGAGGCCCGCGCCAGTGCCGAAGAAGCCGCCGAGTTGGCGAAAGCCGACATCGCGCGGTCGATAACGCGCCGTCTTGCCGCTGCCGAAGACCAGATCGCCAGCGCCGAAGCCAAGGCGAGCCGCGCCGTACGCGACCGCGCAGCGTCGGTCGCTGTCGCCGTCGCCGCCGAAATCATCGCGGGCCAGACCAGCGCTGCCGATCAGAACAAGATGATCGACGAGGCCATCGACGAGGTTGGCCAGCGACTGCACTGACGCCGACGCGCCCGAGACAAGGTGAGTCAGTGAGTCATACGGCCCGAGATTGGACCGGCCCCGCTGGACCGGCGGGGCCTTTTCAGTTCACGGCCCAAGGCGCTGTTACGGCAAGGTCGCCTTCTAGCGCCCGAAATCCTCGAGCGCCCGGAAATCCATCTGCTCCAGATGCGCGATCATCGCATCGGTATCCGATCCGTTCGCCTGGATCAGGATGCGGCCGCCGATCAGCCCCGACAACTCGCCGTCGGAGTTCATGAAATTCTCGCGGTTGATCCTCTCCAACTGGCCCATGGACCCCATCAGCGCCGCATTGCCAAGGATCGCGCCCATGGAAGCGACCATCGGATTGTCTGCCATCAGCGTGATCGTGAAGCGTCCGCCGGGGCCGGTATAGCTGGCCTCGGCAGCCGTGCCGCCGCCCATGAAGCCAAGCGATGCATTGGCCGCAGAGCTGACCTCTCGCTGCCAGCCGGCCAAGGGTTCGGGCAGGAAATCGGTCAAGCCCTCGGCCTGAAGCGCGTTCAGAAGCTGGGTCGCATAGGCGACCTCACCCAATGCATCGGGGATGTCCCCGGCCTCGTAGGCGGCAATGGCGGCCGTGAGAGCATCGGTGATGGTGTCGGCGGCGGCTGGCAGGGGAAGGATGAGCAGGGCGGCAAGAATGGCGGGGCGCATGGTGTCGAACTCCTTTTGTGGCCTGGGAACAGTGTATGCCGCGCCCATCCTCTTGGGAAGGTCAGGGCACCAGCGGCGGCCCCACATTGTTTCAGCGATGGAGCATGTGGTAGGTCGGCTTGGCGTCATGGGGGGCGGGCGTCGCCGCATGGACACCGCGCGCGATGGCGCGACTGAGGCAAAGGGCGGCGGCATGGCCCAGAAGCAAAGACTCGGCCTCAGATGCCACCTGCACCGCGCCGGTCGCGGCTGCGAAGACGAGGTCTCCGTCCATCGGGGTGTGGCTGGGATAGATCGCGCGGGCCATTCCGTCATGAGCCGCGATGGCCATGCGGGTCGCCTGCGCCTGCGTCAGCGCGGCATCCGTGGCGACGATGGCAATGGTGGTGTTCTGTGCCCCGCCCTTGACCGGCGGGATCGCCTGCGGATCGAAGGACGATGCCGTGCCATGGCCGCCGAATTCGGCCTCCATCTCGAACGGTGCGGCCCAGAAATGCCTGGTATCGCCAACGGTCACCCGCCCCAGCGCATTCACCGCGACCAGAGCGCCCACCGTATGTTCCCCGATCCGGATGGAGGCAGATCCAAGCCCGCCCTTGAGGTCCGCGATCAGCGCACCGGTTCCAGCGCCATGGCTGCCAAGCGCGAAAGTGTCGGAAGCCCCTGTAAGGGCCTCGCGTCCCAACGCGTTATAGGGGTTCGCCGTCCATTCCTTGTCGCCTCCGTTGATGAGATCGAACAGGATCGCAGCCGGAACGATCGGCACCGTCTGGTCGCCGACCGCAAATCCTCGGCCTTGCGCGCGCAGCGCGTCCGCCACGCCGGACGCAGCGTCGAGGCCGAAGGCCGATCCCCCCGCGAGCACGAAGGCGTCGGCTTGCTGCACTGTCTTGTCGGGAGCGAGCAGGTCCGTCTCCCGCGTGCCGGGGGCGCCGCCCATGACATGCACAGCGGCGGTGAACGGCCTGTCGCCGACCAGAACCGTCACGCCAGTCTTGATATGGTCGTTCTGCGCATTGCCGACCTTTAGCCCTGCGACATCGGTGATGAGGTTCCGGGACCCGGGCGTCATCATGGTGCGGCGCTCAAATGCGGAACGGTTCCGCGAAAGGTTCCGAGGGGCGCGAGCCGCCTGGTCCGGGCAAGGGGGCAACTGAGGCCGGGAAAGGCGGCGGGCAGGATGAGGACAAGCGTGTTCGCGCTGGCGGCTTCGAGGGTGGCGCAAGTCGGCGGGTCGAAATGGGCCGCGAGGCGGAGCGCTCGCTTCGACTGGATCACCTGCACATGGTCAAGATCAAGGTCCGGTGCGGCGTCCAGAAGATGCGCAAAGACCAGCGGCTGGCTGGCGAAATCGCCTTTGAAGACGGCGATGTCGGCGGGCAGATCGTGGCGGGTATAGGGGCTGCCGGTCATGGTGCCATCGCAGGCGGGGGCGGAACATCGCCCGCGACGCGCCGGACACCCGCACGGTAGCCTTGCCCGTAGCCCGAGGCTTCGCGCCCGGGTGAGGTTTCAAGGGTCGCCATCGGAACGCCGCAGTCTGAAGCTCGCTGTGGCACCGGGAATTGCCTCAAATACAGCGCCCCCCGTCCACTTCCAGCGCTACGCCGGTTATCATGGAGGCCGCGTCCGAGCACAGGAAAGCGGCCGCCTCACCCATATCCTGCGGCTGGCTGAAGCGGCCGAGCGGGATCGTGGCGAGGAACTTGGCGCGCATCTCGGGAGTATCCTCGCCCATGAAACTCGCCAGCAGCGGCGTTTCGCCCGCCACAGGGCAAAGCGCGTTGACGCGGATACCTGCGGACGCAAGTTCCACCGCCATGGTCTTCGTCGCCGTGATCATCCAACCCTTGGAGGCGTTATACCAGTTGAGCTGCGGCCGCGGGGACAGGCCCGCAGTGGACGCGATGTTCAAGATCGCGCCGGTTCCGGCCGCCTTCATGTGCGGCACGATCTCGCGCGCTGTCAGGTAGACGGACTTGGCATTGACGGCAAGGACGCGGTCGAATTCATCTTCGCTGACATCCTCGAGATTTCCCTTGCGATGCGTTATGCCAGCATTGTTCACAAGGATGTCGATGCGGCCCCATTGAGTCATGGCAGTCTGCGCCATGTCGGCGACATCCGCGCCCTTGGACACATCGGTGCGGATCGCGATTCCGCCGACCTCATCCGCGACGGCGATGGCGGCGGCTTCGTTCAGGTCGGCCACCAGAACGGAAGCGCCTTCGCGCGAGAACACCCGTGCAATGCCCGCACCAAAGCCGGACGCGGCGCCGGTCACGATGGCTGTCTTGCCTGCAAGGCGCATGGTTCAGGTCTCCGTTCGGGGGCGGCGCAGGTCGATCTGACGGGCGCGGCGCATGGGGAAGAACGCGGCAAGCGCACCGAGCGCCCCCGCGACATAGGTGGCATCGTGCATGAAGCCTGCTCGGATGAAATCGGACCGCGTGGGTCCGTCCCGGAACGTCAGGTATGGGTCGAGAAGGCCGGTATTGTCCGCAATCAGCCCGCCCAGAAGGCCCGCCAACGCGCCGAAGGTCGCCAGCACCACCACGAGGAATATCGCACCCAATCCCGCCGCCATATAGGTGCGAGCCGACGGCACGGTGAGCAGGCCGAAGGCGAATGCAGGCAGCCCCACGAGAACGCCCATCCACCAGCTTGCATAGATGCCGACCAGAGCTGCGCCGATCCGGTGGGGCAGCGCCTCGGCGATATCGAACTGGGGGAACTTGAACGCCGTGAAATAGCTTGGCCCGACCGTGTAGCTGAGTTGGTTGTGCAGCGCGCCGAAGATCGCCCCGGCCACGCCGGCCAGCAACAGGAGGACGAAGAAGGTGGGGAACTTGCCCATGCGGTATCGGGGGTCCTTGGTGGTTTTGGCAAGCCTAGCGGCGGTCGTGCGAGGCGTCCATGGAAAGCCTATCCGTGCCAGGCCGCAACCGTTTTCAGCGCGGTGAAGGCATACAGCGCCTCGAACCCCTTCTCGCGGCCGTGGCCGGAATGCCCGGTGCCGCCAAAGGGCAGTTCCACCCCACCTGCCGCGCCGTAATTGTTCAGGAACACCTGCCCCGCATGGAGCCGTTTGGCGAGCCTCATCTGCCGCCCGCCATCCGCCGACCAGACCGAGGCGACAAGCCCGTACTTGGTGCCATTGGCGATGCGGATCGCGTCATCTTCGTCATCGAACGGAATGAGGACCTGCACCGGGCCGAATATCTCGTCCTGTGCCAGCGGGTGGTCCGGGGGAATGTGGCCGATCAGGGTGGGCGCGATGTAGTTGCCGCCCCGTGGCAGGCCTGCGGGCAGAGGTGCCTGTGCAAGGATCTGGCCGGACGTGGCCTTGGCCAAGAAGCTCTCGACGATGGATTTCTGCCGGGCCGAGACCAGCGGTCCGACATCGGCATCGTCCATCGCGGGCGCGACCTTCAGGGCGTTGATCGCGGAGGCGAGCCGAACTGCCAGCTGATCGTGGATTGAACGTTGCACAAGGATGCGCGATCCGGCGGAGCAGGTCTGGCCCGCGTTCTGGATGCCCGCGTTCACCAGAAACGGCAAAGCGCGGTCCAGATCGGCATCGGCAAAGACGAGTTGCGGAGACTTGCCGCCAAGCTCCAGCGTTACCGGCACGATGTTTTCGGCCGCCGCGATCTGGACATGGCGGCCCGTGGCGACGGAGCCGGTGAACGATAGATGGCGGATGCCCGGATTTGCGGTCAGCGCGGCCCCGGCTTCAAGCCCCAGCCCCGGCACGACGTTCAAGGCCCCCGGCGGAAACCCCGCCTGCCGGGCCAGATCGGCGAAGGCAAGGGCCGTCAGGCACGCCTCTTCCGCCGGTTTCAGGACGCAGGCATTGCCCGTGGCCAGCGCCGCTCCGATGGAGCGCCCGAGGATCTGCATCGGGTAGTTCCACGGGATGATATGGCCTGTCACCCCATGGGGTTCGCGCATCGTGTAGACCGTGAAGCCGGCTTGGAACGGGATCGTCTGGCCATGCAGCTTGTCTGCCGCCCCGCCGTAGAATTCGCAATACCGCGCCAGTGCGATCACATCGTTGCGCGCCTGGCGAAGCGGCTTGCCGACATCGCGGGCTTCCATCTCGGCCAGCGCATCGACGTGATCCAATACCAGCATGCCGAGACGGGACAGGATGCGGCCCCGTTCGAAGGCTGGCATCGCGCCCCACGCACCCGCTAGCGCGGTTTCGGCGGCGATGACCGCGGCAGCGATATCGGCCTTCCCCCCACGGGCGATCCGGGCGATTTCCACGCCGGTCGACGGGTCGATGACGGGCAGTGTCTCGTCGGTGGCGGAGGGGGACCACTGGCCACCGATGAACAGCAGCGCGGGATCAAACCACAGGGGAAGGTCGGTCATTGAATGAAGGCTCCGAAAGAGTTGGGCAGGCGCGGGGCGGCGGTCAGCAGGGCTTGCGTATAGGCATGGCGTGGGTTGGTGAAGACCGCTTCTGTGGCGCCGTCTTCCACGATGCGACCGGCCTGCATGACCAGCACCCGGTCGGTGATGGCACGCACGACGGTCAGATCATGGGAGATGAACAGGTAGCTGAGGCCAAGTTGGCCTTGCAATTCGGCCAGCAGGTCAAGGATCTGCGCCCGCACCGACACGTCCAGCGCGCTGACGGCCTCGTCAAGGACCAGCAGCCTCGGTCGGGTGATCAACGCGCGTGCGATCGCAATGCGCTGGCGCTGGCCTCCGGAAAACTCGTGCGGGTATTTCAGGGCATCATCGGGCGACAGGCGCACGGCGTGAAGCGCTTCTGCGATGGCGGTATCGCGGGGCGGTAGCGTATCGAGCAGGTGGAATGGCTCGGTCAGGATGCGGTCGACGCGCCAGCGCGGGTTGAAGCTTCCATAGGGATCCTGGAACACCACCTGCATGTCGGCTCGCACGGCACGCGGCATCGTCGGTGAGACGGGATGGCCATTAAGCGTGATGCTGCCCGCGCTGAGCGGATCAAGACCAAGGATGGCGCGGGTGAGGGTGGATTTGCCGCAGCCGCTTTCCCCAACCAATCCAAGGCTTTCGCCGCGCCTGAGCATGAAGCTGACGCCATCGACGGCGCGGACCGGCGTGCCCCGAGCAAGTCCCTTGCGCGGGCTGGGATAGTGGCGGTGCACATCCTCAACGCGCAGGATTGCATCGGCGGTTTTCGAAGCGGCCCGGTCGGGCTGGTGGGCCGACGCGGCGAAGAGCGCGCGGGTATAGGGGTGGGCCCGATCGCGCAGCACCTGCGCCGTCTCGCCCTGTTCGACGATGGCGCCGCGCTGCATGACGGCGATGCGGTGCGCTATGTCCGACACCACGGCAAGGTCGTGGGTGATCAGCAACAGCGCCATGTTCTCTTCCGTCACAAGGTCTTTGAGCAGATCGAGGATCTGCGCTTGCGTCGTCACGTCAAGCGCGGTCGTCGGTTCGTCTGCGATCAGCAGGCGGGGATGCAGGGCGATGGCGGCGGCGATGCAAACGCGTTGCCGCTGGCCACCGCTCAGCTCGTGCGGATAGCGGTCCAGCGCGATGTGGCCAAGGCCGACGCGGTCCAACTGCGCCCGTGCGCGGCGCAGCGCTTCGACCCGGCCCGCGCGGCGGTGGATCAGCAGAGTCTCGGCCACCTGGTCACCGATGGTTTGCACCGGGTTCAGCGCCGTCATTGGTTCCTGAAAGATCATCGAGATGTCGTTGCCGCGCAGGCGTTGCAACTGCGCCTCGCGCAGGGCCAGCAGGTCGGTGCCATCCAGACTGGCATGGCCGGAAACCGCCGCCCCGCGTGGCAGTAGGCCCATCAGCGCGAGCGCGGTCATCGACTTGCCGGACCCGGACTCGCCCACCAGCCCGAAAATCTCGCCCTGCGCAATCTGCATCGACACTTCGCACAGGATCGGCATGCCGCGAATGGAGAGGTTCAGGCCATCTACCGCGATCATCCCCGCATCCTCCGCAGCCGGGGGTCCAGCGCATCGCGCAGCCCGTCGCCCATCAGGTTGAGGCCAAGGACAAGAACGACGATGGACAGGCCGGGCAGGATGGCCAGCCAGGGATAGGAATAGGTCAGCGTCTGGGCGTCCGACAGCATCTTGCCAAGCGATGCCGTGGGCGGCTGTGCGCCGAGGCCCACATAGCTGAGCGCCGCCTCGGCTAGGATCCCCAGCGAGAACTGGATCGTGGCCTGCACGATCAGCAGGTTGGCGATGTTGGGAAGGACATGCTCGGCACTGATCCGCGCGCGCGACTTGCCCGCCGTGCGGGCCGCAAGGATATAGTCCAGAGTCCAGATCGGCAGTGCGCCGCCGCGCGCGACACGGGCGAAGACGGGGATGTTGAAGATGCCGATGGCAAGGATCGCGTTGGTCGCCGACGGCCCCCATATCGCGGTGATCAGGATGGCGATGACCAGGGAGGGAAAGGCGAAGATCATGTCGTTGCCGCGCATGATCACCTCGTCCAGCAGCGATCCGCGCAGGGCGGCGGCGGCAAGGCCAAGTGGCACGCCAAGCGCTACGCCGATGCCGATGGCCACCAGCGCCACGGCGATGGAGGTGCGTGTTCCTTCCATCAGCATCGACGCAATGTCGCGCCCGAACTGGTCGGTGCCCAGCAGATGCGCGCCGCTCCACGGCTGAAAGCGGTTGGACACGCTGAGCGAGGCGATGTCATAGGGCGTCCAGACAAGGCTCAGCACGGCCAACGCAGCAAAGAACAGCGTGATCAGCGCGCCAAGGATCAAGGTCGGAGGCAGGCGCATCATCTGCGGCGCAGCCTTGGATCGACGATGGCATAGGCGATGTCCACCGCGAAGGTCACGACGATGACCGCGAAGACCAGCAGCATGGTGACGCTTTCGACCACCACCAGATCGCGCTGGGTGATGCCGTTGAAGATCAACTGGCCGAGGCCGGGCAGGTAGAACACGTTCTCTATGATGATGGCACCTGCCAACAGGAAGCTGAATTGCAGGCCCAGAATCGTCAGCACGGGGATCAGCGCGTTGCGCAGGGCATGGCGGCGGATCGCCTGTCCGGGGTTGAGGCCCTTCGCTCGCGCCGTGCGGATATAGTCCTGGTCCAGCGTTTCGATCAGGGCCGAGCGCATCACCCGCGCCAGGATGGAAGCCTGCGGAAGTGCCAGCGCGATGGCCGGAAGGGTCAAGGATTTCAACGCCGAAAGCGGCGCATCCCACCCGGGAAACCCGCCCGAAGGGAACCACGGGCGCGCCACGGCAAAGGCCGCGACCAGCAACATCGCGAACCAGAAATTCGGCACGGCGATGCCCAGTTGCGTGACGCCGATCACCGCGAAATCACCCGCCCGTCCGCGCGCCGAGGCCGCGATCACGCCCGCCGGAATGGCGATGAGGGTCGACAGGGCCAGTGCCAGCAGGGCCAGCGGTAGCGACACCCAGATGCGGTCCGCCACAAGACCCGCCACGGGCACGCGATAGTTGTAGGAGGTGCCGAAATCACCTTTCAGCATGCCCGTGATCCAAGCGAAGTAGCGCACGCCCATCGAGCCGCCCAGGTCCAACTCGGCACGCAGGTTGTCGATCGCTTCGGGCGTGGCGTTCAGCCCGAGCATGTAGGCGGCGGGATCGCCGGGGATGACCTCGATCACGACAAAGATTACGATGCTGGCCACGATCAGGGTCAACGTCAGGGACAGCGCGCGGGTGAGCAGGTAGCGGGTCATCTCACGTAGGTTAGGGTGCCGCCGCACATTGGGCCAGAGGCGACTTGATCGGTTCCCCCTGGCGCGTCATGGTTCAGCCGAATGTTCCGAAGAGCGCATGAAAAACCCCCACCGTGGAAACGGCGGGGGCATTGAAATAGGTTCGGCCCTTGAATGGCAGCGGGCCTGCGGTTGAAATTCAGTTTGCGGTCAGCGTTGCGCCCTCGGTTTCGATCCCGTCCGCGATCTCGCTGTCGATGACGTAGACAAGGCCTTCGCCGTCGTCTTCCTGCACGCCTTCGACGCCCAAGTCACCGTCGTCATTGCCAGCGGTGGCGACCCCGACCAGCACCAGTTGCAGGTTGCCCGAGTCTTCCTCTTCTCCGACGATCCCGACACCCCCGTTGCCGGTGGCCTCCACCGCCGTGAACACTGCGTAGACATGGCCGTCATCCGCCTCGCTCAGCTTGATGGCGTCGTCGGTGTTGCCGGTGGCGATCAAGCCGGTGAAGACCACATCGATATCGCCGGGGCCTTCCTCGTCGAAATCGTAGCCTTCGTCGAAATTTCCGCTCATCTCGCCGCCGGAGAAGGTGCCGAACAACGAACCGGTGCCGGCCTCGTCCACGTCGAAGCCGTCATCCACGTCGATAGCGAATTCGTATTCCTCGACCGAACCGTCATCGTAAAAATCAACCTGTCGTTCGAAGCACCTATCGTCGGGGCTTTCAACGACGAGGCCGGGAATTGCGTCAGCGGCCATTTCCCCTTCGTCGAATTCGCCTTCGGGCTCGGCAGGCATGTACCCGGCCAGCAGTTCCGGGTCGCAATAGGCACCGTTCCCTATGAAAACGCCACCGATCAACTCGATCGACACATCGCCATCCTGACCTTCGTCCAATTCGATCCCGTCCGCGCCCACGCCCTGCACAAGAACGTTCTGGCCCGTGAAGGTGATGTCGCCGTCGCCGCGTTCGTCAACACGCAATCCGTCGGCGTCGAAGCTTCCATTGCCGACGCCTTGGATGCGGACATTCGTCAGTTGCACATTGATTGAGGCGGGTGAGCCCTCGCCTGCGCCACCGCCGCCCCCGCCGCACTCATCTGCCAGCGTGCAATCAGACACATGGATGCCGTGGCCCGCAACCTCCGCCACAGACACATTCGAAAGTATCAGGTCGATATCGCCCGCCGCATCGTCGGCCACGTCCAGGAAGATGCCCTTGGCCGCCGCGCCGTCGAGGTCCCCGCGCTCGGTGATGGAAAAACCGCCGGGGCCTTGAAAGCTGATCCCGTCTAGATGAAGCTCCTCTGTTCCGATGGCCGAGAACAGCGTGACATTTGCTTGCGAAGCGACCGTCAGGCCATTGCCGAAGATCGTCAGGGCGGAGGAGCCGGTATAGCTTAGACCCGTCTCGGTCGTCAGGGTTCCGCCGGTCTCGGTCACAAGGATCGTGGTGCGCTCGGGCGAGGCGGCGGCAGCGTCCAGAGCGGCCTGAAGCGAGCCGTCCCCTGCGGGATCGAAATTCGTCACCAGCAGCGTTTCGGCCATGCCTGCCGTAGCACCCAGGCAGAGGGTCAAGGCAGCAGTGCCGCTCAGGCGGGTCAAAAGCATCATGTCAGTCATCCCAGTCAATCGACGTGTCTTGGTCTTGCGGGGTAATAGTCCGGGCGCGTGACGGTTACATGACAATTCGCCGATGGAGTGGGTCACGGCAGGCGGATCACGTAGTCCTTGCGGGTCGTCTCAAGCACTTCCCAGATGCCTGTGAAGCCGGGGCGGATGACGAAACTGTCGCCCGCCTGCACTGTCATCGGCCTGCCGCCATCTGGATGCAGGATCGAGGTGCCGAACAGGATACGGCAATATTCCCATTCGACGTAGGAAATCCGCCATGCGCCGGGGGTGGATTCCCAGATGCCAGCAAAAATCCCGTCGCGGTCCTCTTGACTCCATGTCCGGTGCACCGGATCGCCTGACACCACGCGATCTGGATCGGGGCGGGAGGTTTCGGGCTCTCCTTCTGGGACGATCGGGATGATGAGGTCCATGGCGTTGTCAGAGGCGACCTTTCGGCCGCCCCGTGTGTTGGTCACTCGGTCCAACGCACACCGGTCATGTCATTGGCCTGCGTCGGGGCATTGGCCCAGAGGCCTTCGATATTGGCGTTCGCCACGCCGGTCTTGGCCAGTTGGAACAGGTAGGCGTTCACGTAATCGTCGGCGATCATGCGCTGCGCTTCCTGGTTGATCCGGGTGCGTTCGGCCGGGTCAGTCGTTACCGAAAGCTCCTCCATCAGGGCCTGGAAATCCGGATTGTCATACTGGAAATAATATTCGGGCCGGGCATAGATGTTGATGTCCGCAGGTTCCGTATGGCTGACGATGGTCAGGTCGAAATCGTAGCCCCTGAACACCTGTTCCAGCCATTGCGACCATTCGAGGTTGGTGATCTCGGTCGCGATTCCCACATCGCGCAACTGGCTGGCGATGATTTCCCCACCGCGCCGCGCATAGGACGGCGGCGGTAACATCATGCGCAGGGACAGGTTTTCCACCCCGGCCTCGGCAAGCAATTCACGTGCCCGGTCCGGGTCGAAGGCCGATTGCGCGGTCAGGTCGACATAGTCGGGATTGTGCGGCGCGAAATGGGTGCCGATGGGGGTGCCATAGCCGAACATCGCGCCGTCGATGATGTCCTGCCGGTTGATCGCGTGGCTGATCGCCTGGCGCACCAGCGGGTTGGACAGCGCTTCGGCGCCGTTGTTCATCGCAAGGATGGTCTCACCCTCAGTGGAGCCGACGATGACGTTGAACCTTGGATCGGCCTCGAACTGGCCGAGGTTCTCGGGGGCGGGGAAGACGGGAAAGGCATCCACATCGCCCGCCATCATCGACGCCAGCGCAGCGGTCGGGTCCGATATGAAGCGGAACGTCACGTCCGTCAGCGCGGGCGCGTCGCCCCAGTAATCGTCGTAGCGGGTCAACCTGACGCTGTCGCCCTGCCGCCACTCGTCGAAGCGGAATGGGCCGGTGCCCACGGGGTTGGTGGCATTCGTGTCGGCGGAGGCCGGGTCCACGATCACTGCGTCGCCCCAGGCCATGTCGAACAGGAACGCGCCATCCGGACCGTCCAGGGTGACGATCACCGTGCTGTCGTCGATCGCCTCCGCATTGACGATATTGGCGAAAAGGGCAGCCTGCGCATTGGTGGAACCTTCGGCGCGCGCCCGATCGAGGGAGAAGACCACATCTTCGGCAGTCATCGCCGCGCCGTCATGAAACGTCACGCCCGGTCGCAGATGGAAGGCGTATTCGGTGCCGTCCTCGGAAATCTCCCAGCTCTCTGCGAGGCCGGGAATGATGGATCCGTCGGAAGCGAAGCGCGTCAGCCCCTCAAACACATTCGAGTAGACGATCTCGTCGATCGCTGCCGCAGCGCCTCCGGTAGGGTCGAGCATCGGCGGTTCCAATTGCATGCCGATGGTGATGTCGGTCTGCTGCGCCAAAGCGGCGCGGGTGATCAGCGCCAGCACGGTGGCGCTCAGACCAAGGCGGGTGCGAAAACGATGGGTCATTAATCGAGGTCTCCGTGTTGTTTTCTCCAGTCTGCCGCAGGGGGGCGGTCGAATCCTATCGAAAAGTGCACGGGCACATGTCAGCCCCAACTGCGCGGCGGCGTCACACCCATATCCTTCAGGCCTTCGACCTGCATCGCCACATCGTCGGCGAAGCGTTCAGCCAACCCCTCCGGCATCGGGCGGGGCGGAGACGGATTGACCACGCGACTGACGATGTCGTCGGGCAGATCATGGGCGGGCAGATCGAGAAACCGCTCGATATCCGCAATGAAGCCGCGCGGATCTGCCGGGATGCGGTCGAAGAAATCGACCCTGAGGCATTCGGGCGGCAGCGCGGCCTGCATCCGGGACAAGGCTGCGACATAGTTGGAATGGTCCATGTAATCGCCGCCGCGGCGAATATGGTGCTCCAACTCATCGAGGCTCCATTCCTCCAGCTTTTCCGAGGCCTTCTGCATCTTGAGATGGAACCGGACGTGCGACCATAGCCGGTCCATCGGCTCGCGCAGGGTATAGATGACCCGCAGCTTGTTGGTGCGGGCCTGCAATCCAGCCCAGGCTTCCACCGGGAGCAGCGCCGTGAGGTTGGAGAATTCAGCGATCCATTGCGCGTCGCCCTTGTGGACGAAAAGCGCGTTGAACCACGCGTCATCCAACGTCCCGTCCGGTGCCGCGTCCAGCCAGTTCGCCGTCCACTGCACCCGCCGTTGCAGGACCGGACGCGCCGAAACCTCGGGGTCGAACGAAAGATAGGCCTTTGCGCGACGCATCCTGGCCTTGTCGGACAGGATGTCGGAATTGATGTGGCGGGCGTAGAAGTAGTGGATTTCCTTCTCGCGGCAGAAATGCACGCCCGGGTGGCGATTGAGTGCATCATATATCCAGGTCGTGCCGGCCTTCATGGCACCTGCGCCTAACAGGAGGTGATCGAAGGTCCTGGCGTCGGTCATGTTGCCCCCTGGCTGCGCCTCAAGAGGCCGTCAGGGCACATTAGCTGCTGCCGCCCGAGGGGTGCAAGATGCCTGATTTTTGGGCTGCGGCAATCCGACCGTCTGGCAAAGGTTTCAGTTGTGTGACGATAAATGAAGCAATCGTTAAGAATCGGTTTATACGGTTCGCGAATAAAGAATGAAGCCGATCATGGGGGACACATGAGACCGATGCCAAGCTCTGAGGACATCCTTTCAATCAAGGGCGAAAATATCGCCTCATTCATCCAGAAACAGGCGGATGCGCGCATGTTGAGCGCTGTGGTCAAGCGGTTGAATGCCGACCTGATGACCGGCGACCGGACCGCCAGCCAGATGGCGGCGCGCGCCTTGCACCACCTTGGGTTCGTCGACTCCGTCTGAGCACTACGCCAACAGCTCGGCCAGAGTCAGCGCCATCACCTTGGCGCTGTCTTCCATGTCCTGAACACCGACCCATTCGTTGGGCTGGTGGGCAAGGTCCAGAATGCCCGGTCCGTAAGCGATGCAATTGTGCAGCTTGCCGATACGATCGATGTGTTTCTGGTCGTAGGTCCCGGGCGAAACCACGAAATCCGCCTGCTTGTCCAAGACCTTGGCAATGGCGGCCGCCACCGTCTTCACCACCGGAGCGTCGCGGTTCGTCATGGTCGGCGACACGGTCCAGAGCTCTTTCAATTCGTATGTGAAGGTCGGGCGCTGCGCCTTCACCTTTTCAAGCAGCGCGACGATCTCGGCGCGCACCTCGTCCGCGTTCTCCTCGATCAGGTAGCGGCGGTCGATGGTGATCTTGCAGCGATCCGGCACGCAGGCCGCCGGGAAGCCGGTGAAATCGGCCTCGGGCTCTGGCTCGCCCCCATGGATCGAGTTGATATTCATCGTGGATTGTCGCGCGCCTTCCGGTACCACAGGCATGGCGGTGCGCCTGCTTGCCAGAAGCGGGAACAATGTTGCCTCCATCTCCTCCAGCACCGCACCCATATGCCGCACGGCGCAATCGCCGAGGAACGGCATCGAGCCATGGGCAATGCGGCCCTGCGTTTCGATCTCGGCCCACCAGACGCCCCGATGGCCAAGGCAGATGCGATCCTTGTTGAGCGGTTCGGGGATGATGACGTGCTGCACGCGGTCGGGCGAAAAATAGCCCTGCTCGGCCAGGTAGGCGACACCGCCATAGCCACCCGATTCCTCGTCCGCAGTGGCCGAGACCTCGATGGCGCCGTTGAAGGCCTGGTGGGTATCGAGGAAGGCCTCCGCCGCGATGATGGAGGCCGCGAGGCCGCCTTTCATGTCGCATGCACCGCGGCCGTAGATCCTGTCGCCGTCCAGCTCGCCGCCGAACGGATCGCGGGTCCAGCCGTGGCCAACGGCGACGACATCGTGGTGGGAATTGAAGTGGACGCAGTCCCCGGCCCCACTTGCCAAACGCGCAACAAGGTTCCAGCGTGGGTATTTGTCGCTGTCGGCAGGGGCACCACGGGCGCGGATCATCTCGACCGTGAAGCCGCGCGCTTTCAGGCGCGCGCCGAGAAAATCGCAGATCTCACGATAATGCAGGCCCGGCGGGTTCAGCGTCGGGATGCGGATCAACTCCTGGGTGAGGGCGACCAGGTCGGCGCGGCGGGCGGTAACGGCGGAGAGGAGGGCTGTTTCGGACATGGGCGCGAGACTGCGCCAACGGCGAAATCGTCGCAAGCCCTGCCATTCGCGACCGAATTCGCATATGTCCGGAGAAGAGCGGAAACGGGAGCTTTGCGGGATGCTTGGATTGGGACGCGTTGCGATCGTGATGATGATCGGGCTGACGGTCGTCTACGTCTGCATGTTCTACTACCTTCGTTCGGGCGCACGAATGCGGCTGGAGGAGGATTGGGTACATGCGGGACGACCCGGCGAGCGCGAGGCATGGATCGATGAACGCATCGAACGGGCCGCTGGCCGGATTCGGGTGTGGCTTGCGATCGGCGTCTATGTCATTCCCCTTGTCGGACTGTTCGCCTTCGTCTGGCTGACCAATTGAAGGAGCGCCGCCGATGCGCTGGCCCCGGATCATCTTCCTGCTGATCGTGCTGAGTTTTCTCGGCGCATTCCTGCACTATACCCTGCCGCAGACCGAGGTTGTGCGCATTACCGGAACCGAAGTGATCCGCACGGACCTGTCGGGCCTGAACCGCTGGTTCTACGCGCAGGGCGACACAGGCGGCGTGACCAGCGACAGCCGCGATCTGCGCTTCATCAACACGGTGCGCCCGGCTGCTGAGGGTGTCGACCCGTCGCAGGGGCGCCCACTGGTGTTCCGCAACGAGGATACAGGCTTCGGCTGGCCCCCCTATTTCAAGCTGGACTCGGCCGACCTGCACGCCGAAGCGTCCAACCTGACCTCCAGCTCTGCCGATCCGGTCTGGGTGGCGATCACCCACTACGGATGGCGCAGCAACCTGTTGTCGTCCTATCCCAATGCGCTGTCGATCCGGCCTGTCGATGGCCCTGATGCGCGACCGATCCCGTGGTTGAGCTTCGTGATCCTGTTGGTTCTGGTGATACTTATCTTCATGATCTGGCGCATCTGGGAGCGGTTCGAGGATCGCGTGATCGTGCCTGCCGCCGACGCGACCCGCGTGCGGTGGGCGAAGCTGAAGGACCGCTTCGGCGGGCGGTAGCGGGCAATCTGGGCGGGACGCATGGCTATGCGGTTGTTGTGCAGCCTGCGGCAGGCATGTTTCGCCAAGATGAATGAAGGGTGCGGGATTTTCCCGTTCCGTCATTCGCCGTAAGGAACCCAGATCGTCTTGGTCTCGGTCGCGGCGGCGAGGAAGGGGCGCATGCCTGGGTCGTGCCAATCCGGGTTTCCCGCGTGATTGATCCACGTTCGCTTGAGGTTGCCCGCAGATGCGCGTTCCAGCGCTGCGCTGTCGGCATGGGGCGAGAAAGACCAGAGCGCGTCGATTTCCATATGACTGGCGAGGGTGGGGGCAAGATCGACATGGGCACCGGTGACGATGTTCACCACGCCCGCCGGGACATCCGATGTATCGAGTACCTGGTAGAGGTCGGTGGCGGCAAGGGGCGCGGCCTCGCCCGGGGCCAGCACGATGCGGTTGCCCATGGCGATGGCGCTTGCGATCAGGGTCGCCGGCGCCAGCAGGGGCGCGGCATCGGGGGCCAGTGCGCCGATGATGCCGACGGGTTCGGGCATCGCCAAGGCGACGCCGCGCAAGGGCACGCCTTTGGCGGCACCGTCGTATTTGTCAGCCCAGGCGGCGGCGGTGAAGAGGGTCTCGAGCGTCGCCTCCACCTCCATCCGCGCCTTGGCTCTGGTTGTGGCGCAGAGGTCTTGCAGGCGCGTCTCGAACTCCGCCGCGCGTGCCGAGAGGTTTTCGGCAATGTAGTAAAGGATCTGCGCGCGAGGGTGGCCAGTGGTCCTTGACCACCCTTTCGCGGCGGCGGCGGCCTCCACCGCGTTGCGGATGTCCTTGCGGTTGCCAAGGCCGGTATGGCCCAGCAATGCACCTTGTCTCGAGTAGTGGGCCTGGCTGTAGCCGCCATCGGGACGTGCCTGTTTCCCGCCGATATACATCTTCGCCGTGCGATCGAGACTTGGTGCCGCCGGCGTGTCGGGGATCTTGGGCGTGGCGATGGATTTGGCGGGCGTCAGTTTGACGGCGGGTTTCAGATAGGCCGATAGGCCTTCCCATCCCCCTTCACGTCCGAAGCCGGACTCGCGCACCCCGCCGAAGGGCGCTGCGGCGTCGAAAAGGTTCGTCGCGTTCACCCAGACGACGCCCGCAGACAGCTTCGGCGCCACATCGAGGGCAAGGTTCAGGTTCTCGGTCCACAGGGTCGCAGCAAGGCCGTAGCGGGTATTGTTGGCAATCTCCACCGCCTCGGTCGGTGTGCGGAAGGTGGTGGAGACCAGCACGGGGCCAAAGATCTCGTCCTGCATCAGGGGGTGGGCGGTGTGCAGGCCTGTAATCAGGGTGGGCGGGTAGAAGCAGCCGCGATCGGGCAGGTCGATGGGGGCGTGGAAGGTCTCTCCGTCGCTGTTGCCAGTGACCATCGCCGTAATGGCGGCATGCTGGATCGGATCGACGATGGCGCCGATGTCGACGCTCTTGTCCATCGGGTCGCCGATGCGCAAGCGGCCCATGCGGATCTTTAGGCGAGCGTGGAACTCTGCGGCGATGCCTTCCTGCACCAGCAGGCGCGATCCGGCGCAGCAGACCTGACCTTGGTTGAACCAGATGGCGTCGACCAGACCTTCTATCGCTGAATCCATGTCGGCATCGTCGAAGACGATGTAGGGGGACTTGCCGCCAAGCTCCAGCGTCAGCGCCTTGCCGGTGCCCGCCGTCTGCTCCCGGATGCGTCGGCCCACAGCCGTGGAGCCGGTGAAGGCAATCTTGGCGATGCCCTCATGGGTCACGATGGCCTCGCCCGTGGCCCCGTCGCCCGTGACAATGTTCACCACACCCTTTGGCAATCCTGCCTCGCGGCAGATATCGGCGAAAAGAAGCGCCGTGAGAGATGTGTATTCGGCGGGTTTCAGGACGACGGTGTTGCCCGCCGCCAGTGCCGGTGCGATCTTCCAGGCCAGCATCAGCAGCGGGAAGTTCCACGGAATGATCTGGCCGCAGACGCCAATGGGTGCGTGGCCCGGCATTTCCGCATCGCGAAGTTGGGCAAGGCCCGCGTGGTAGTAGAAGTGGCGCTGCGCGAGGGGGATATCGATGTCGCGGGACTCGCGGATCGGCTTGCCGTTGTCGAGTGTCTCCAGTGTTGCGAACAGGCGGGAATGCTTCTGGAGCAGGCGCGCGATGGCGTAGAGGTATCTCGCGCGCTGGTGGCAGCTGAGTTTCGCCCATTTCGGGAAGGCTTTGGCAGCGGCGCGGACGGCCGTGTCCACGTCTCCGCGCGTGCCTTGGGTGATCCCGGCAAGGGCTTGGCCGTTTGCCGGATTGCGGGTTTCGAACATCTCACCCGGCTCGATAAAGGCACCGTCGAGAAAATGGCCGAACTCCGGACCTTTGGACGCAATCCATGCCATTGCCTCGGCCGCACTTTCGGGGGCAGGACCATATTCCATCGAGTCGAAGATTTCGCGCGTGGTCATCTCAAAGCCCCTTGAGCAGGAAGTAGACGAGGACAAATGCCAGGATCACGCACGCGGCGCCTTTCCGGATGCGCGCCCGTTGAGCAACGGCTGCATGGGCGCGAAGCTCTGCCGGGTAGTCCGCATTCTCGCGCCACAGGGCGTATGTGCCGTCGAAAGCGCGCCGTTGATCCGAAGTGAGTGTTGCGGCCGAGGCGCGTTCGGCGCGGTGTTCGGTGACAGCCATCCATATCACGTAAAGGATAAGCGCCATGAAGACGATCGCGTTCAGGGTCATTGTCTATCCCCGGTGCGTCGGTTGAATGTCCGGGCAGGTTGTGCGTCACCCCATCCCATGCCGATACCCCGCCGAATAGGCACCTGTAACGTGATGCTCCAACTGCCGCTCGATATCGCCCAGAAGCGATGATGCGCCGAAGCGGAAAAGGTCTGGCGCAAGCCAGCGGTTGCCCAACTCTTCCTTGATCAGACTCAGGTAGACCAGCGCATCCTTGGCCCTGGAAATCCCGCCCGCCGGTTTGTAGCCGACCTTGAAGCCCGTGCGGGCCTCGTACTCGCGGATCGCGCGCAGCATCACCAGCGAGACGGGCAGGGTTGCATTCACGTTTTCCTTGCCCGTCGAAGTCTTGATGAAATCTGCCCCCGCCATCATGCAGACGATCGATGCCTTGGCGACATTACGCAGCGTCCCCAATTCCCCGGTGGCGAGTATGGCCTTCACATGCGACTTGCCACACGCCGCGCGAAAGATGCGCATCTCGTCGTAAAGCGCCTGCCAGTTGCCTGTGAGGGCGTGGCGGCGGGAGATGACGATGTCGATCTCCTTCGCGCCCGCCTTCACGCTTTCCTCGATCTCGCGGATGCGAAGATGAAGCGGAGACAGGCCCGCCGGAAAGCCGGTGGAAACGGCGGCGACCGGGATGCCCGAGCCGTCCAATGCCTCGACTGCCGTTTCGATCATGTCGTGGTAGACGCAGACCGCACCGGTGGTGAGCGCGGGCAAACCGAGCGCGTCGAGGATATCCTGCCGCACCGGCTGTCGCGCCTTGGCGCAAAGGCGACGGACCCGGCCCGCTGTGTCGTCGCCCGACAGCGTAGTCAGATCGATCACGGTGATGGCCTTGGCCAGCCACGCGGCCTGATGCGCCTTCTTGACCGACCGTCTGCCGGGAAGCGTCGCCGCGCGTCGCTCGATCGCGGACGTATTGGCTTGCACCCGCGCGACCCAATCCAGATCAAGCTCCATCGCCGCATTGCGGGGCAGATGAACTTGCGGCAACTGGTCGGCCTGCGTTGTCTGGTTTGGGGCGGTGGTTCGGGTGGCGGTTTCGGTCATGGCGAGCCTGGGGAAGGGGGTCGGACAAGCGTCTCACGGGCACGGCGCAATGGCAAGGTTGACCAAACGGTCAAACCCTCTAATGCCGCGACAGGACCAGCCCACCGGCCACCATCGCGACAGCGGCGAGGCGGGTCCAGCCGATCTCGCGCACGGGCAGGCTGAAGGCGCCGACGGCGTCGATCGTGAGGGCTGCGGCCAACTGCCCGAAGATCAGCCCCGCCACCAGCGTTACAGCGCCGAGGCTGCCGACCGACCAGACGGCGGACCAGACGAACATCGCCCCGAACGCGCCGCCTGCCCAAGCCCACCAAGGGGCCGAGGCGAGCCCCGCGCCGGTCGGGATTGCTCCTCTGGCCGCGGCGATCGCCGCGAGGATCACAAACCCGATCGCGAAGGAAATGGCTGCCGCCGTCACCGGATCGCCGACATAGGACGCAAGGCGGCTGTTGATCGGCGCCTGGATGGCGCTGCAGGCGCCGCCGATCGCGATGACGAGCAACGGAACGATAATGTGCGGGGACAGGATTGCGGGGGACATGGACTGGGGCTCCGTCAGGGGTCGATTGCCGGGACCCTGCGCGCGGTCGCGGGGTTTGCCAAGGGGCCTGGCAGGGAGTAACAGGCGGAACGCAGTTTGAATCGGCGCGCGGGTCTGCGCGCGACGGAGGTGCCGCCATGCCGTTCGACCGTTCCATCAAGATCGCCCCGTCGATCCTTGCAGGCGATTTCGCCGATTTCGGGGCCGAGGTGCGCGCCGTGGAGGCGCAGGGTGCGGATTGGGTCCATATCGACGTGATGGACGGGCATTTCGTCCCGAACCTGACCTTCGGCCCGCCGATGGTGGCGGCGCTGCGTCGTCACGTGAAGACGGTGATGGACGTGCATCTGATGATCGCGCCGGTCGATCCCTACATCGACGCCTTCGCGCAGGCTGGGGCGGACGTGATCTCGGCCCATCTCGAGGCGGGGGCGCATATCCACCGCACGCTTCAGGCGATCCGGGGCGCGGGATGCAAGGCGGGGCTTGCGATCAACCCCGGCACCGGGATCGACGCGGTGGCGCATCTGATCGACATGGTGGATCTGATCTGTGTGATGACGGTGAACCCCGGCTTTGGCGGGCAGAAGTTCATCCAGTCGCAGGTCGCCAAGGTGCGCGCCCTGCGCGCGCTGATCGGTGACCGGCCGGTGCATATCGAGATTGACGGCGGTGTGACGGTGGAAACCGCGCCCCTGGTCGCGGCGGC
>CAZTUG010000037.1:0-29600 GCA_964615955.1 uncultured Roseicyclus sp.
GCGGCAGCGGCTGCTCGCCGCAGGGGTTGGTGGCGGCGATGGTCTCGACATAGGCCAGGTTGTTGGCGGCATTGATCCGGTCGATGAAGATGACGCCGGGCTCGGCGAAATCATAGGTCGCGCGCATGATGCGCTGCCACAGGTCGCGGGCCGGAAGGGTGCGGTAAACCGTGCCGTCAAACAGCAACTCCCACGGGCCATCGGCCTTGACCGCGGCCATGAACGGGTCGGTGATCAGCACCGACAGGTTGAACATCCTGAGCCGCGCCGGATCCTGCTTGGCGGTGATGAAAGCCTCGATATCGGGGTGATCGCAGCGCATGGTGGCCATCATCGCGCCGCGGCGCGAGCCCGCCGACATGATCGTGCGGCACATCGCGTCCCAGACATCCATGAACGACAACGGCCCCGAGGCATCCGCCGCCACGCCCGATACCGCCGCGCCCTTGGGCCGGATGGTGGAGAAATCGTAGCCGATCCCGCCGCCCTGCTGCATCGTCAACGCGGCTTCCTTCAGAGCGTCGAAAATGCCGCCCATGCTGTCGGGCACGGTGCCCATGACGAAGCAGTTGAACAGCGTCACCGACCGGCCCGTGCCCGCCCCCGCCACGATGCGTCCGGCGGGCAGATACCTGAAATCCTCCAGCGCGCCGTAGAAGCGGTCTTCCCACGCGGCCGGGTCGCTTTCGACCGAGGCCAGCGCCCGCGCGATGCGGCGCCACGTATCCTCGAGCGCGGTGTCGATGGGCGTGCCGTCGGCTGCCATGAAGCGGTATTTCATGTCCCAGATGGACTCGGCTATGGGGGCGGCAAAGCGGGTCATTGGGCACCTAAAACGAATTGATCCCCGAGAATCGCGCGATCCGAGGCAGGGCTGAAATGATAGCGCACTCTCCGCCACCTCTCAACAGCTTGAAGCCGCTGGCCGGACCTCTACTATATCCGGTATAGTATGCGGATTCTGTGGAGAACCCTGTGAGCAAGCCCGGGACAACCCATATCCTGAAGCTCTGCGTCGGAGCCGAGCGCGTCGAGGACCTGCTGGATTGGCAGCTCACCCGGCGCGCACAGGGGCCGGACGGCTTGCCCCGGCACGTTACCCGCATGTGGCCCAAACGCGCCGACGAGGTGGTGAATGGCGGCTCGCTCTACTGGGTGTTCAAGGGGTTGATTCTGTGCCGCCAGCCGATCCTGCGCTTCGATCCGGTAGACCGGGGCGATGGCATCAACCGCTGCGGCATCGTGCTGGACCCGTCCGTCATCCGCGTCGCCGCCACGCCCAAGCGCCCGTTTCAGGGATGGCGTTACCTCGCGCCCGAGGACGCGCCACCCGACCTGCGCGGCAACCGCGCGCAACAGGACCCGTTGCCGCCGCAACTGGAAAGCGCGCTGGCGGAAATCGGCGTCCTGTAACGCGGCAGGCCGCGCGGTGATCATCCCGCGCCGTCCGCGTGTTGGAGTTGAGCGGCGTGCGCGAGCCATTGCCGATCGGGATCGTCAGGCCGGCCGAGGGCGAAGTGGTCAATATCGGGCTCGATGCCGGACAGGCCACCGTGGTCGATGGTCGGGCGCGAGTATTCGGCGCTGAGGATCAGCGGCAGGGAGGCGGCGCTGGTCATGACACAGGAGACGCCGGGGGTCAGGCCGGTCGCGATGATGTCGACGGGAGCATCGATCGTGGACAAGGCGAGATCGGGGCGGTCGACCGCGCCACGGATCGCGATCTCGTCGGGGACGGCGTAATCTGCACCGATCAAGAAGGACGTGATCGGGGATTCGAACCCTGCACCGCCAGCGATATTGGTGCGCAGGACGGAACAGTCCCGGGGTGACGGAAGACACGCCCCGCACGAGCGGTGGCGTCAGCGTTGGGCCGCAGGGGCGAGACGTCCGGTCATGGCCGAAAGACTGTCGCGCGCGGCGTTGTCCCACTGCGCCGTTCGCGACCGGAACAGCGTCGCCTCCGAGCGGTGGATCAGCCCGTCCTCCAGCACGCGCAGATGGTTGGCACGCAACGTGTCGCCGGTGGAGGTGATGTCGGCAATCGCCTCGGCAGTGCCATGGGCAACGGTGCCTTCGGTCGCGCCCTGGCTGTCGATCAACTGGTAATCCGCGACGCCCGCATCGCGCAGGAAATCCCGTACCAGGCGGTGATACTTCGTCGCGATCCGAAGGCGATAGCCATGGGCCGCCCGGAAATCTGCAGCGACGGCATCCAGATCGTCGAGGCAGCGCACATCCACCCACCAGGCAGGAACCGCGACCACGAGGTCGGCATGGCCGAAGCCCATTTCCTCCACGATCTCCACCACCTGGTCCCAGGCGGGGATCCGCTCCTGCACCAGATCGCTGCCGGTCACGCCCAGATGGATGCGCCCTGCAGCCAGTTCGCGCGGGATCTCCCCGGCGGAGAGCAACCGCAGCGCGACCGGCAGCCCGGCCACTTCGGCCCCGTAATCCCGGTCCGACCCGGTGCGCCGCATTTCCACCCCGCGCGCCGCGAACCACGCGAAGGTCTTTTCCATCAACCGGCCCTTTGAGGGCACGCCAAGCGTAATCATGCCAAGCCCCCCCGGACGCGGTGCACAAGTTCGGGCCGGATGACGCCGCCCACCGCAGGGATCTCGCGCCCGTCGCCCAGATGGCGGGTCATTGCGTCGTATCGCCCGCCGGTGGCCAGCGGGGCCAAGCCCGGTGTCGTGGACATGAGCCCGAAGACGAAACCGTCGTAGTATTCCATCTGCGCCCGCCCATAGGACGCCTCGAAGGGCAGCGCGTCCACGTCGATGCCGACAGCGGACAGCGCCCCCATCCGCTCCCTGAACCGCAGGACGGCAGGCCGCAAGCCGGGCAGGTCCACGGCGAAATTGCCGAGGATCTCGGCCGCCTGCGCCATCGGGGCCTTCAGCGCAAGAAGATCGGTCAGCAACTCGGCCTCCACCGTGTCAATCGGCGGGGCGCTGGCCTCGGCCTCCAGCCGGTCGAGCCGATCCGACAGTTCCTCGGTATTGCGCAGGCCGATCGGGGGGCCGGCCTGCGCGATCAGCGCCGCAAGCCCCTGCGTCCGCGCCGCCGCCAGAAAGTCGGCCCGGCCCTGCGGCGCCTTCGCGGCCCCGGTGAACCGGTCGAGCAGGGCGCGGAACCGGCGCGGGCGCCAGACATGGCGGCGCAGGGCAGCCTTGCGCGCATCGGTCGTGGACAGGGCCTCGATCGCGGCCAGCACGATCCCGATATCACCCGTGACCTGGCGCAGCGGAAGGTCGGACAGGACGCGGGTGAACAGCGCGAAGACCTCGGCATCGGCGGCCAGAGGATTGGCGCGGTCGAACACCTCGTAGCCCAGTTGCAGATATTCCGACGGCCGGGTGGACCCCGCGCGCTGCATCCGGAAAACCTCGCCCAGGTAGGTGTAGCGCGCCGGGTCCGCGCCGCCCGCCATGTGCATCTCCACCACCGGAACGGTGAAATCGGGGCGCAGCATCAATTCGCCCCGGTCGGTGTCGTGGGTGGTGAAGGCGCGGGCGCGGATGTCCTCTCCGTAAAGGTCCAGCAACGTCTCGGCGCTGACCAGCATTGGCGCTTCGACGGGGACAGCCCCCGCAGCGAGAAAGATGGCCTGAAGCGTCTCTGCCTCGGCCCGGATCGCGGCTTTGCTGGTCACTGGTGGCGCACGATCATGGCTTGGACTTCTTGCACAAGATCGCCCAGTGGCACTTCGGTCTGCGCGGGCTGGGATTTCCATTCCTCCAGCGAGGCTTCCTCGGCCAATCTGGCGCCAAGGATCAGGTCCTTGATCTGCACCATCCCCCGCGCCGCCTCGTCCGAACCTTGAATGATCGCGACGGGGGAGCGGCGCTTGTCGGCGTATTTGAGCTGGTTGCCGAAGTTCTTGGGGTTGCCCAGATAGACTTCCGCGCGGATACCCGCATTGCGCAGCTCGGCGGCCATCGCCTGATACTCGGCCATGCGCTCACGGTCCATCACGGTGACGATGACGGGGCCGGGATCTTCCGCCTGCAACTTGCCGGTGGCATGGAGCGCTGCCAGCAGCCGGTCAACGCCGATGGAGACGCCCGTGGCCGGCACTTCCTGCCCGGTGAAGCGTTTCACGAGGTCGTCGTAGCGCCCCCCGCCCGCGACGGAGCCGAACTGGACGGTCTGCCCCTTGTCGTTCTGCACGTCGAAGGTCAGCTCCGCCTCGTAGACCGGGCCGGTGTAATAGCCGAGACCGCGCACCACGGAGGGGTCGATGACGATGCGGTCGGGGCCGTAGCCTTGGGCCGCGAGGAGGGTGGCGATCTGTTCGAGTTCGGCGACGCCTTGCATGCCTACCGCGGAGTCACCGACAATTTTTCGGAGGTATTCGGCACTAAAGATATTCCTATATGCCGCCGCTTCATCATCGGTCGACAACGGCTTCCCAGTTTCTTCATCGGATGAATACATCGCGCGGCTGAAGCGGCTATAGGACGCTCCGTCGTCGATTAGTTTCGCAACGTGGTCCCCCAAGTTTGACTCGATCATGCGATTGGCTGAGACAAACCCCATGACAACTTCGATCTGCGCCTCACTAAGGCCCGCGCCCTTGGTGAAATCGCCGCTTTCATCCTCGCGCCCCTCACCAAGCAGCGCGCGCACCCCGGCCTCCCCCAGACGGTCCAGCTTGTCGATGGCGCGCAGCACGATGCCGCGTTCGGCTTCCTTGTCGTCGCCCGCCAGCCCCGCGACCTCCATCACGCCGTTCAGCACCTTGCGGTTGTTCACCCGCACCACGTAGTCGCCACGCGCGATGCCCACGGCCTCCAGGCAATCGGCCAGCATCGCGCAGATCTCGGCATCGGCAGCGACGGACGCCGCGCCCACCGTATCCGCGTCGCACTGGTAGAATTGCCGGAACCGCCCCGGCCCCGGCTTCTCGTTCCGCCAGACCGGGCCCATCGTGTAGCGGCGGTAGGGGCTGGGCAGGTCGTTGCGATACTGCGCCGCGACGCGGGCCAGCGGCGCGGTCATGTCGTAGCGCAGCGCGAGCCAGGTGTCGTCCTCCTCAAACGCGAAGACGCCTTCGTTCGGGCGGTCCACGTCGGGAAGGAACTTGCCAAGCGCTTCGACCGTCTCTACCGCGCTCGTCTCCAGCGGGTCGAAGCCGTAGCGGTGATAGACCTCGGCGATCTTGGCCAGCATCGCGGCGCGCTGGGTGACTTCCGCGCCGAAATAGTCGCGAAAGCCCTTCGGCGTCTCGGCCTTGGGACGGGGCTGCTTTTTCTCTTTCGCCATGGCGCGGAAGCCTTCAATTCGGGTCGCGCACCCTCTATCGGTTGGGGGCAAGCGGGGCAAGGAGGCAGGCATGTCCGACACGAGACTGGAAGAACAGGTGGCGCATCTGACGCGCATCGTGGACGAATTGTCGGAGGTGATGGCGCGCCAGGACACCGAGATCACGCGGCTGACCCGGCGGGTGGAGATGCTGATGTCCCGCGAGGCCGAGCGCGAATTGGGCGAGGGGGGGACCGTGCCGTTGGCCGATCAGCGGCCGCCGCACTGGTGAGGCGGCGCAAGGGGGGCCAGCCCCCCGTCCTGCGGACTCCCCCCGGAGGTTTTTTGCCAAGATGAATGCGGCTCAGGCCGGTTGCAGGGTGCCGCGCTTGCGCGGGCGCGAGCGGGTGAGGATGAAGACCATCACCGCGACGTTGACCGCGTTGAAGGCGATGCCGTTGAGGAAGGCCCATTGATACGATCCGGTGAGGTCGTAGATCAGCCCCGAGACCCAGCCGCCAATGGCCATGCCGAAGATCGTCGCCATGATGACGAAACCGACCCGCGCACCGGCTTCGCGTGCGGGCAGGTATTCGCGCACGATCACGGCATAGGAGGGCACGATGCCGCCCTGGCTGAGGCCGAAGACCAGCGACACGAGGTAGAGCGAGGTGAGGCCCGCCGTCGGCAGGTAGAGAAACAGCGCCAGCATCTGAAGGGTGGAGCCGATCAGCAACGTGGCGACGCCGCCGAACGTGTCGGCCAGCAGGCCCGAGGCGAGGCGCGAGGCGACGCCGCCCATCAGCATCAGCGACAGCATCTCCGCGCCGACCGCGGGGCCGTAGCCGAGATCCACGCAATAGGCAACGATATGGACCTGCGGCATCGACATCGCCACGCAGCAGCCGATGCCCGCGATCGCCAGCAGCGTTGTCAGGGCGCGGGGGCTGAGGCCCGCGGTGCGGGCGCGGGCGGCGGCGGCGGCTTCGGAGGTTTGCAGCGCCTCTTCCGGCAGGCGTCGCAGCAGGGTGAAGCAGGCCGGCAGCATCACCACGACGCAGGCGACGGCGAGGATCGCGTAGGCCGCGCGCCAGCCGTCGGAGGCGAGGGTCCCGGCCAGCAGCATCGGCCAGACCGCGCCGGACAGGTAGTTGCCCGAGGCCGCGATGGCCACGGCCAGACCGCGGCGTTTGAGGAACCATTGCGAGATGTCGGCGATCAGCGGCCCGAAACTGGCCGCCGATCCGAAGCCGACGAAGAACTGCGCCAGCGCCAGCACCGCGATGCCGGGGGCCAGAAGCGCCGCGCCGTAGCCCGCCCCCATCAGCACCGCCGATCCCGCCAGCGACCAAGCCAGCCCGAAGCGGTCCACCGCGCGGCCGATCAGGAAGTTGCCAAGGGCGAAGCCCACCATCGTCGCCGTGTAGGGGAGCGATGCGGCCGACCGGCTGGCGCCGAATTCGGCCTGCACCTCGGGCAGGATCAGGATGATCGCCCACATGCCTGCATTGCCGATCAGCGAGACCAGAAGTGCCAGGCCGAGCCGCGTCCAGGAGGCGCGGCTATCGAGGGTGGGGAGGACGACTGCGGCATGCGACATGGCAAGAACCCTAGGGCCAGTCCGGGGCGGGGGAAACAGGTTTCCGCGCCCCGGCGGTAGGGCTGGCAGGGCGCGCGGCCAGCCGACGACCGACGATCCTGCCGCGCCCTGAATTGTTGAATTGACACGCCCGCGCGGTCTTGGCCTAAACTGTGGGCATGATGACATTGTCCCTTCGCCCCGCCCTCGCCCTTCCTGCCCTACTGTGCCTTGCCGCACCGGTTGCCGTTCTGGGCCTTTCGGCCCCGGCCATGGCCGAGCCGTCCTGTTCTGGCGGCGGTTATGCCGCCGACGCCGTGATCGTGCCGATCGCCGACATTGGCCAGGTCGGCACCGCCACCCAATACGCCTGGGATGGCGGTGGCCGGTTGCACAATGTCTGCAACCTTCTGACCGAAGGCGCGAATTTCAATGCCACGTGGTCGCTGTTTTCGGGCGAGGTGGACAGCGTCTATCCCGGCATCTGCGTGTCGCTGACCAATTCGGCGGGCGTCGAGTGGTATTCGTGCCAGACGCCCGATGCCGTGGCACTGGCCTTCGCCGCTGCCCCCGGCACCGAAGCCGGCATCCTGCGATTCGAAACGTGGGAGCCCACGGCGCCGGTCCTGCAGTAGGGCCAAGGATCGGCGGCCGCGCCGCATCCCGGCAGCGGCAGGACGCCGCGTGATCAGCTATCGCAGGCGATCGGGGTCAGCACGCTGTCCTGCGCGAACGTCCCAAAGCGAGGGGAGATCGCCGTTTCGGAGCCAAGCTGCGCCGGGCTGATCCCCTGCCCCGGTTCAGGCCAGGCAATCAGGTCCGACACCAGGTATCGCTCCGACGACGTGCCGCCCGATGACATGCTGAAGAAGGCCTGCGCGGACGTCTCGAAGCTCCAGGAACAGCAGGGTGCCGCCGGGATCACGTTCCAGACCGCGCAGACGTCCGAGATGTGGCGTCCGTCGGCCTGCTGGAACCGGCCCCCGAAGGTTGTGCAGGCTTGGACGCGGTCGCAATCGGAGCGCGTTTGCGCCACGTGCGCATCCACCAGCACCTACGACCCGCCGCAGGCCGTCAGCGCGACGCTGCCCACCACATCCACGACGAAGCGCGTCCCGTCCACCGAATCGACGAACCTCGGCCGATCGCCGGGACAGTCGCGCATATCCTGCGCGATCGACTGCCCTGCCACGGCACACGACAGCGCCGCCACCGCAAAGGGCGCCATTCGTCTGGTCGTCTAGACCTCCTCAACCATCACCACCCCGTCGAGCGAGCGCAGCGCGCCCTTGATCTTCGGCGACACCGGGAAATCATCGCCCAGGATCACCTCGACTTCCCCCGGAAGGTCCGGCGCCATCAGGCACAGGTGGATCGGGCCCTTCGCGGCCGGCTCGGTCTCGGCGCGGAACCGGTCGAGCAGGCTTTCGACCGAGATGATCCCGACCTCGTTCTCCACGAAGATGCGCAGCCCGCCGGCTTCGCCCGCGATGGCGCTGTCCACCGGCTGGATGCCGCGCGCCAGAAGCTTCAACTGGTCCGCCTCCAGCGTCGCTTCGGCCTGCACGATCACGTTGCTGCCGGTCTCGAGATAGGCGCGCGATGCCTCCAGCGTGTCGGAAAACACCGTCACCTCGTAAAGCCCGGTCGGATCGGAGAGCGAGACGAAAGCGAAGCGGTTGCCCTTCTGGCTCTTGCGTTCCTGTTTCGCGCTGACCGCGCCCGCCATCCTGGCCACGAACGGCCCCTGTTGCACGCGCCGTTCGACCTCGGCCAGGGTCATGACACCGCGCCGCTTCAGCGCTGGCTGGTAATCGTCCAGCGGATGCCCCGAGAAGTAGAAGCCCACCGCTTGATGCTCGGCCGCAAGCCGCTCGTTGGGCAGCCAGTCGGGCGGGCTTGGCAGGCGCGGTTCGGGCAGGTCGTCGCCCGCATCGCCGAACAGCGACACCTGGTCGGACGCCGCCTGATCATGGCAGGCCGCAGAATAGGCCGACAGCGCGTCCAGCCCCGCCATCACCCGCGCGCGGTTGCGGTCCAGCGCATCGAAGGCCCCCGCCCGCGCCAGCATTTCCAGCGAGCGCTTGCCAACACGTTTGAGGTCCACCCGCCGCGCCAGGTCGAACAGGGTCGCATAGGGCTTTTCGCCCTGCTCCGTGGCGCGCCCGGCGGCGATCATCTTCATCGCCTCCACGCCCACATTCTTCAACGCCCCCAAGGCATAGAGGATCTTGCCCCCCTCCACCGTGAAGGTCGCGGCGGACCGGTTCACGCAAGGCGGCAGCGTCTCGATCCCCATCCGGTCCACCTCCTGCTTGTAGAGGCCCAGCTTGTCGGTCAGGTGGATGTCGCAGTTCATGACGGCCGCCATAAACTCGACCGGGTGGTTCGCCTTCAGCCACGCGGTCTGGTAGCTGACCACGGCGTAGGCTGCGGCGTGCGACTTGTTGAAGCCGTAATTGGCGAACTTGTCGAGAAGGTTCCAGACCTCCAGCGCCTTACGCTCATCCACCCCGTTGGCCAGCGCGCCAGACAGGAATTTCGGCCGCTCCTTGTCCATCTCGGCCTGGATCTTCTTGCCCATGGCGCGGCGCAGCAGGTCGGCACCGCCAAGCGAGTATCCCGCCATTTCCTGAGCGATCTGCATAACCTGTTCCTGGTAGACGATGATGCCCTGCGTCTCGTCGAGGATATGGTCGATGGACGGATGCATCATGTCACGGTCGCTGAGACCGTTCTTGACCTCGCAGAACTTGGGGATGTTCTCCATCGGGCCGGGGCGGTAGAGCGCCACAAGCGCGATGATGTCCTCGATCTGCGTCGGTTTCATGCGCCGCAGCGCATCCATCATGCCCGAGCTTTCCACCTGGAACACCGCAACCGTCCGGGCCGAGGCGTAAAGCTCGTAGCTTTTCGGATCATCCAGCGGGATCGCGTTGATCTGGTTCTCCGCCCCCGGCGCGGGCTCGTATAGCCGGGTGCCGTCCGGCCCCTCGTGCAACTGCCGCCCGCTGGCATGGATCAGCTCGATCGCGTTCTGCACCACGGTCAGGGTCTTGAGGCCGAGGAAGTCGAACTTCACCAAGCCCGCCGGTTCCACCCATTTCATGTTGAACTGCGTCGCCGGCATGTCGGATCGCGGATCGCGGTAAAGCGGCACCAGCTCGTCCAGCGGGCGGTCCCCGATGACCACGCCCGCGGCATGGGTGGAGGCATTGCGCAGCAGTCCTTCGATCTTCTCGGCATAATCGAACAGGCGACGCGTGGGGTTCACGCGGCCGTCGCGCTTGTCTTGTTCCGTCTCGCGCATCTCGTCGCGGATCCGCTCTTCCTGCGCCACCGCCTGGGAGATGGAGACAGGCTTCACCCCCTCCATGGGGATCATCTTGGACAGCCGGTCGACCTGCCCGAACGGCATCTGCAACACGCGGCCCACGTCGCGCACGGCGGCCTTGGACAGCAGCGCGCCGAAGGTGATGATCTGCCCCACGCGATCCCGGCCGTATTTGCCCTGCACGTAGCGGATCACCTCTTCCCGGCGGTCCATGCAGAAATCGATGTCGAAATCCGGCATGGAAACGCGCTCGGGGTTCAGGAACCGCTCGAACAGCAGGCCATAGCGCAGCGGGTCGAGGTCGGTGATCGTCAGCGCATAGGCCACCAGGCTGCCCGCGCCCGAGCCGCGGCCCGGCCCCACCGGGATCCCCTCGTCCTTGGCCCACTTGATGAAATCCGCCACGATCAGGAAGTAACCCGGAAAGCCCATCCCCTCGATGATCTCCAACTCGAAGTCGAGCCGCGCCTGGTAATCCTCCACCGAGGCAGCATGGGGAATGACGGCCAGCCGCGCCTGCAAGCCCGCGTTGGCCTGACGGCGCAGTTCGGCCACCTCGTTATCGGCGAAACGCGGCAGGATCGGGTCGTGGGTCTCGACGCGGAAGGCGCAGCGCCGGGCAATCTCTACGGTGTTCTCCAGCGCCTCGGGCAGGTCCGCGAACAGGGCGGCCATCTCGTCGGGGGATTTGAAACTGTGCTGTGGGGATAAGCGTCGCCGGGGTTCGGATTGGTCGACATAGGCGCCCTGAGCGATGCAGATCATGGCATCATGGGCGGCATACATGTCCGATTTCGGAAAATGGACATCGTTGGTGGCGACCAGCGGCAGCTCCAGCGCATAGGCAAGCTCCACATGCCCGCGCTCCGTCGCGCGCTCCATCTCGGCCCATGCGCCCTCGCCCGGATAGCGCTGCAATTCGACATAGAGGCGGGCGGGATAAATCGCCGCAAGCGTCCGCAGCAAGGCCTCCGCCTTCGCCCGCTGGCCGCCTTGCAGATGCATCCCCACCGGCCCCGTCGGGCCGCCGCTCAGGCAGATCAGGCCATCGGAATGGCCCTCCAGTTCCGCCAGGGTCACATGGGGCAACGTGCCATCGCCGCGCAGGTAGAGCGCGGAGTTGAGTTTCATCAGGTTCTCGTATCCGCGCCGGTCTTGCGCCAGCAGCACCACGGCGGCAGGCGCGCGCGGTTTCTCGCCGGGTGCCGCGACCTCGTAGGCCAGGTCGATCTGGCAGCCGACGATGGGCTGCACGCCGGATCGCGCCGCCAGTTCCGAGAATTCCAGCGCGCAGAACATGTTGTTAGTATCGGTCACCGCGACGGCAGGCATCCCGGCCTCGGCCACCATGCCGGGCAGCTTCTTCACCCGCATGGCCCCTTCCAGCAAAGAATACTCGGTGTGCAGGCGCAGGTGGATGAATCGCGGGGCTTTCGACATGGGAGAAGCCTATCTTGCGGCGCATTCGGCGGGAACCCCGAAATCTGCCCGAAATTTCCGATCACCAAAGCGCCTTAACCAAGTGTTAACTCTCCCCCTCCCGCGGCGGGTGAGATGGATTTATGGTGCATTTGAGACATTGTGGATCGATCCGCGCGGGGGCCGGGGTGATCGCCATCGAAAGGCCCGTGCCATGCCCATGCCGCCGCCCCGTCTGACCGAGGCCCATCGCTGTCTCGGCGTCGCCCCGGGCGCTGACCCCGTCACCATCCGCCGGGCATGGCGCGCGCTGGTTCGCGCCCATCACCCCGACCATGCCCCGGGCGACAAGGCGATGGCCACACACCGCCTGGCCGAGATCAATGCCGCCTATGACCTGATCTCCACATGGACCCCGCAACAGAGGCGCATGGATGCGCCGTTCCGCCCGACGGCCAGTCGTACCCGTGCCAACGCGACCCGGCAGACGACGGCCCGTGCAGACCAAGCCAGCGCCCGTGCCGACACCGCCCGCTCCGACACCGCCCGCAAGGCCGCCGAGGATCAGGCCCGTTCCCGTGCCGCCGAGTTGGACCGGCTCGACGCGGCCCGCCGCGCTGCACGCCGAACGGCCCAGAGCGCCGCCGCAGCCATGCGCCAGACCGCCCGGATGCGCCAGAACCTGCGCACCCGCGACCTGTTCCACGCCGCCCTCGCAGCCGTCAGCCAAAAGCCCGCCACCCGCACGCTGGCCAGACTCTGATCGCGGACATTCGCCGCGAATCGTCGTCAAACGCGCCCCGCCCTGCCTGGTCCCGCCCCGCCTGGCCCCGCCCCGCCCCGCCTGGTCCCGCCCCGCGCCGCCTCGTCCGTTCACGCGTCACATCCCCTGGATCCAAGAGCATTCCAAAAAGTTAGCCGACAGGCTATCTTTCCGTGCGGATCTACGTTACTTAGCTCTATGGCTAACCAAATCGACACCGTCTTCTCGGCCCTCGCCGACCCCACCCGCCGCGCCATCGTCGCGCGTCTCGGGCAAGGCGACGCGGCCATCACCGAACTGGCGGCCCCCCATGACATGGCGCTGCCCAGTTTCCTCAAGCACATCGCCAAGCTGGAACGCGCGGGGCTCATCCGCTCCCGCAAGGACGGGCGCGTGCGGGTTTGCACCCTCCACCCCGAAGCGCTGGCCGTGGCCGAGACATGGCTCGACCGGCAACGCGCGCTGTGGAAGGCGCGCCTGGACCGGCTCGATGCGCTGGCCCAATCGCTCGCCCAACTGCCAAAGGATGACCCAGATGTCCCCTGATACCGGCACTTTCGACCTGACCCGATCCCTGCCGCTGCCGCCGGACCGGCTCTGGCCCCTGCTCACCGATCCGCATCACCGTGACCACTGGGGCGCCCCCAGCGACGGCACCGTGCTGGTGACGGAGGTCTCCGACCTGCGCATCGGCGGGCAAGACCGGCACCGCTGCGGCCCGGCCGACGCGCCCGATTTCACCGTGCTGACCCGCTGGTATCACCTCGAGGCCCCGGCCCGCGCCGTCTTCACCGAAACGCTGGACATCGGCGGTACCGCGATCTTCACCAGCCTCGTCACCTATGTCCTGCGCCCCACGGCCGATGGCACCGACCTCGCCCTGACGGTCGCGCTCGCCTCGTTCACCGGCGCGGATGCGATGCCGGATGTCCGCGACGGCTGGACCGGCGGCCTCGCCAATCTCGACCGTTACATCGCCACCCTCAACCTCAAGGCCTGATCAGGTCCGATACCACAGCCGACGCCGCAGCCACCGACCTGACGCTGGCCTTCACCCGCACCCTTCCCGCCACCCCCGCCGCCGTCTGGCGCTGCTGGACCGAACCCGACCTTCTGAAGCAATGGTTCGCCCCGAAACCAGTCGAGGTGCCGGTTGCCGAGATCGCCGCCCGCCCCGGCGGGCGCTTCCGCATCGTCATGATCGTCCCCGACCACGGCACCATGGACAACGCCCCCGGCTGCATCCTCGTGGCTGAGCCCGAGGCACGGCTGGTCTGGACCAATGCGCTGGGCCCCGACTTCAAGCCCAACGCGCTGGGCACCGGCCCGATGGACTTCGCCTTCACCGCCGACGTCGCCCTGCACCCGGCCCCGGAAGGCGGTTGCACCTACCGGGTCCGGGTCCACCACGCCCGCGCCGAGGCGGCCGCCGCCCACCACAACATGGGCTTCTACGACGGCTGGGGCACCTGCGCCACGTAACTGGGCGCGCTTGCCGCCACCCTCTGACGGCGCCCCCGCCCCACAAGTCGTCGCGCCTCCGCGCACGCAGGCGCAACCTCCGCCTTGAATTCCGCGCTCACACGCGCTTTGCTGTCGTCCGGTCACACCGCCACCCGGGGCCGCCCTCTACGCCGCATCGAGGGCCGGAGACCACCCCATGAACGGACAGGTATCGCGGCAGGCATTGCGCAGATGACGATCCGGTTTCTTCTGAACGGAGAACCGCAGCAGGTGGAGGCCGCGCCGACCGTGACGCTGCTCGACTGGCTGCGCGACACCGCCCGCCTCACCGGCACCAAGGAAGGCTGCAACGAGGGCGACTGCGGCGCCTGCACCGTCATGGTCACCGATCCCGACGGCACCGCGCGCAGCCTCAACGCCTGCATCCTGTTCCTGCCGCAACTCCAGGGCCGCGCCGTGCGCACCGTCGAAGGCATCGCCGCGCCGGACGGCACCCTGCACCCGGTGCAACAGGCGATGATCGACCATCACGGCTCCCAATGCGGCTTCTGCACGCCGGGCTTCATCGCCACCATGGCCACCGCGCACCGCAATGGCGCCACGGATCATGCCGACCAGATCGCAGGCAACCTGTGCCGCTGCACCGGCTATGCGCCGATCCTGCGCGCCGCCCGCGCGGCGCAAGACGCGCCGGTTCCGGCCCAGATGACCAAGGACGCCGACGCCCTCGCGCGGGGCCCCTTCATCTTGGCAGAAAACCTCTCGGGGGAGGCCGAAGGCCGGGGGCAGACAGCCCCCCTCGCGCCGAAGGCGCAAACCGGGACTCCTGTCTTCCCCGCCACTGCGGATGCCCTCGCCGCGTGGTATCTCGACCATCCCGACGCCACCCTGATCGCGGGCGCCACCGATGTCGGGCTTTGGGTCACCAAGCAGCACCGCGCCTTGGGCGACATCGCATTCCTGAACCAATGCGACGATTTGCGCGGAATTGCCGTCGATGGCGAAACAATGCGCATCGGCGCCATGGCGACCCTGTCCGAGCTTCGCGCCGCCATCGCCCCCCACTACGCCTCTTTCGCCGAAATGCTGCGCCGCTACGGCTCCGTGCAGGTCCGCAACGCCGCGACCATCGGCGGCAACATCGCCAACGGCTCGCCCATCGGCGACGGCCCACCACCGCTGATCGCGCTCGGCGCTACGCTGCACCTGCGCCGGGGCGACACGCTCCGCGACCTGCCGCTGGAGGATTTCTTCCTCGACTATGGCAAGCAGGACCGCCAGCCGGGCGAGTTCGTCCTCGGCCTCACCCTGCCGATCCTCCCTGACAGGCTTCGTGTCTACAAGCTCTCCAAACGCTTCGACCAGGACATCTCCGCCGTCTGCGGCGCCTTCAACCTGAATGTGGCGGACGGCACCATCACGGCGGCGCGCATCGCCTTCGGCGGCATGGCGGGCATCCCCAAACGCGCCACGGCGGTCGAGGCGGCCCTGATCGGCCAGCCGATGACGGAGGCCAGCGTCCGCGCCGCCCTGCCCGCCTTCGCCGAGGATTTCGCGCCACTCACGGATATGCGCGCCTCGGCCGGCTACCGGCTGCAAACGGCGCAGAACATGGCGCTGCGCTACCTGGGCGAATGGACCGGACAGGCGACATCGGTGCTGGAGGTCCGGCCATGACCCCCGTTCCGGGCAGTGTCCACAAACCCCTCCCCCATGATGCGGCGCGCCTGCATGTGACCGGTCAGGCGCGCTATGTCGACGACAGTTCCACCCCCCCCGACTGCCTGCATGCGGCCTTCGGCCTCAGCCGGGTCGCACGGGGGCAGGTCACCGCGATGGATCTCGACCGCGTTCGTGCCGCCCCCGGCGTGGTTACGGTCCTGTCGGGCGACGACCTGTCGCCGATGCCCGATTGCTCGCCCTCCAACCACGATGAACCGCTGCTTGGCGACGGCAGCGTCCACTACGCGGGCCAGCCGCTGTTCCTCGTCGTCGCGACCAGCCACCTCGCCGCCCGCCGCGCTGCCGCGCTGGCCGCGATCGAGATCGTGCCGGAACCGCCGATCCTGAGCCTCGACGACGCGCTGGCCGCCGATTCCCGTTTCGAGGATGGCCCCCGGATCTATACCAAGGGCGACGTGGACGCGGCCCTCGCACGCGCGGCGCATCTGGTGGAGGGCAGCATCGCCATCGGCGGGCAGGAGCATTTCTACCTCGAAGGTCAATCCGCCCTCGCCCTGCCGCAAGAAGGCGGCGACATGGTCATACAATCCTCGTCCCAGCACCCGACCGAGATCCAGCACAAGGTCGCCGAGGCGCTGGGGCTGCCGATGCATGCCGTCCGGGTCGAGGTGCGGCGCATGGGCGGCGGCTTCGGCGGCAAGGAAAGCCAGGGCAACGCGCTGGCCATCGCCTGCGCCGTGATGGCCGCGCGGACCGGCCGCCCGGTCAAGATGCGCTATGACCGCGACGACGATTTCCTGATCACGGGCAAACGCCACGATGCGCGCATCGACTATCGCGCCGGGTTCGATGCGGGGTGCAGGATCCTTGGCATCGACTTCACCCACCTGATCCGCTGCGGCTGGTCGATGGACCTGTCCCTGCCGGTGGCCGACCGCGCCATGCTCCATGCCGATAACGCCTACCTGCTGCCGGCGGCGCGGATCACCTCGCACCGGCTGAGGACCAATACCCAATCGGCGACGGCGTTTCGGGGATTTGGCGGGCCGCAAGGCATGGTCGGGATCGAGCGGGTGATGGACCATGCCGCCCATGTGCTGGGGATGGATGCGCTGGAGCTGCGGCGCATGAACTATTACCGGGCGGCGCCCCTGGCCGGGGACGGACCCTCCGGGGGGAGGTTTTCCACCAAGATGAAGGGACAAGTGCTCGATACCGCCGACCTGGAGGGGCGCGGCGCGGTTCGGATGGCTTCGGGCACCGGGCGTGCGCGCCACTTTGGCGGCGCGCATTCGCCGGTGCCGGTCGGCGAGGCGCCGAACACCACGCCCTACGGGATGGAGGTGGCGGATTTCATTCTCCACGAGATGACGGCGCGGCTGGCGGAGACCTGCGATTACGCCGCCCGGCGCGACGCCGTGGCGGCCTGGAACGCGCGCGAGCCGATCCTCAAGCGCGGCATCGCGCTGACGCCGGTGAAGTTCGGAATCTCCTTCACGTTGACCCATCTCAACCAGGCCGGTGCCTTGGTACATGTCTACCAGGACGGCTCCATTCACCTCAACCATGGCGGGACCGAGATGGGGCAGGGCCTGTTCCAGAAGGTGGCGCAGGTGGCTGCCGACCGGTTCGGGGTGCCAGTGGGGCAGGTGAAGATCACCGCGACCGATACCGGCAAGGTGCCGAATACCTCGGCGACGGCGGCGTCTTCGGGGACGGACCTGAACGGCATGGCCGTGCGCGATGCCTGCGACACGATCCGCGCGCGGATCGCGGAGGTGGTGGCGCCCGAGTTGCAAGCGGAGCCTGCGCAGGTGGTCTTTGAGGAGGGCATGGTCCGCGCGGGCGCGGCCGGGGAGGGCATGATCCGCGCGGGCGGCGCCGAGATGCCCTTCGCGCAGGCGGTGCAGCGCGCCTACATGGCGCGCGTCAGCCTGTCGTCCACCGGCTTCTACGCCACCCCCAAGCTGCAATGGGACCGCCTCGCGGGCCAGGGCCGCCCGTTCCTCTACTTCGCCTATGGCGCGGCCTGTTCCGAGGTCGTCATAGACACCCTCACCGGCGAGAACCGCATCCTGCGCACCGATATCCTGCACGATGCGGGCGCGTCGCTGAATCCCGCCATCGACATCGGCCAGATCGAGGGCGGCTTCGTGCAGGGCGCCGGGTGGCTGACACTGGAGGAGCTGGTCTGGGACGATGCCGGCCGCCTGCGCACCCATGCCCCCTCCACCTACAAGATCCCCGCCGCCTCCGACACGCCCGAGATCTTCGAGGTGGCCCTGTGGGACGACATCAATCGGGAGGATACGATCTATCGCTCCAAGGCGGTGGGCGAACCGCCCCTGATGCTCGGGATCAGCGTCTTCTCGGCGCTGGGCCATGCCTGCGCCGCCTGCGGCCCGTCCTTTCCCGACCTCCAGGCCCCCGCCACGCCGGAGGCGATCCTGGCAGCCGTCGGGCACGCCCGCCGGTGAGGGCGATCCGCGTCAGCATCGTCGAGACGCGCGGCTCCACTCCGCGCGATGCCGGTGCGGCGATGCTGGTCTGGACGGACCGGACCCAAGGCACCATCGGTGGCGGCGCGCTGGAATGGCAGGCGATGGCCCGTGCGCGGGCGATGCTGACGGAGGGCAGCAGGGCAGCCGCCAGCCAGCGCATTCCCCTCGGTCCGGCCCTGGGCCAGTGCTGCGGCGGCGCGGTCACCTTGTTGTTCGAGGAAGCAGCGAGCCTGCCGGACCCGGTGCGGGAGCCGCTCTGGATCTGGGGCGCAGGCCATGTCGGGCGCGCGCTTGTCCACAGCCTCGCGCCGCTGCCGCACCTGTCTATCACGTGGATCGACACCGCCGCCGACCGCTTTCCACAGGATATCCCCAACACTGTCCACAGGGCCATCGCCGCCGATCCACCGCGCCTGATGCCCCATGCGCCGCACACCGCGCATCACCTGATCCTGACCTATTCCCACGACATCGACCTTGCCCTGTGTCATGCAGCCCTTTGCCACGGTTTCGCGTCCTGTGGCCTCATCGGCTCGGCCACGAAATGGGCGCGCTTCCGCACCCGGCTGCGCCAGCTTGGCCACTCCGATGCCCAAATTTCACGCATCCAGTGCCCGATCGGGGACCCGAGCCTTGGGAAACACCCCCAAGCCATTGCGATCGGCGTGGCGGCCCGGCTACTTGATAGGCAGATGCCACAAGAATCGGCACATCTGACTGCGTCCGGGGGGACATGACTGCGCATCTGCTTGATATCCGTGGCCTGACCAAGGCCTATCCCGGCGTCGTCGCCAATGACGACGTGTCCTTCGCCATTGCGCCGGGCGCGGTTCATGCGCTTCTGGGCGAGAACGGCGCCGGCAAGTCCACGCTGGTCAAGATGATCTACGGGCTGGTGAAGCCCGACAGCGGCACCATGACGCTGAATGGCACCACCTATGCCCCGGCCGAGCCGCGGGCCGCGCGCCTGTCGGGCGTGGCGATGGTCTTCCAGCATTTTTCCCTGTTCGAAGCGCTCAGCGTCGCCGAGAACATCGCCCTGGGGATGGAAAACCCGCCCAGGCCCCGCGACCTCTCCGACCGGATCCGCGAGGTCAGCCTGGCTTACGGGCTGCCGCTCGACCCCGAAAGCCTTATCGGCGACCTCTCCGCCGGGGAACGGCAACGGGTGGAGATCATCCGGTGCCTGTTGCAGGATCCCAAGTTGCTCATCATGGACGAGCCCACATCCGTCCTGACCCCGCAGGAGGTCGAAATCCTGTTCCACACCCTGCGCACGTTGTCGGCGGAAGGGACCGCAATCCTGTATATCTCCCACAAGCTCGAGGAAATCCGCAGCCTCTGCGACGCCGCCACCATCCTGCGCCTTGGCCGAATGGTGGGCGCGTGCGATCCACGCGATGTGTCGGCCTCCGACATGGCCGAGATGATGGTGGGCAAGTCCCTGGCCGTGCCCGGTCGCGCCGCCTCCGCGCCGGGCGATACTCTGTTGTCGGTCAATGCCCTGACCCTGCCGGCCGCGACGCCCTTCGGGACGTCCCTCAAGGAGGTCAGCCTGACACTCCGCGCGGGCGAGGTGCTGGGCATCGGCGGCGTCGCGGGCAACGGTCAGGACGAATTGCTGGCCGTCCTTTCGGGGGAACGTCGCACCGTGCCGGGCAAGATCACCTTCCAGGCCACGGACATCAGCGGCACCAGCGCCAATGCCCGCCGCGCCGCGGGCCTTCTGTCGGCCCCGGAAGAACGCCTTGGCCACGCCGCCGCCCCCGACATGTCCCTGACCGAGAACGCGGTTCTGACCGGCCAGTCGCGCCGGGGGCTGGCGCGAAACGGCTTCATCTCCTGGTCCCGCGCGCGCGCCTTCGCGGACGAGATCATCGCCCGTTTCGATGTTCGCACGCCGGGCAACGGCACCGCCGCGCGGGCGCTTTCGGGCGGCAATCTGCAGAAATTCGTCATCGGGCGCGAGATCTTGCAAGATCCCGTCGTGCTCGTCGTCAACCAGCCCACCTGGGGCGTCGATGCCTCGGCCGCGGCCGATATCCGGCAAGCGCTCCTGACCCTGGCCGAGAATGGCGCAGGCGTCATCGTCATCTCGCAGGATCTGGATGAATTGCTCGAGATTTCCGACCATTTCTGCGCCCTGAACGAAGGTCGGCTGTCCGCGCCCCGGCCCGCCCGCGGCTTGTCGATGGAGGCGATCGGGCTGATGCTTGGCGGGGCCCATGGCATGCGGGAAGCCACCATCGCGGCCGAGCCGCACGGGGCCAGCGCATGATCCGCCTCGAAAAGCGCCCCACCCCGTCGCGCGCCTGGGCCCTGTCCACGCCGATCCTTGCGGTGGTGCTGACGATGATCGCGGGCGGGTTGATGTTCGCCGCCCTCGGCAAGGACCCGGTCGAGGTCATCCGCGTGATCTTCTGGGATCCGTTGTTCCACGAACGCTTTTCCGGCTTCCTGCGCCCGCAATTGCTGGTGAAGGCGGGGCCGCTGATCCTGATCGCCATCGGCCTGTCGCTGGGTTTCAAGGCCGGCGTCTGGAACATCGGGGCCGAGGGACAATACATAATGGGCGCGCTCTTCGGGGCGGCCTTCGGCCTTGCGCTCTACCCGTCCGAGAACCCGCTGATCTTTCCCGGCATGATCGTGGCGGGCCTGATTGGCGGCACGCTCTGGGCGATGATCCCGGCGCTCCTGAAGGTCTTCGCCAATACCAACGAGATCCTCGTGTCGCTCCTTCTGGTCTACGTCGCCGAGGCGATGCTGGCCTCGGCCGCCACCGGCCTGTTGCGCAACCCCGACGGGGCGGGCTTCCCCGGCTCGCGCAACCTGTCGCGCCATCCCGGCACCGACAACCCCGAGATCTTCGCAGGCACCGGCATGCATTGGGGCGTGCTCGCGGCCTTCATCGCCGTGATCGCGGCCTATGTGCTGTTCCAGAAACACACCCTTGGCTTCCAGATCCGGCTGGCGGGGCAGGCACCCCGCGCCGCGCGCTTCGCGGGGGTGAACCCCGGCCGCCTCGTGATCCTCTGCCTCGGCATTTCCGGCGCGCTGGCGGGCGCGGCCGGCCTGTTCGAGGTTTCGGGCCCCGCCGGTCAGATCTCCATCGACTTCAATGTCGGCTATGGCTTCACCGCGATCATCGTGGCTTTCCTCGGGCGGCTGCACCCCATCGGGATATTGCTGGCGGGGTTGCTTCTGGCGCTGACCATCATCGGGGGCGAACTGGCGCAGGTTCTGCTTGGCGTTCCGGTGGCGGCGATCCAGGCGTTTCAGGGGATGTTGCTGTTCTTCCTTCTCGCGCTCGACGTGCTGGCGAATTATCGCATCCGGTGGAAACGGGGGGCTTTGGCATGACCCCGACGCTGCATTCCTGCGCGACATGCCCATGTTCACCACGGGCCCGCCGATGCCCGACCGGGTCGCGTAGCGCCCCGGCGGCACCCGCGGCTGACGCTGCATCGCGGGGGTCGCCAGTGTCTGCGCACTCATTCCCGACATGGCGTTCGCTTGGGGACCAGGCATGATCGTCGATCCCGTCACCCTCATCGTCGCGCTGATCACGGTCGCCACGCCGGTCTTGCTGGCCGCCATCGGCGAGTTGGTGGTCGAGAAATCGGGCGTCCTGAACCTTGGTGTCGAGGGGATGATGATCATCGGCGCGGTTTGCGGCTTCATCACCGCGCACCAGACCGGGTCGGTGGCGCTGGCCTTTGCCGCGGGCATGGGCGGCGCCATGGCGCTGGCGCTGATCTTTGCCGTCCTGACACAGGTCCTGATGGCAAATCAGGTCGCGTCGGGGTTGGCGCTGACGCTGTTCGGGCTTGGCCTCGCGGCGCTGTTGGGGTCGGGATATTCCGGCCTGCCCGTCCCCGCGGTGTTTCGCCCCTTCCCCACGGGGATGCAGACGATCCCGGTCGCCGGTCCGATCCTGTTCTCGCACTCCCTGCTGGCCTATGTCGCCATCGCACTGGTCGCGGCGGTCTGGTTCGTGCTCGCGCGCACCCGGATCGGGCTGGTGATCCGGGCCGTGGGGGAAAACCACGAAGCGGCCCATGCGCTGGGCTACAAGGTGGTGCGCATCCGCTTTGCCACGATCCTTTTCGGGGGGGGCTGCGCGGGGCTGGGGGGCGCGTTTCTGTCGGTGGTCCGGGTTCAGAACTGGTTTGACGGCATGACCGCTGGCGCGGGATGGATCGCGCTGGCGCTGGTCGTGTTCGCGTCATGGAAACCGTCGCGGGTCCTGTTGGGTGCGTGGCTTTTCGGCGGCATCGCGGCCCTGCAACTGCGCCTGCAGGCGGCCGAGGTCGGCGTGCCGGTGGCGCTTCTCGACGCCTCGCCCTACCTCGTCACGATCATCGTTCTGGTCGTGATGTCCTCGAACCGCGCGCGCGCCACACTTAACGCGCCCGCGGCGCTGGGGCGCACCTTCCATGCCAGCGGCTGAGCCATGAGCGTTCCGATCATCGCCCGACGAACCGACATCATCGCCATTCTCGATGGCACAAATCCGCGCGTGGGCAAGGGCATCGCGCTGGCGATCCACGCGTTGATCTGCGCCTCCGCCGTCATCATCGCGCTGGAGACGATGCCAGACCTCGACCCGGGGCTGAACCGCGCCTTGCGCATGGCCGAGATCGTGATCCTCGTCGTCTTCCTGGCCGAATACATCCTGCGCCTGTCCTGCAGCGAAAAGCCGCTGCGCTATGCGTTCAGCTTCTGGGGTATCGTCGATTTCATCGCCGTAGTCCCCGCAGTGGTGTTCCTGCTGCCCGATTTCACCACCGTGCGCGCCTTGCGCCTGTTGCGCATCCTGCGGCTGCTGAAACTGTTCAAGGCCAACCGGGCGCTGGAACGGATCGCCGCAGCCATCAACCGCGCCAAGGCGGAATTCGGGATCTTCTTCTTCATCGCCGTCGTGGCCTTGTATCTTGCGGCCGTCGGGATCTACCATTTCGAGCATGAAGCCCAGCCCGACGGGTTCTCGTCGATCCCCGAAAGCCTGTGGTGGGCCATCGCGACGCTGACCACTGTCGGCTATGGCGACGTCTACCCGATCACCACAGGTGGACGCATCTTCACCGGCATGGTGCTTCTGATCGGCATCGGCGTGGTCGCCGTGCCCGCCGGCCTGATCACCGCCGCCCTGACCGAGGCGCGCCCGCCCGAAGCGGGCCCGGTGCAGGCCGCATCGCCGGACCCGGACCTCCACCCGTTGCACGCGGAGGGGCAAACCGCCACAGTTTCGCAACCGTTACCAGACCATCCAACAGAGGGGATACACCATGAAGATAGCTAACAGACTTCTCGCCGCCACAGCGCTGGCCACCGGCCTCGCGACGGGCGCGGCATTGGCCCAGGACGACCCGTTCCAGGTCGGCTTCATCTATGTTGGTCCCACCGGCGATTTCGGCTGGACCTACGAACATGACCAGGGCCGCCTGGCCGTCGAAGAAGCCTTCGGCGACGCGGTCGAGACGGTTTATCTGGAGAACGTGCCGGAAGGCGCGGACGCCGAACGCGCGATCACCACGATGATCCTCGGCGGCGCGGACATGATCTTCACCACGTCCTTCGGATACATGGAGGCGACCAATGCCGTCGCGGGGCAATTCCCCGACGTGCTGTTCGAACATGCCACCGGTTACCTGCGCGAACATCCCAACGTGTCCACCTATTCCGCGCGCTTCTACGAAGGCCGCGCGATCCTGGGCCATATCGCGGGCCAGATGACCGAAACCGACACGATCGGGTATATCGGCTCCTTCCCGATCCCCGAGGTGATCCGGGGCATCAACTCGGCCTTCCTGCATGCCCGCGCGGTGAACCCGGATGTGCAGATGCGCGTGGTCTGGGCCTATACCTGGTTCGACCCGGCGGTGGAGGCCGACGCGGCCCAGGCCCTGATCGACGCGGGCGTGGACGTCATCATGCAGCATACCGATTCCACCGCACCCCAGACCGTGGCGCAGGAGGCCGGCATCATCTCCTTCGGGCAGGCCTCGGACATGATCCAGTTCGCACCCCGCCCGCGCGTCGCCTCCATCATCGACAACTGGGCACCCTACTATATTGCCCGCGTCGGCGCAGCCATGGAAGGCACCTGGGAACAGTCGGACACCTGGGATGGCATCGGCCCCGGCATGGTCGAGATCGGGGAAATGACCGACGCGATCCCGGAAGGGATTCGCGCCTCCGCCCAAGCCTTGATCGACGCCATCGCGGCGGGCGAATACCACCCCTTCACCGGCCCGATCAACCGGCAGGACGGATCGGTCTGGCTGGCCGAGGGCGAGATCGCCGATGATGGTACGCTGGCCGGCATGGATTTCTACGTCGAAGGCATCACCGGCGTCATTCCGAACTGAAATCCTCGTCCCAGCACGGTTTCGCCCTCGAAAAGCCCGCCTCCCGGCGGGCTTTTCTCGTCCGAGGGAAGATGGCCGTGCTCAAGCCCCTGCGGGGCCCTCGCACGGCCATGCTGCCGCAGGATCATGGCCACGCGAGGCACATGGGAGAGGCGACTTGCGTGAGAGCCAGTGTCGCAAGGGGGCCAGCTCCCCGTCCTGCGGACTCCCCCCGGAGGTTTTTTGCCAAGATGAAAAGGAAGTGCGATGCTTGCCATTCATCTTGGCAGAAAAACTCAATCCCGACCTTGCCCCATGTCCACTCGCTTCGGCTCCGAGTAGCCAAGCGAGGCCAATACACACAGCGCAGACTGCGTTGCGCGACCGCGCCCGAGGTCCCGAAGGGGCCGAGGGCGCGCGGACCGGCAAGGCAAAGACGCCGTCAGGCGTCGTCCGAGGCGGGTGCCCCTTGCGAAACGGAACGTGTCATGCGACGCCACGTGCATGGATCATGATTTCATCGTCATCGGGGGCGGCATCGCGGGCGTTTCTGCCGGCGCGCGACTGGCGGAGTTCGGGCGTGTCTGTCTGCTCGAGGCCGAGACCGCATTGGCCTATCACGCGTCGGGCCGGTCGGCGGCACTTTTCGAGGCGAATTACGGTCATGCCGTGACCATCGCGCTCAACCTTGCGTCGCGCGAGGGGCATGAGACACTCGATGGCGGCCTGCTGTCGCCCAGGGGTCTCATGATCCTGGCGGGACCGGGGGAGGAGGAGCGCTTCGCCCGGGACGTCGCCAAGATGCACTTGACGCGCCTGACGCCATCGGAGGCGAAGGCCATGGTGCCGATCATCGACACCACCCATGTCACCCGCGCCGCCCACCACGATGCCGCCTGGGACATCGATACCGACCGCATGGTGCAGCATTTTGCCCGCCGCATCCGCGCCGATGGCACCGTGCAGACCGGTGCGCAGGTCCGCTCGATCCGCCGTGTCGCGCGCGGGTGGGAGGTCGGCACGTCCGACACCACCTACACCGCGCGCCAGCTGGTGAACGCGGCGGGTGCATGGGCCGACCGGATCGCCGTTCTGGCCGGGGTCGCGCCACTTGGACTGACCCCCTTGCGCCGTTCCATGGCGCGGATGCCCGCGCCGGGCGGCCATGACCTGCGCGGCTGGCCGATGCTCTTCGGCGCGGGCGAGACCTGGTATGCCAAACCCGATGCCGGTGCCTGGATCGTCTCCCCCTCCGAGGAGGACCCGGTGGCCGAACCCCATGACGCCTTCGCCGACGACATGGTCCTGGCCGAGGGCATTGCCCGCTACCAGCCCTTCGTCACAGAGGAGGTCACGCGCGTCACCGCAAGCTGGGCCGGTCTCAGGACCTTCGCCCCCGATCGCTGCCTCGTGATCGGGGCCGAGCCGTCGGACCCGGCCTTCCTGTGGTCCGCCGGGCAAGGCGGCTACGGCTTCCAGACTGCCCCCGCCGCGTCGCAACTGCTGGCCGACCTCGTGGCAGGACGCGCGCCCGTGCTTGACGCGGCGACCGTCGCCGCCCTGTCCCCGTCACGATTTCGCTAGGTCCGGATACCCGCACCTTGCAGCCTGCGCCGCAGCCTTTATTGTCCGCCCTGACCGACCATTCGGAGACCCCCATGCCCTCATTCCTCCGCGTCGCCGCCATGGCCGCGCTGATCGTCCTTCCCGCCGCCGCGCAAGCTCAATCGCAGCTGGAGCGGTTCGAGGCCCTCAGCGAAGAAATGACGGCGCTGACCTACCAGGGCCTCGCCGAACAATACCCGGTGCTGCAAGGTATCCTCCCCGAGGCCGAGTGGGGCCGCCCGGAACGCCGCGCGGGCCGCTGCGCCATCCGCCGGTATGAGGCCGCGGTGGGCGAAGACGGCGTCAGCGCCATGCTCGATGAGCTGGAAGCCGCCATCGGCACCGCCGCCCCCGCCGACATTCTCGACGGCACGTTCAATCCCGGCGTGCCCGCCGGGCTGACGGCTGCGCAGGTGCAGCAGATCAACACCGAATGCGGGTTGCTGGAATTGCAGATGCAGCGCCTCGCGGAATCAGGGGCCATGCAGGCCCTGCAATCGCAGTAAGGACCGCCGCCATGATGACCCGCCCCGTCACCCGTGCCGCCACGCTGGCACTTGCTGCCGCCCTGACCGCCCTGACAACCCTGCCCGCCCTGGCGCAATCCAGCCTCGAGCGGCTCGAGACGGTCTCGGTCGCCATGAACGGCATGCTGAACGAGGCGCTGGTGGCCGAGATCCCCGCGCTCGCGGGCAACATGCCCACGCCGGAATGGGACGACAACCTGCGCGCCGCCTATACCTGCATGTATGACGGCTATGTCGAGCGCGTCGGCGAAGCGCCGGTGGCCGAGATGATCACCGCGATGGAAGCCTCGCTCGACACGCTCACCGCCGACGAATTGCTGCAGGGCGGGGCCACGGTCGACAATCCCGACGGCATCTCCGACGAGCAGGCGCTGGAAATCGTGACCGGCTGCGGCTTGATGGAAGCCTTCATGACCCGCATGGCCGAGTCCGGTGCCATGGGGATCATGATGCAACAGCAGTGACGCCCGGCGCTCCGGGAGAAGCGGTCGCAGACCCCTGCAGCGACGGTCGCCTGTCCGCACCCTCGGCCCTGCGCAACCGCGACGCGATCGCCGCGATGTTGGCCGCGATCGCCCCGCCGCGCGGCCGCGCCCTGGAGATCGCATCCGGCACGGGCGAGCATGTGATCCGCTTCGCCGCCGCCTTGCCGGGGCTGAACTGGCAACCCACCGACCCCGACCCCGCCCGCCGCGCCTCCATCGCCGCGTGGTGCGCCACCGGCCCGTTCCCGAACGTCGCCGCCCCGATCGCGCTGGATGCCTGCCGCCCCGGCTGGGCCTGTGGGATGGAGCCGCACGACCTTGTCTTCGTGGCCAACCTCCTGCACCTCGTGACCGACGATCAGGCCCGCGCCTGCCTTGCCGGCATGGCGCAGGCACTGGCGCCCGGCGGCATGGCCGCCATCTATGGCCCGTTCCTGCGCGACGGGTGCACCACCAGCGACGGCGACGCCGCGTTCCATGGGCGCATCCGCTCCGAAACCCCTGGTGCGGGTTACAAGGACCTCGCTTGGGTCGATGCCGTCTGGGCCGAAGCCGGGCTCGACCGCGACGCACCCCGCGCGATGCCCGCCAACAACCTCCTGCTTGTGGCGCGCAAGACCGGCACCCTGTCGTAACGCAAGGAAACGGTTCGCTTTTCCGGATGACGGGTTTAGGGTCGGCCGAAGACCATGGACGATCAGACCGGAAGATCAGGACAGACCCGAATGACCAGCGATTTCGCCCCCGAAGGATTGTTCGCCCTCCTCGAAGGACCGGCCTTTGCCCGGCTGGCGCGGACACCGGTGGAACGCGGCACCACCCTCATCGCCGCCGGGACCGGGGCCGAGGCGATGTATCTCGTTGCCGCGGGGCGGTTCCGGGTCGAACGCAACGGGATCGAACTGGCGGAAATCGGCGCAGGCGCGGTCATCGGCGAGATCGCGTTTCTCACCGGATCGACCCGCACGGCGGACGTGGTGGCCGCGCGCGACAGTATCGTCTACCGTATCGACCGCGCCACCTATGACGCGCTTTGTGCCGAGGTCGACGGCCTGCCGCAGGCGATCGCCGCCGAACTGGCCGACCGACTGGCGAAAACCTCCGCCCGCGTGCCCCATGCCCCCGGCAGACCGCCCGCGCGCACCTTCTGCATCCTGCCCGCAGCCGATGCCCCCCTGCCCGAGCGGTTCATCCCCGACCTCGCCGCCGCCATCGCGCCGCACCACACCGTCGCCACCGTGACCGAGGCCGATTTCCGCGCCGCCCTTGGCACACGTGCCGATCCGGCCAGCGCCGCGGCCATCGAATGGCTCAACGCGCGCGAAGGTGACGCACAGATCGTGCTTTTCGTCGCGGCCCCCAATGCCGGGCCATGGTCGCGCGCCGCCCTGAAACAGGCCGACCAGGCGATCTTCGTGGCGCAGGCGGTGAACTTCCAGCCGCCCTCCGAACTGGAGGAATTCGCCCTCCAGATCCTGCCCGAAACGCAACGCCGCCTCGTGCTGCTGCACCCGCACCGGATGCAGAAGGCGGCCGGCACCGGGCGCTGGCTCGACACGCGGCCCGTGTTCCTGCATCACCACGTCGCGTTGACGGGCGGCGACGGCGACATCGCCCGCCTCGGCCGCTTCCTGTCCGGGCGCGCGGTGGGCCTGGTCATGTCCGGTGGCGGCGCCTTCGGCGTGGCCCATGTCGGTGTCTACCGCGCCATGCGCGAGATCGGGCTGCCGGTCGATATCGTCGGCGGCACCTCCGTCGGGGCGGCCATGGGCGGTGCCATCGCATTGGGTGTGCCGGCCGAGGAAATCGGCCCCCGCGTCGAACAGATCTTCGTGCGGTCCGGCGCCATGCGCCGCGTCACGGTGCCGAAATTCGCCTTCCTCGATCACAAGGTGCTCGATGCGGCGCTGTTGCAGCATTATGGCGACGAGCCGATCGAAGACCTCTGGATGCCCTTCTACGCCGTCGCCGCCGACCTGTCGTCGATGACCCGGACGGTGCTCAACCGCGGCCCCCTGTGGGAGGCCGTGCGCGCGTCCTCCGCCATTCCCGGCGTGCTGCCGCCCTTCTTCCACCGCGACGGGCGCATGCTGGTGGATGGCGGCTGCATCGACAACATGCCCTTCCGCACCATGCACGGCCTGAAATCCGGGCCGAACGTGATCGTGAACGTGCAAAGGGCCACCGACAGACTGGTCTATGTCGATTACGACAAGCTGCCCGGGCGCGGCGCGCTTCTGCGCCAGACGCTCCTGCCCTTCGGTCACTCCGGATCGCGCAATGTGCCGGGCGTGATCTCGACCGTCATGCGGTCGCTGCTGGTGGGCCAGTCCGAAATGCTGTCGGACCTCGCACCGACCGACCTGATGTTGCGCCCACCCGGCCTCAAGGGCGCGGGCTTTCTCGCCTGGAACCAGCACAAGCTGTTCTACGAAATGGCCTACAAACACGCGTTGGAGGTCTTCGCCGCCGCCGAATCGCCCGAGGGTTCGGAACACACGGCCCGCATGGCCGCACTCCGCCGCGCTGCAACCGGCGCGGCCTGACGGCACGGCGTCGCACGGTCCTCGCCGGCTCCGCCGCCGACTCCGCCCCCCGGCTCCGCCCCCCGCCGCCGACTCCGCCCCCCGTCGCCGG
>CAZTUG010000038.1:0-29213 GCA_964615955.1 uncultured Roseicyclus sp.
CCGTCACAGAGCCCGTGGGATGAGTCCGTCCGGGGAAAGGGGAACCTCGGCATTCTGAACCAGACCGTCCGGGAGAAGTTCACCTGCCGGGCTTGCGAGAAGATCAGCCAGCCGCCAGCTCCATTCCACACCATTCCGCGTGGCTGGGCGGGGCCGCAACTGATCGCGATGGTGGCCTTCGACAAATACGGGCAGCATCAGCCGCTGAACCGCCAATCCGAGCGCATTGCGCGCGAAGGCATTGATCTCAGCCTGTCCACTCTGGCTGATCTGATCGGCCATGCCTGCGTGGCGCTGGCCCCGATCCACGAATTGATCGAGCGCCATGTGCTGACCGCGGCGCGCCTGCACGGCGATGACACGACGGTGCCGCTATTGGCGCGTGGCGGCACCAAAACTGCGCGGCTCTGGACCTATGTGCGCGATGATCAGCCTTGGGGCGGCAGTGCGCCACCTGCCGCCCTGTTCAAGTTCTCGCGCGATCGACAGATGATCCACCCCAACAAGCATCTCGCAGGCTGGCAGGGTGTTTTGCAGGCCGATGCCTATAGCGGCTATAACGACCTGTATCTGGCTGACCGCAGCCCCGGGCCTGCACGCAGCGCACTCTACTGGAGCCACGCACGGCGCAAATTCTTTGAGCTGGTCGATATCGCGGGGAATGTGCGCATGAACAAGCCCGTGCATGACATCTCGCCCGTCGCTCTGGAAGCCGTGAAACGGATCGACGCGATCTTCGATATCGAGCGTGACATCAACAGTATGGGTGCGGCTGCTCGCTTTGCCGTGCGCGCGCAAGAGATCAGCCCGCAGCGACCTGACTTCTTCGCACGCAGCGACCAGATCAGCCTCGGTCTCCTCGGTCTCGGGCGTGACAGGCAACGAGCCCGTGTTCACGGCCTTGGCCAGTTGGTTCAGGTTCGAGGATAGGCGCGATCCGCCCAATGCCCCCAGAACGCGGCCCAAGGCTTCCGCATCCTTGATCGGGCTGTTTCCTGGCTTCTTGCGCGGCGTCGCATCGTCACCGAACAAACGCTCCCGAATATGGGCGGCAAGGGACACACGCCCGCGATCCGCATCAAGCCGTGCGCGTTCTTCGAAAGTCAAACGGATCGAAAACGGCGGCGGATACTTTGGAGCTTGCGCCTCAGCTTTGGCGGCGCAGGCCGCTATATCATTGTAGTTATGGTCTAAAGTGCTCATCGTCGCACCTAGGACCTTTGCGGTCTAGTTGTGCGAGATGGCGTTCCCACTCCTCAAGGGCTTCGAACAACATGTTCGAACTTTCTCCGCTGAGGTGCGCCACCCCCCTCGCGCGGGCAATATGATCACGGAATTTGTTGTTCCGTTGCCCTATACTTCTATCCACCAATCGCGTAGGCGCAGGGCCCTGCAGCCAGGGGCCGAAATGAATCATCCCGGTAACCCCTCTTTTCGTGACAGTTGGACAAGACGTGAAACAGGCACTTCAGAACGCACTCGACGCTCAGGGTTATGCGACCTTGACCGATGTGCAGCGCGCTGTGACCGACCCGGACCTGGTTGGTAAAGACCTTCTTGTTTCGGCGCAGACCGGTTCGGGCAAAACACTGGGCTTCGGCCTTGCCATCGCGCCAGGCCTGTTCGGCGACGCGGAGGCGTTCGATACTGCTGCGGAACCCCTTGCGCTGGTGATCGCGCCGACGCGCGAATTGGCGATGCAGGTCAAGCGCGAACTGACGTGGCTGTTCGCACATGCCGATGCGGTTCTCGCTTCGACAGTCGGCGGAATGGATATGCGCGACGAGAAGCGCGCCTTGGCACGGGGTGCGCATATCGTCGTGGCAACCCCGGGGCGCCTGCGCGACCATATCATGCGCGGCTCGATCGACCTCAGTGCCTTGCGCGCCGTGGTGCTGGACGAGGCGGACGAGATGCTGGACCTCGGCTTCCGCGAAGACCTCGAATTCATCCTCGATCAGGCCCCGGCGGACCGCCAGACGCTTATGTTCTCGGCCACCGTACCTGCGGCCATCGCCAAGCTGGCGCAGAATTACCAGCGCGACGCGGTGCGGATCGCAGCCACCAGCACCACGAAACAGCATGCGGATATCGAGTATCGCGCGCTTGCCGTCTCGGCCCGTGATGGAGAGAATGCGATCATCAACGTGTTGCGCTTCTATGAGGCGCCAAATGCCATCGTTTTCTGCAATACCCGCGCCATGGTGAATCGCCTGACGACACGCTTGTCGAACCGGGGCTTCTCGGTGGTGGCGCTGTCAGGCGAGTTATCGCAAAGCGAACGGACCCATGCGCTGCAAGCCATGCGGGACGGGCGGGCGCGGGTCTGCGTGGCGACCGATGTGGCCGCACGCGGCATCGACCTGCCCAATCTGGAGCTGGTGATCCATGCCGAACTGCCCACCAATCAGGACACGCTGCTGCACAGGTCGGGTCGCACAGGTCGCGCCGGGCGCAAGGGTGTCAGCGCGCTGATCGTGCCGCCCGCCGCGCGCAAGAAGGCTGAACGCCTGCTCGGATGGGCCAAGGTCACGGCAGTCTGGGCCGAGGCCCCGTCCGCCGAGAACGTGACGGAGCGTGACGACGCGCGGATGCTGGAAAGCTCCGATTGGGCGGAAGGTATCGAGGAAACCCACCGCAACATCGTGGACCGCCTGATCGTTCAATATAGTCCCGAGCAATTGGCGGCGGCTTATGTTCGCCTTTACCGCGAGCGGCGGTCGCCACCCGAAGATTTGTCCGATGTCTCGGCAGCACAGCCTAAACCGCGTGAAGCCTTTGGCCCCAGCACATGGTTCTCGCTTGCCGGTGGGCAGACCGTGGGGGCAGAACCGCGCCGTCTGCTGCCGATGCTCTGCAAATTCGGCAACCTCTCGCGCGAGGACATCGGCGCGATCCGTGTTCAGCCGGACTTTTCGCTGATCGAGATCCGGGATGAGGCGTTGGCCGGATTCCTCGCCTCGGTCGGACCAGCAATGGTGCTGGAGGACGGAGCGGCGCTGACGCGGCTCTCTGGCGCGCCAAACCTGGAGCGCGCGCCGCGCGCGGACAAGCCATCCGGCCCGCGCGCCCCAACGGCTTCGCGCCGACCGCGCCCGATGGAGCGAAGCGCAACGGCCGTAGAGCTTCCTGCCGCTGTGCCTCCGGCGCTTGCGCCACGCGCGGCCTCCGCTCCAGTGGAATGGAACGACGATCCCAAACCGCGCCGGAAGAAGCCGAAGCCGACGCACAAGCCAGGCGGAAATCCGGCTGTGAACTCGGCGGGCAAGGGCGGGTTGAAGCGCCCCGATGCATCCGCAGACGGTCCAAGGGCGGAGGAATGGAAACCTCGCAAGCCATGGGTGAAGCCGAAGGCCGTGGATGGCGCAGACAGCGGCCCCCGTGGTCCGAAGCCACCGCATGGCAAACCGTCGAGCAAGAAGAACCGGGCGCGACAGGCAGCGAAGACCGAAAGCCAGGTCGCTGCTGGCGGACCGAAGCCCCGAAAGCCGCGCACCAAGAAGGCAAAGCCACCGCGTTCGGCGTCCTGAAAGCGCACGCTTGCTCCGGCTACCGGGCGAGGCTTTCTGCGATCTGGTCTGAAAGCACCCCGAGGGCCCGCCCCATCGCTTCAGCGACCCGCTGCGGTTCTACCCCTGTCAGGGGCTGGCGAATATCGAACCGGCGCAGATATTCCTGCGCGCCACCTGAGGGCGACAGGATCGCGAACTGACCGCCCAACTCCATCTCGCCCGAGGCGCGCGCCACCATGCGGTCGATCGTAACCTGAACCCTGCGATCCGGACTGTCGAACAGCGGCCACGGCTCGGGCGCGGCAGTCGCCGTCGTGCCAAGATCCAGCTGCCGCGCCAGCGCATGTGTGATGCCCAGCTGCGGATCATCGGCCCAGAGCGCGCCCCCAAGCGGGCGCAGTGCGCCATCGGCCTCTTGCACCAGGATGTCGGCCTGTGCGGCATAGGCAGGTAAAACCACATCAAGGACTTCGATGGAGCGCGGATAAACAGGCACGACCGAAGCCAAGGGAGGTGTAGAGACCAGGAACAGGTCATCGCTGCCACAAGCGCTCATCGTCAGGGCCAGAAGGACTATGGCGATACGATTCTTCATAAGTCTCAGCGTCCCGTCAGCAGCGAGTTGGGATTGCGTTCAATTGCCCGCGCAAGTCGTGCGATGGCACGGGCGGCAGCGGTGATATCTTGCAGCACAGACCTCGTGTCTCCCATGAAATCTGAGCGAGGGCCATAGCTGGCCAGCAATCCGTTGACCTGTTCCAGAACGGTTTCGGTGCGCTCGACAAGTGCCGGAAGCGCCTGTGCCGCGGCATTGGCCGAATTGGCTGCAGCTTCGGCCGAGGTCAGGGTTGAATTCAGGCTGCCCACGACATCGGCCTCGGACAGAGCAGTCATCAGGGCTTCCAGCTCGGTCAGCGCCGATGCGAGGTTGCCGGGCACTTCCGTCATCCCCTCGGCGGTCAGGAAGGCGTCCGCACCTGCCAGCACGGAATTGGCCGATGCGATCAGGGCGTCCACTTCCAAGGCCGCGGCGGTTTCCGACAGGGTCATCAGGTTTTCCATGATTGTCGGCAACTGGGCCGACGCGGTGTTCAGCGGCTCCATGATCGTGCTGGCCGTCTCCACCACGCCATTGGCGCTGGTAATAACTTGATCGGCGCTGACAAGAACGGCATCGGTGCTGGTGAGGATGGCATTGAATGCCTCGGACAGTTCGCTTGCTCGCAGCTCCGCCGCGATCGCTCGCAGGTCGGCGACGGCGGCCAGAGCCTGCACGGGGATGGCCTGCGCAGTTTCGCCCCCGATCAGATTGCGCGCATCTTGCAACAGGCCGACGGCTTCCTCCGGGACACCCCGCAAAGCTGGATCGCCTGCAAGTCCTTCGACGCTGGCCAACGTATCGATGGTCTGGTTCATCAGCGCCTCGAAGGGCAGGGCGGAGAGCCGTTCCAGCAATCCTTCTGCAGTCGCGTTGAGCGAGCTTGGAGGTGTCGGCACCCATGGCATGATCGGTACGTCCGAAGATGTCCTGTCCAGCATGGCGCGTCCACTGGTGTAGTCGAACGCAAACTCGATCAGCGTCTCGGAAGAAATCAGCCCGGACGAGGTCAGTCGCGCTCGCAATCCGTCTGCAATCTGCTCGTCAAGATAGTCATAGACATCCTCGGCGGTGGCGCCGGTTTCAAGACCCATCAACTTTGCATCGACCATCAGGTCGGCCACCATGCGCCGGACGGAAGCACCGTTGGGCGTGTCGAAGGACAGTACCGAAACGCCGGTCACCTCGCCGATGATTTCTCCGTCCATGACAACTGAAGTTCCCACGACAAGACCCCGTACCCGCCGGTTGAACTGGATCGACAGCGGGATGTCACCAACCGGGGGGCGTTGGAATGCGCTGGCAAGTGCAAGCTCTTCGCTGGTGTATACCTCAAAGGTTGCATCTACGTCGACCGGACCTGCGCCGTCATAGACATCGTCAAACTCGATCCCCCCGGTGACCAAGGAGGCAAGACTTTCCACGTTCAACGACAGTCCTTCAGTGCCGAGGTTGATCGAGAAGCCCGACGTGTCCCAAAAGCGGGTCGCGGCATTGATCCGCTGGTCGTGGGGCGCTTGGATGAAGACTTCAACCGTCACGGTCCGGCCATCTTCGGACAAGACCGGATCTTGCAGGCGCCCGACCTCGATGCCACGGTAAATGACCGGCGCGCCGCCGGACAATTGCATGCCGTCCGGCACCGTCAGGGTCAGGACGCGGCCTTGTTCGCCCGGTAGCACGAACAAGGCACTGGACAGCCCGTCGAACGTGCGCCGTTCGGTCCCGGCCTCGTTGTTCCAGACTCCTTCGATGTAGACGCCCGAGACCACGGTCGAAAGGCCGCTGACGCCACGCGCCGAAATTTCGGGGCGCACTACCCAGAAGCGGGCGTCTTCATCCAGGTAAGGCAAGACTGCATTATCGATCCGCGCGTCAACGATGACAGTCTGCAGATCCTCGCTGAAGCGGACATCCTCCACAGTGCCGATCACCACGTCGCGATACCGCACGGTGGTTTCCCCGGCCGTCACACCTGCTGCACTTTCGAACCGGATCTCTATCAGCGTGCCACGATCGGAATACGCCTGCCACGCGATCCCGAGCGCTACGACCAGCGCCAGGACCGGCACCAGCCAGACCACCGAAAGATTCCGCCAGAACGAGCGGTTCGGTGGCTCGACATCGGGGAATGGGGGAAGTTGGTCGGTCATGGATCAGGTTGTGTCCGTCAGGCGCCAGATGGCTTTGGGATCGAAGCTCTGCGCGGAAAGCATGGTGAATGCAACAGAGAGAGAGAAGCTGATCGCGGCTATGCCCGGGTTGATGGTGGCCGCGAAGTCAAGTTGGACAAGTGCGGCGAGGATGGCCACAACGAAGACGTCGATCATTGACCAACGGCCAATGAATTCAACCACTTCATAGAGCTTGTGCCGTTCGTGGGCATGTCCGCGCTTCCGTTGCTGGATTCCGATGGCGAGGTAGGAGATAGCCACGAACTTGGCGATCGGAATTGCGATGCTGGCGACGAACACAATCGCGGCAACAAGGTACGAGCCGTGATGGATCAACTCGACGACCCCTTCCAGAATCGTGCTCTCCGAGGTGCTGCCAAGGGTATTGGTGCGTAGCATCGGGTACAGGTTCGCCGGGATATAAGCGATGAGCCCGGCAAACAGCCAAGACCAGACATATTGCAGGCTCCGCGCACGGGCGCGGTCGAACAGAGGGCGGCCGCAACGCAGACAATTCGCAGGCACCGGCGCACGGTGCACACGGCCGCAATTCGCGCAACCGACCAGACCTGCCTCGCGGGCGGTCATGACGTGATGCGCGACCGCAGATGCGGCGGCTACTTGCTGCGTTCTTCCAAGGTTTTCCATATCGTCAATCTGCACATGAACGTGTCCTTGAGGGTTGTCACCACGACCAGCAACACGAAGGCCCAGAACGCGGGGCCGATCGTCAAGGTGGCAAGGCCCGCAACCTTGATCAGCGCCACAGCGACGCCGACGATGAAGATCTCTGCCATCGACCAGGGCTTGAGGGCCTCCGCGAGGCGAAACACGGGGACCGCGTCGCGTGCGGGACGCGAGCCGAACGCCATGGGGGCCAGAACGTAGATCAGTGCCAGGAAGCGCGCCAGCGGCAGCAAGATGATCAGGGCGCCGACCGCCAGCGCCAGACCTACGAAAGGGCCATCCGCGAAAACGAGGACGACATCCATGATGGAACTGCGTTGCGTGATCCCGGCGGCCGTAAGTTCCAGGAATGGAAAGAAGATCGCTGCCATCATCAGAACCATGGAGGTGGCGGCCAGCATCACGATCCGGGTCATCGCGCCCCTGCGTGGCGCCGACAAGGTGGTGTGGCACCGCACGCAACGTGCCCGCGCGCCATCAGGCAAGTCGGTCAGCCGATGCAAGGCGTCGCAGGTTGGGCAGGCGACCATGTCCTCATCGCGTAGACGAGGCTGCGGCTTCGTCCGGTTGGTGGCGTCGGATGTCGGATCGATGGGGACCCCTGTCATGGTACCAGTTCCTGCGGTCTTGCGGGTCGACTGACAGGCCGATTTGCCGCCCGGGCGCAAGCCGGGTCCGGGCGGCGTCCGCCCGCGAACCGGGAATATCGCGTCCTCGGCGGTCAGGCACAAGGGGGAGGGTTATCGTGACATAAGGGCCTTGCCCGCCGCCCCGCGTTTTGGCAGGGGTGAGAGCATGCGCTTGATCGACACATCCCACCCGTTCTTCCGCCCCGCCTGGCGCCGCTACCTCCTGGTGGCCGCGCCCTTTGCCTGGGCCACGGTGGAGTGGTACTCCGGGAATGAAATTTGGGGCTATGTCTTTGCTGGTATTGGCGGATTTCTGGCGTGGAACCTCATCGTCGCGTGGACGCCGGATGCCTGACGAACCTTAGGGCACCAGCGCAATGGGTTGCCCTGTCTGACACGAGACCGTGGCTGCATCCGCAAGGATCTGGGCCTGAAGTCCGTCATGAATCGACGGCGTCGGCCGAGTTCCGCTCGAAACAGCCTCGATGAAAGCGCGCATCTCGGCCGCGTAGGCCGCCCCGTAGCGTTCAAGGAAGAAATTCAGCGTCGGCGCGCGGCGGAAGCCTTCGGCTGTGGCAAGCTCCACCGAGGTTTCGAGGATGTTTTCCGCCCGCAACATGCCGTTTGCACCGTGGACCTCGATCCGCTGATCATAGCCGTAGGACGCCCTGCGCGAATTGGTGATCTGGCAGATCCGCCCCGACGCGGTGGTCAGCGTCACGGCGGCAGTGTCCACGTCGCCCGCAGCCCCGATTGCCGGATCGACAAGGCTGGAGCCGACTGCGTACAGCATGGTGAATTCCTCTCCCATCAAAAACCGCGCCATATCGAAATCATGGATCATCATGTCCCGGAACAGCCCGCCCGACGTCGCGATATAGCTGACCGGTGGCGGCGCCGGATCGCGGGAGGTGATTTGAATCAGTTCCACCGCGCCGATCTGTCCTTCGCGAAGCCGCGCTTGCAAGGCGGCAAAGTTCGGATCGAAGCGCCGGTTGAACGCGGTAAAGAAGAGTGTGTCTCCGATCTCGTCGATCAAGATGCGAATATTGTCCACGGACATATCCACCGGTTTCTCACAGAAGATCGCTTTGGAACCCTTTGCCGCCGCGCGGATCTGCCCGAAATGCACGGTTGTCGGGGTGCCGATGATGACGGCGTCGATATCGCTGGCGGAAAGGATGGCGTTGCTGCTTCGGACCTCTGCCCCGATCCGTGCGGCCAGCGATTCCGCGGCGGCAGGCACTGCATCTGCCACGGCCACGATGCATGCATTGGCAAGGGTTCTGACCGTCTTGGCATGAACCTGCCCGATACGACCACAGCCGAGCAGTCCGATACGGATCATTGGGGCAAGGCCTTTCCGGATGCGCCCAGTCCGCGTATCACCGCACGGGCGGCGGCGACGATTGGGTCGTGAGTTTCGCGCAGGATCTGCACACGGTCGAAGCGGTCGGGATCGGCGATAACGGCACTGCGCAGGGCGGAGCCGAAGGCCATCCGGAGCTCGGTCCCGATGTTGAATTTAGAAATGCGCGAGGTCGTGGCGAGGGTCAATCGCTGCGCCGCCGGAACACCGGAGCCACCATGGATCACAAGTGGCACTTTTGTCAGAGCCTCGATCGCGCGTATGCGTTGCTCGTCCAGACCACCCTCGCGATCTTGTTGCAAGTGCACATTGCCGACCGAGATGGCCAGTGCGTCAACGCCGGTCTCCTCCGCGAAACGGGCAGCTTCCGAAGGGTCGGTGCCAGCGCTCGCCTCGCCCCCGGAATAGCCGACAAACCCGATCTCGCCTTCTGCCGAGATGCCTGATCCATGGGCAAGTTCGACCACGGTGCGGGTCTCTCTGATGTTATCGGCCAGGGATTTGCGGGAGCCATCGAACATCAGCGAGGTGAAGCCCGCATCCAGCGCGGCGCGGCACTCATCCATCGTGTAGCCGTGGTCCAGATGCGCCACGACGGGCACGCTGACGCTCTCGGCGAGGTGTCGGAACATGGCGCCCAGAACCGGCAGCGGCGTGTGATCGCGACACGATGGACCCGCCTGCAGGATCACGGGCGCACGCTCGATCTCTGCGGCCATGGCGAAGGCGCGCATGTCTTCCCAGCCCAAACACACCAGCCCTGCCACCGCATAGCCATCGCGCATAGCGGGTTGCAGGACTTCTGATAGCGTCACAAGCGTCATTTGAACTTCGCCACCATATCCATGATGCCGGGTATCGTATGCAGTTGCGCGGCATGAGTCGGCTGAAAAAACTGCTTCAGGCTGCGCTGGGTCATGCCACCGAGAATTGTGAAATAGTACATTTCATACCCAGGCAGGGCGCAGCAGGGATGGTAGCCCCTGTCGATCAGCACCGTGGAGCCGTTCACGATGTGATAGGCGTCGCCGGGCTCGTTGTCGACCCGCTGAAGCATTTGCAAGCCTGATCCATAATCTGGCTTGAAGCGAAAATTATAGCATTCATCGTGACGCGTCTCATCCGGCAGCCGATCTGTGTCGTGTTTGTGCGAAGGAAAGCCAGACCAGCCGCCGGCGCCGACCGTAAACAGCTCACTGACCAGCAGGCGCCCAACACGGTCATGATGCGCTGCGCCAAGTATGTGTTTGATCTTGCGATGCGTCTTTGTGTCGTCCGAACCGTATTGCACGAGGTCCAGATCGCCGCTTCGCACCGCGAAAGGGGTCAACGTTTCGCCATACTTCGCGCCCGCGATGAAGGTTTCCGTATCGGTCCGGGCCGTGATCCGTGCACCCGTATCAGTCGGAACATAGACGCCCTCCGGCTCTCCGTCCCAAACATCGGAACCTCGGTTCCCGATTTCGGTGAAGCTCTGCCCGGCGACCTCGACCGTAACCGTTCCGGTCGCGGGGACAATGCAAGTTTCATACCCGTCCACGCGATAATCGAACATTTCCCCGGATTTCAGTTTTACGATATTGAAATAGACCAATGGGACATGGGCATCTTCTAAATCCACGATGGCCTTGTTGCGATTGTCGAACGGGGGAATGTGCATGGCGTCCTCTCAGGCCGTCGTCGGGCCGGCATGGTGTTTCAGAAATCTGTCGAGGTCGGCACGGGTTGGCATGGCTGGCGCACACCCGACGCGGGCCACCACCATCGCGGCAGCAGCGGAACCTTGCAGGACGGCGTCCTGTACGGCCAGTCCAGCCGCCAACCCGGTGACGAACCCGCCCATGAAACTGTCGCCCGCACCGGTAGGCTTGAGCGCATCGGTCCGGTAGATGCCGGTCCTGATCTCGCCTTCTGGCGTTATCGTGACAGCACCCGCTTCGCCCATCTTGTAGACCGCGATTTTCGCGCCGTTTGCAACCAGATCACGTGCCTTATCAAGACCTTGGGCGTAATCTCCGGCCATGAACCCGAACTCGACATCATTGCCGACGACCACGTCGCACAGCTCACCCGCACGGGAATAAACCTCTGACGCGACCTGTGCGGAAGGCCAGGAATAAGGGCGATAGTCAATGTCGAAGATCAGAGGAAGCCCGGCGGCCTTGGCCAGATCGAAGGCGCGGAAGGTGGCGCTGCGGGACGGTTCTGCCGCGAATACTGTGCCTGTCGTGATCAGCGCGTCGAAGACGCTGAAATCGACAGCTTCAACATCTTCCATTTCCATGGCGAAGTCGGCCGCCCCGTTGCGGTAGATGACCGACTGATGATCCTCCACCCGCGTTTCAACCAACGCGAGTGAATTTCGCGCTTCGCCTCCCGCAGTCCGCACATGGCGGCGGTCAATACCGTAATGGTCCAGCTGGTTGCAGGCGAAGCGCCCGACGGCGTCGTCCGAAACGCGCGTCACCAGCGCGGCCTGTCCCCCTAGTTTCGTGATCGCCACGCCTATGTTGGCGGAAGACCCGCCAAGGCAGGCGAAGAACATCGTGGCCTCTTCCGTCCGGGTGCCTGGAGGATCGGGATAGAGGTCCATTCCCGCGCGCCCGATGATGACGAAATTGCTGCCGGCCAGTCGCATCACACACCCTGTCTTTGATCTTTGCGCGCGGCCTCCCATTCCGCGTGCTTTTCGCGGACATCCGCCGAGTCCGAGACCTGTGCCGTCCCGACCTCCCACCAGGCATGGCCCTCGGTGGTCCAGCCTTCATAGGGGTCGACCTTCATAACGATCACAGTAGTCTTGTCCGCCGCTTTCGCACGCCGGAATGCGTCTCCAAGCTCTGCAGGATTGGACACGGTTTCCGTTACTGCCCCCATGGCGCGCGCATGGGCTTCGAAATCGACGATGAACGGCTCCGGTACGGTCGGGCAGTCGGAGATGAGGTTGTTGAAACTCTTCTGGCCGGTATTGTTCTGGAGCTTGTTGATTACCGCGAAGCCACCATTGTCGAGGACAAGAACGATCAGCTTCTTCCGGGTCAGCACGCTTGAATAGATGTCTGAATTCATCAAGAGGTAGCTGCCGTCTCCCACAAAAACAATCGTATCGGCCGTTGGCTCTTGTTCTGATTGTGCAATGCGTGCGCCCCATCCCCCGGCTATTTCATAGCCCATGCAGGAGAATCCGAACTCCACATCGACGGTGCCGATGTCGAGGGTCCGCCAATTCGCGGTCACTTCGGCGGGCAGGCCGCCAGCTGCCGTCACCACACGATCGCGCTTGTCGCAGAGGGCATTCACCACGCCGATGGCTTGGGCGTAGGAATTGGGCCGGTTGCCGTGCGCCACGTTGTCGGCAACATAAGCGTCCCACGCCTCCCGCTCGGATTGGGCACGCTCCGTCCAGTCTGTCGGGCCGCGATGCCGGCCGATCGCGGCACCAAGGGCCGAAAGCGTCAGCTTCGCATCCCCAACGACGGGCACGGAAAGGTGCTTGGCCGCATCGTGTCGCCCGACATTCACACCGATGATCCGGGCCGTCTTGGCGAAGGCGGTCCACGATCCGGTGGTAAAATCCTGCAACCGTGTTCCGATCGCAAGGATCACGTCGGCCTCTGCCGCGATTGCATTCGCGCTCGATGATCCGGTCACGCCTACGGGGCCGATATTCAGGGGATGATCGGCCAGCATATTCGCACGGCCCGCAATGGTTTCCACCACAGGGATGCCATGTGCTTCGGCAAATTCGGTCAATTCCCGGACCGCGCCGGAATATTGCACGCCACCGCCGGCAATGATCATCGGACGCTTGGCCCTCCGCAGTAGATCCGCGGCTTCGGCAATCTCGCCCGCATCGGGAGCCTGACGCCTGATGCGGTGGACACGATGGGCGAAAAATGCGGCAGGGTAGTCATAGGCATAGCCCTGAAGGTCCTGCGGCAGGCCCAGAAACGCCGGGCCGCAATCGGCCGGATCCAGCATCGTGGCCAATGCGGCCGGCAAGGATTGGATGATCTGGGCGGGGTGGGTGATCCGATCCCAGAACCGCGTGACGGCCTTGAAGGCATCGTTGAGGCCGAGTGTCGGATTTCCGAAATGTTCCAGTTGTTGGAGAACCGGGTCAGGCAGGCGGGTCAGGAAGGTGTCGCCGCACAGCATCAGCATCGGCAGGCGGTTGGCATGGGCAAGCGCAGACGCGGTCAGCATGTTCGCGGTGCCTGGCCCGGCGGAAGCGGTGCAGAACATGAACCGCCGCCGAAGGTGATATTTGGCATAGGCCGTGGCCGCAAATCCCATGCTCTGTTCGTTCTGCCCGCGATAAAGCGGCATCTCGTCCTGCACGGGGTATAGCGCTTCGCCAAGGCAGGGCACGTTGCCATGGCCAAAGATGCCGAAACCGCCACCGCAGATTCTTGTCTCTACCCCATCGATTTCGATGAACTGGTTCATCAGGTAGCGGACAATGGCCTGCGCGACGGTCAGCCGGATTGTGCTGTCCGCTGCGGTCCTCTGTGAAGTCATGATTGCCCCCCCGTCCGACGTCGCTTGCCGCCCCTAGATTGCATGTTGCGTAGCGTCGCGCCTCAGGATACGAATTTTGCAACCGGTTGCAACAGTCATAAGTGGGAAGGATGCAACTTGACGGAGATCGGCATCGGCCTGATTGGCGGGGGCTACATGGGCAAAGCCCACGCCGTTGCCATGGCGTCGGTGGGGGCGGTGTTCGACACTGCACTGCGCCCTAGACTTGAGATGATTGCGACCAGTTCCTCCGAATCGGCGGCGCGTTACCGGAAAGCCTTTGGATTTGCGCGTGGTTCCGGCAACTGGCGCGATGTGGTGGCCGATCCGCGGGTCGAGGCCGTGGTGATCGCCTCGCCCCAAATCACGCACCGCGCGATTGCCGAAGCCGCATTTTCCGCCGGAAAGCCTGTTTTTTGCGAGAAGCCTCTCGGCGCGTCCCTGGATGATGCCTTGGCGATGGTTGCCGCAGCAAGGCGTAGTGGTCAGCCCAACATGATCGGGTTCAACTACGCCCGGACACCCGCAACGCAATTCGTCCGGCGTCTGTTGCGGGAGGGCGCAATCGGCAAGGCCACATGGTTCCGCGGCGAGCATACGGAGGATTTTCTTGCCGATCCGAACCTCCCGGCCAATTGGCGCACCTCGGGGCGGGCCAATGGCTGCATGGGGGACTTGGCGCCGCACATGATCAATTGCGCCTTGGCCCTCATGGGCCCGATGGATGAAGTTTCAGCACGGATCGAAACGGTTCACGCCAACCGTCCGGGCGGTACCGTGGACAATGACGACCACGCCCAGATGATGGTGCGCTTTGCGGGCGGTGCCATGGGACACCTCTATTTCAGTCGCACCGCCACTGGGCGCAAGATGGGCTATGCCTATGAAATACACGGCACAAAGGGTGCCATCCGCTTCGATCAGGAGGACCAGAACGCGATCTGGCTCTACCGGGCCGAGGGGCCGGACGCGACGCGTGGCTTTGTCAGGATACTGACCGGCCCTGAGCATCCCGATTATCTTCCGTTTTGCCAGGGTCCGGGCCATGGGACGGGCTACCAGGATCAGATCATCATCGAGGCGCGGGACTTCCTGCTGGCGATCGAAACCGGCAAACCGGTCTGGCCGACCTTCCGCGACGGGCTGGACGTGGCCCGCGTGATCGACACCGCCTTCACCGCCGACCAGAGTGGCGGCTGGGTCTCCATCCCTGGGAATTGAAAGAGAAATCATGGCTATTCGCATCGGCAATGCACCTTGTTCCTGGGGCGTGGAATTCGCCAACGATCCGCGAAATCCAAGCTGGCAGTCCGTCCTGACGGATTGCGCGGCGGCGGGCTACACGGGGATCGAACTTGGGCCGGTGGGATTCATGCCGGAAGATCCGGCGATCCTTGCGGATGCCTTGGCAGCGGCGGAGCTTGAGTTGATCGGCGGCGTGGTGTTCCGCGCCTTCCACGATCCTGACGCCTGGGACGATGTGCTGGACGGAGCGGTGCGGACCTGCAAGGCGCTTACCGCGCATGGGGCGCAACACCTTGTCTTGATTGACTCAATCTCGCCCCGCAGGGCGCCGACCGCCGGTCGGGCGGAGGTGGCCGAGCAGATGGACGCGGCGGAATGGGCGGCATTTCGGGACCGGATCGCCCATGTGGCGAAGATGGGCACGGAAGAATATGGCCTGACGGTCGGCATCCACGCCCACGCGGCGGGGTTCATGGATTTCGAGCCGGAGCTGGAGCGGTTGCTGGACGAGGTTTCGGATACGATCCTGAAAATCTGCTTCGACACCGGCCACCATTCCTACGCGGGTTTTGATCCGACGGCCTTCATGCGTCGCCACATGGACCGAATTTCGTACATGCATTTCAAGGATATAGATCCTGTTGTTAAAGCAGGTGCAATCGCGAACGGGACCGGATTCTACGACGCCTGCGGGCAAGGCATCTTCTGCAACCTGGGCCAGGGGGACGTCGATTTCCCCGCCGTGCGGCAGATCCTGCTGGAGAAGGGCTTCGAAGGCTGGTGCACGGTGGAACAGGACTGCGATCCGACGCTGGATGTCCACCCCATCGAGGATGCACGGGCGAACCGGGAATATTTGCAAAGCATAGGTTTCTGAAGGGGTTACGAGATGAAGTTGAGATGGGGGATGATCGGGGGCGGTGAAGGGTCCCAGATCGGACCGGCGCACCGCCTTGGGGCGCAGGCGGATGGGAACTTCACCCTGGCGGCCGGTGCCTTGGACCATGACGCGGCCAAGGGGCGAGACTTCGCAGAGCGCCTGGGCGTCGAACCGGACCGGGCCTATGGCGATTGGCGGCAGATGCTGGCGGGCGAACTGGCGCGCGACGACCGCGTGGACCTGGTGACGGTGGCCACCCCGAACGCCACGCATTTCGAGATCACCAAGGCGTTTTTGGAAAATGGTTTCAACGTCTTGTGCGAAAAGCCCATGACGATGACCGTGGCCGAGGGGGAGGAAATCGTGCGGGTGGCGGAGGCGTCGGGCAAGATCTGCGCGGTGAACTATTGCTACTCGGCCTATCCGATGGTGCGGCAGATGCGGGCGATGGTTGCGGCGGGCGAGATCGGCAAGGTCAGGCTGGTCGTCACCAACTTCTCCCACGGGCATCACGGGGACGCGGCGGATGCCGACAACCCCCGGGTTCGCTGGCGCTATGACCCTGAACTGGCCGGCGTTTCCGGCCAGTTCGCCGATTGTGGCATCCACGCGCTCCACATGGCCAGTTTCATCGCCGGGGACGACGTGCGGGAGGTGTCGGCGGACTTCGCTTCGACCATTTCGAGCCGCACCCTCGAAGACGACGCCATGGTCAATTTCCGCATGGAAACGGGCATTGTCGGGCGGCTCTGGACCTCGTCGGTGGCGATCGGGCGGCAGCATGGTTTCGACATCCAAGTCTTTGGAGAAACAGGAGGTTTCCGCTGGGCCTCGGAGCAGCCGAACCAGGTTTTCTACACCCCCGTGGGCGGGCGCACGCAGATCATGGAAAAGGGCGAAAGCGGCCTGTCCGACGAGGCGACACGCCTGTCGCGTGTGGCGATCGCGCACCCGGAAGGCTTTCCGCTGGCGGTGGCGAATATCTATGTGGACCTGGCCCGCGCGATCCGGGGCGAGGTGGTGGAGAGCCTGCCGAAAGCGGTGGATGGCCTGCGCTCCATGGCGGCGGTTCATGCGGCCGTCGCCTCGGCCGGGGCGCGCGGGACATGGGTCGATGCACGGCCCCCGATGCTGCGCTGAGGGGCGCGCACAGCCCGTACACACCCTGTACACATCCTGTACATACACGTGGCACCGGATGGGCCGAACCGGACGCGCAGCGCGGGGGCGGATCAGCGCCGGGGGCGGAGCGTCCCGCGCTCGATCACCCGGCAGGGGAACAGCCGGGTTTCGGGGTGACGTTTGGGCGTTTCGACCGTGCCGAGCACGAGGTCGATGGAGGCGCCGATGATCTCGGCGACGGGCTGGCGGATGGTGGTCAGGTCGATCAGTTGCCACGCCGCCATCTGCATGTCGTTGAGCCCGATGATCCCGATATCGTCGGGGCAGCGCAGGCCGGCTTCGCTGATCGCCGAAAGCGCGCCGATGGACAGCACGTCGTCGCCGCAGAAATAAGCCTCGGCCGGGCCCTGCATCAGCAGCTTTGTCATCTCCACCCGGCCGGCATCGAAGGAATAGGCGGTGGCATAGCTGACCGAGACCTCGATGCCCGGATGATCGCGCAAGGCGCCGACAAAGCCCAGCGCCCGGTCTTGGGTGGAGGTCGCCATTTCCGGCCCGCCCATGAAAGCCACCCGCTTGTAACCCCTTGCCATCAGGCACTCTGCCGCCATGCGGCCACAGGCGGCGTTGTCGATGCCGACGATATGGACCTGCGGCGCGGTGGTATAGCGCCCGAAGGAATGAACCACGGGAATGCCCGCGTCGCGGTATGCCTCGGCGAAGGCGGGCGGCAGGGTGGAGGAGGCGATGATGGCGCCGTCGACGGAATACTGGCGCAACATGCGGATCGAATGGGCGGGGTCGGTTTCGCTGCTGAGATTGACCAGAAGCGGGCGCAGGCCGCGATCCTGAAGGCCGCGGGTGAAGAGATCGAACACCTCCAGAAACAGGGGGTTACGGAAGTTGTTGGAGACCAGCCCGATCAGTTTCGTGCGCCCCGTCGTCAGCGAGGAGGCCAGCGCATTGGGCGAATAGCCCAGCGCCCGCGCGGCCTTTTCGACCTTGGCGCGGGTCTTGGCCGAGACCGAGGCGCCTTCGGTGAAGGCACGCGACACGGCCGAGGTGGAAACCCCGGCGCGTTCGGCCACGTCCTTCAAGGTTATCGCCATGTCTTGCCCTTCGCTTGCCGGGGTAGATACGCGACTTTTTCAAGGAAACAATGGGAGATGCCGTGGTTTTTTGCAACCGGTTGCAAAGAATCGGAATCGGGTCTACGGTTTTCGGCAAGGTGGGCTGGGAACCGACCCATGAGCCACCGTCAGACATGTTGGGAGGACATCATGACAGCTTTCTTCAAGACCGTGGCCGTGACGGCGGTGGCCGCGTCGGCCCTGCTGGGCGCCACTGCCGTCAGCGCCGAGGGCGAACGGTATATCCTGGTCAGCCATGCCCCGGACAGCGACAGCTGGTGGAACACGATCCGCAACGCGCTGGCGCTGGCCGGCGAGCAGATGGACGTGACGGTGGAGTATCGCAACCCGCCGACCGGTGACATCGCCGACATGGCGCGGATCATCGAGCAGGCGGCGGCAAGCGGCCCGGACGGGATCATCACCACGCTGGCCGACCCGACCGTGCTGAGCGATTCGATCCGCGCCGCCGTGGCGCAGGGCATCGACGTGATCATCATGAATTCCGGCACGCCGGAGCAGGCGGCCGATGTGGGCGCGCTGATGTATGTCGGCCAGCCCGAATACGATGCCGGTCTGGCCGCCGGTCAGCGTGCGGCGCGCGACGGGGTGACCAGCTTCCTGTGCGTGAACCACGTCATCTCGAACCCTGTCGTGGCCGAGCGCTGCGTGGGCTTCGCGGACGGTCTGGGCGTGGATCTGGGCGACAGCATGATCGACGCGGGGCAGGATCCGCAGGAGATCCGCAACCGGGTGATGGCCTATCTGAACGCCAACCCCGATACCGACGCGGTGCTGACGCTGGGGCCGACCAGCGCGGACCCGACGATCCTGGCGCTGGAAGAGCTGGGCCTTGCCGGCGACATCTATTTCGGCACCTTCGATCTGGGCGAGAACATCGTGCAGGGCATCCGCGACGGTGTGATCGAGTGGGGCATCGACCAGCAGCCGTTCCTGCAGGCCTATCTGCCGGTCGTGGTTCTGACCAACTACCACCGCTATGGCGTGCTGCCGGGCAACAACATCAACTCGGGCCCCGGTTTCATCACCGCCGACGGCCTGGCGATGGTGGAAGCGCTGGCCGGCGAATACCGCTGATCGGTTGACGGGAGCCTTGAGGGGCAGGCGGCGGAGACGGTGCCTGCCCCTTTTCCATCGGCATGGACCCAAGGGGAGAGGGTGACATGAGCGTGATCGACGGCGCGACGGACGAACGCATCAAGAAGACCGGCGGCTTGCGCCGATGGCTGATCCGGCCCGAGCTGGGCGGGATCGTCGGTACCATCGCGGTTTTCGTCTTCTTCGGCATCCTCGCGGGCGACAGCGGGATGTTCAACGCGCAGGGGATCCTGAACTGGAGCCAGATCAGCGCGCAGTTCATGATCATCGCGGTGGGCGCGTGCATGTTGATGGTGGCGGGCGAATTCGACCTGTCGGTCGGTTCCATGATCGGCTTCGCGGGCATTTCCATCGCCATGTTCGGCGTGGTCTGGGGCCTGCCGATGTGGGTGGCCATCCTGATCACCTTCGCGATCTGCATGGGTGTCGGGGCGATCAACGGCCTGATCGTGGTGCGCACCGGTCTGCCCAGTTTCATCGTGACGCTGGCCTTCCTGTTCATCCTGCGCGGCTTCACCATCTTCATCCCGCAGACGGTCGAGAACCGCACCATCATCGGCGGCATCGCGGAGGCGGCGCAGGGCGATTGGCTGGCGGCGGTGTTCAGCACCGACCTTGCCGGGTGGCTGTTCGTCTGGCTGGCCGATATCGGGCTGATCGACACCTTCAGCCGGGGCAGCCGCGCGGGAGAGCCGGTGATCTCGGGCATTCCGATGCTGCTGGTCTGGGCGGTGGCGATGGTGATCGCGGGCCATGTCGTGCTGACGCGCACGCGCTTTGGCAACTGGATCTTCGCGGCGGGCGGCGACGCGCAGGCGGCGCGCTATGTCGGCGTGCCGGTGGACCGGGTGAAGATCATCATGTTCATGACCACGGCCTTCTGCGCCACGGTCTTCGCCTGCCTGCAGGTGTTCGAATTCGGCTCGGCCGCAGCCGACCGGGGCGTGCTGAAGGAATTCGAGGCGATCATCGCGGTGGTGATCGGGGGCGCGTTGCTGACCGGCGGATACGGCTCGGTCATGGGGGCGGCTTTGGGGGCGCTGATCTTCGGCGTGGTGCAGCAGGGGCTGTTCTTCGCGGATGTGGAATCGTCGCTGTTCAGGGTGTTCCTGGGCTTGATCCTTCTCTTCGCGGTGATCCTGAACACCTATATCCGCCGCATCATCACGGGAGAACGGTGATGTCCGATGTCCTGGTCCACATGGAGAACATCACCAAGCATTTCGGCCCGGTGATCGCGCTGAACGGGGTGTCGTTCGACGTGAAGGCGGGCGAGTGCCACTGCCTTCTGGGGGATAACGGGGCAGGCAAATCGACTTTCATCAAGACGATGTCGGGGGTGCACAAGCCGACCTCGGGCGAGATCCTGTTCGAGGGGCAGCGGATGAGTTTCGGTAGCCCGCGCGACGCGATGGAGGCGGGCATCGCCACGGTCTACCAGGACCTGGCGATGATCCCGCTGATGTCGGTCACGCGCAATTTCTGGATGGGGCGAGAGCCGCGCCGGCGTGTCGGGCCGTTGAAGGTCATCGATTTCGATCTCGCCAACCGCACCACGATGGACGAGATGGCGCGCATGGGGATCAACCTGCGCTCGCCCGATCAGGCGGTGGGCACGCTGTCGGGGGGCGAGCGGCAGACGGTCGCCATCGCGCGCGCGGTCTATTTCGGCGCCAAGGTGCTGATCCTGGACGAGCCGACCAGCGCGCTGGGCGTGCGGCAGACGGCGAACGTGCTGGCGACGGTGGACCGGGTCCGCAAGAGCGGGATCGGCGTTGTCTTCATCACCCACAACGTGCGCCACGCGATGGCCGTGGGCGACCGCTTCACGGTGCTGAACCGGGGCCAGACCCTTGGCACGGCGGATCGCGGGCATATCACGGCGGAGGACTTGCAGGACCTGATGGCGGGCGGGCAGGAAATGGCCGCGTTGGAGGGATCGCTGGGGGGCACGGTATGAGCTATTACACTGGTGAAGATCTGTCGGTGGCGGCGTTCCGGGCGCTGGTGGCGCAGAAGCTGGACCCGGCCTCGGTCCCCCGTGCGGATGCGATCGAGAAGTCTGTCCCGGTCTACGACATGGCGCGGTTGCGCCCGGACCTGCGCGGCGCGGCGCGGCGCGGCTTGCAGGCGGAATGGGCCTGGGTGCTGAAGGACGGGCCGGGGGTGTTGTTGCTGAAGAACAGCTTTCCCGATCTTGCCGTGATCGACCGGGCGACGGCGCTGTTCGACGCCATCATTGCGCGCGAGGCGGCGGCGGGCGGGGCCAAGGGCGATCATTTCGCCAAGGCCGGCAAGAATGCGCGGATCTGGAACGTGGCGCAGAAGCAGTGCCTTGCCGATCCGGAGGGTTTCGTCCTCTACCACGGCAACCCGGCCATCGACGCGGTCAGCGAGGCGTGGCTTGGCCCCGGCTACCAGATGACCACGCAGGTCAATGTCGTGCGCCCCGGCGGTGCGGCGCAGACGCCGCATCGCGATTACCACCTGGGTTTCATGTCGGCGGAGCGCATCCGCGACTTTCCCGTCCATGTCCATGACCTGTCGCCGTTCCTGACCCTGCAGGGCGGGATCGCCCATGGCGACGCGCCGGTGGAGGCGGGGCCGACCCGGCTGCTGCCGTTCAGCCAGTCCTACGGGCCGGGCTATCTTGCCTATCACGAGGCAGAGTTTGCCGCGGTCTTCGCCGACCACGCGGTGCAGGTGCCGCTGGACAAGGGCGACGTGATCTTCTTCAACCCCGCCCTGTTCCATGCGGCGGCCGAGAACCGGACGGCGGACATGCACCGCATGGTGAACCTGATGCAGGTCTGTTCCGGCCTCGGGCGCGCGATGGAGGCGTTGGACCGCGCGGCGATGTGCCGGGCGATCTACCCTGTGCTGCAGCGCCTTGCCGCCGCACAGGAGCCCGATCCGGCGGTCGATACGGCTGCCGCGGTGGCGGCGGCGGCGGAGGGTTATTCCTTTCCCACCAGCCTCGATACCGATCCGCCGGTGGGCGGGCTGGCGCCTGAGACCATGGCGCAGTTGTTCCACCGGGCCCTGGCGGCGGGCATGGCGCCCGAAGCCTTCGCGCAGGCGCTGGCCGCGATGGCCGCGCGGCGGCGGGCGTGAGGTTTGGCGTGGCCTGCTGGGTGCTGACCCGCGGCCGGTGCGCCGGTGGCGGCGGCAGGACTTGAGTTTGTCTGCCAAGATGAACGAGGGCGTCAGGCCCGGCCGCGGGCGGCGGCGAGGGCCTGTGACAGGGTCGCGCGGTCGCCGATCTGGTTGGCGAGGATGAGGATCAGGCGGGCATTGAGCGCGTCGGATTGATCCTTGGTCAGCCCGGCATGGGCGGCCAGCAGTTCATCATAGAAGCCATCGGGATCGGGGATGTTGGGGGCTGTGGTCAGGGGCATGGTTGTGCGGTCGCTGTGTTGAGGGCTGTGCGGATGACATCGGGGGCGGCGTCGGCCCAGCGGGCGGCGACATGCTGGTCGGGGCGGATCAGGTAGAGCGCGCGCGGCGCGTGGCCGAGGTAGCGGGCGCGCAGGTCGGGTGTGAGGTCGGCGTCGGCAAGTGTCAGGCTGCGCAGCGGGATCGCGGTTTCGGGGCAGGCGGGGGGCGGACAGCCGATCGCGAGCAGCGTGAAGCTGCCGCCGAGGCGGTCGAGCAGGTAGCCGGAGGCCAGCGGCGCGTCGGGGCAGGGGCTGCCGGGCCGCGTGCGGGCCGGTCCGTCGAGGGCGTCGGTGCCGTTCAGCGGCGATCCGTCATAGGTCGATGGCGTGGAGAGGCGGCCCGAATTCACCATGGCGCGCGCGAAGGGGTGGTCGCGGGCGAGCGTCAGGACGGCGTCGCGGAAGATCCGGGAGATCTCGGATTTCGGGGTCAGGAAGTCGGTGGCGCGGGTGGAGTTGAGGATATTCTCGTCCGCAGCCGCTGCGCGTTCGGCGTGGTAGGTATCGAGCAGGGCATCGGGGGCGTGGCCCTTGAGCACGAGGTCGAGTTTCCATGCGAGGTTGTCGGCGTCCTGCAGGCCGGAATTGGCCCCGCGCGCGCCGAAGGGCGAGACCTGGTGCGCGGCGTCGCCCGCGTAAAGGACGCGGGCGTGGCGGAAGGCGTCCATCCGGCGGCACTGGAAGGTGTAGATCGAGGTCCAGACCAGATCGTATTCGGTGCCCGGGGGCAGGAATTCGTCGATGCGCTGGCGGATCTTGCCGGGGGCGAGTTCGGCCGCGCGATCGATGTCCCAGCCAAGCTGGAAGTCGATCCGCCAGATATCGTCGGGTTGCTTGTGCAGCAAGGCCGATTGCGGCGCGCTGTGCAGGGGCGGTTCGAACCAGAACCAGCGTTCGGTCGGGAAGGGGGCTTTCATGCGGACATCGGCGATGAGGAAATTGTCCTCGAACACGCGGCCCTTGAAGGAGAGGCCCATGGCCTCGCGGATGGGCGAGCGGGCACCATCGGCGGCGATGACGTGATCCGCCGTCGCGGTGTAGGGGCCGTCGGGGGTGTCGATGGCGAGGGTGACGTGGTCGGCGTCCTGCGAGACGGCGGTGACGGTGTTGCGGCCGCGGATCTCGATCGGCGCGCCCTGCGCCTCGAGGACGCGGAGCCGGTCGACGAGGAATTTCTCGAGGTAGGGTTGTTGCAGATTGATGAAAGCCGGGTTGCGGTGGCCGCCTTCGGGCAGAAGGTTGAAGGTGAAGACCTCGTTCTTGCCGTGGAAGACCCGGCCCATGTTCCAGACCACGCCCTTGTCGCGCAGGGGCTGCCCCGCACCGAGGCGGTCGGCGATTTCCAGCGTGCGCTTGGCGAAGCAGATCGCGCGGCTGCCCTGGCCCGCGCCCTCGCTGTCGTCGAGGATCAGCACCGGCGTGCCCTTTTGCGCGAGGTCGAGGCCGGTCGCGAGGCCGACGGGCCCTGCGCCGATGATGAGGACACGATGGTGATGGGGCTTCGGGTCCGCCTGGGCGGGGACCGGGGTGTAGGGGTAGAGGACATGGGTGAGGGCGTGGGTGGCTCCGATGGTCATGGATCGGCTTTCGGGTCTGTGGCTGGGGTTATCACGCGTGATAAGGCGTCTAATGCCTTGTTATCGTTTCAAAACGGAGATTTCGTTATCCTTTTGTCAAGACACGCGGTCCCGATGACGTTGTGCGGTGGGGTGGCGGGGTCGGGTGGGCCGGCGGGGTGAACCCCGCCCTACGGGGGGAGCGGCGGGTTGCACCCAGCCGTAGGGGGGGAGCGGCGGGGTGGGCGGCGGGTCAGCCTTGCAGTTGGTCCCACATCTCCAGGTCGCGCGCGGCGGTCCAGATGCGCGGATGGGCGATGCCGCGCGCCTCGTCATGGGCGCGGGCGACGTTGAAGGGGAGGCAATGTTCGTAGATGGCGTAATCGGCGAACTTGGGATCGCATTCGGCGCGCACGGCGTCCCACGCGTCCTTGAGGCTGCCGCCGCGTGCCGCCACCCGTGCGGCGGGGCGGTAGGTGCTGTCCACGAAATCGCGGGTGGAGGCGATGGCGCGGGCGACGGCCTCGGCCCCGATCAGCGCGCCGCCGCGACCCGGCGCGATGGCGTCAGGCCGGTAGGCGGCGATGGCATCGAGCGTCCCGCCCCAGTCGGCAAAGTGGCCGTCGCCGCAATAGCAGGCGGACCGGTCCTCGACGATGTCGCCGGTGAAGAGCACGCCCGCGTCTGGCACGTGGATGACGGCGTCACCCGCCGTGTGGGCGCGCCCGACATGGGCGATGTCGACGCGGCGGTTGCCGAGATGGACGGTCATGGACTGGCTGAAGGTGGTGGTGGGCCAGGTCAGGCCGGGGATGCTTTCGTGGCCTTCGAACAGGCGCGGGAAGCGCTGGAATTCGCTGTCCCAATCCTCCTGCCCGCGTTCGGCCACCATGGCGCGCGCCACATCGGACATGATGATCTGCGGCGCGCCGTAGGCGGAGGCCCCCAGCACGCGGACGGCGTGGTAGTGGGTCAGCACGAGGTGGCTGATCGGCTTGTCGGTGACCGAGCGCACGCGGTCGATGACCTTCTGCGCGAGGCGGGGGGTGGCCTGCGCCTCCACGATCATGACGCTGTCATCGCCGATGATGACGCCGGAATTCGGATCGCCCTGGGCGGTGAAGGCGTAGAGGCCGTCGCCGATCTGGTCGAAGGTGATGGGTTTCTCGGTGAGGTCGGCTTGGGAGGCGAAGGCTTTGGCCATGGGAGTTGATCCTCGGGGTTGTGCCTGTGGCCGGGTCGGGAGCCTTGGGCGGGAGGGAAGGGGAACCGGCTGGCCGGTCAGGGCGCGAAGGGGTCGGGCAGGGCGGGCAGGACCTGCCCGGTGCAGGGGCCGAAGCCGATGCGGTAGCCATCGCCCCGGGCGTGGCCGTGGAGCGCGAGGGTGTCGCCATCCTCGATGAAGGTGCGGGTTTGGCCGTCGGGCAGGGGGAGCGGCTCGGCCCCGCCCCAGGAAAGCTCCAGCAGGGAGCCGCGATTGTCGCGCGCGGGGCCGGAAATGGTGCCGGAGCCAAGCAGGTCGCCCGCGCGCATCGGGCAGCCGGAGGAGGCGTGGTGGGCGAGTTGCTGGGCGGCGGAGTAGTAGAGTTCGGCCGCGTTGGTGTGGGCGATGGGGTGGCCGTTGAGGGTGACGGCCAACGCGATGTCGTGGTTCATCGGCGTGGTGTCGGCGAGGTGCGGCAGGAGCGGCGTTTCCCGCGCGGGCGGGGGGATGCGGAACGGGCGCAGGGCCTCGGCCGGCACGATCCAGGGGCTGATCGTGGTGGCGGTGGCCTTGGCCTGGAACGGCCCCAGCGGTTGGTATTCCCAGGCCTGGATGTCGCGCGCGGACCAGTCGTTGAGCAGCACGTAGCCGAAGATGGCGGCGTCGGCCTGATCGACGGTGAGGGGGCCTTCGGAGGCGGTGCCGACCACCGCGCCAAGCTCCAGTTCGATGTCGAAGCGGCGGGAGGGGGCAAAGATCGGGGTATCGTGGTCCTTGCCCTTGAGTTGGCCCCAGGGGCGGCGGATCGGGGTGCCCGAGACCACCACCGATGACGCGCGGCCGTTATAGCCGATGGGCATGTGCAGCCAGTTCGGTGGCAGGGCGTTCCCGGCGCCGCGGAACATGGTGCCGACATTTGTGGCGTGGTGCCGCCCGGCGTAGAAGTCGGTGTATTCCGCGACGCGGAAGGGCAGGTGCAGGGTGGCCTCGGCCAGGGGGACGGAGAAGGTGGCGATGGCGTCCTGCGCCGCGTCCGGGGCATCGTGGCGCAACAGGGCGGTCAGGGCGGCGCGGTAGGCGGCCCAGGTCGCGGGGCCGAGATCCATGAAGTCGTTCCAGACCGGCGCATCGAGCACATCGGCGTCGGGGTCGGCGCGCAGGATATGGGCGGCTTCCAGCCCGGTGGCGTCCACGATCCGGTCGCCCACGGCCACGCCGCAGCGCAGGTCGCCGTCCCCGACGGAGAAGACGCCATGGGGCAGGTTGTTGAGCGGGAAATCGGTGGTGGGGGTGTTGGCCGAGGGGAGCCAGGAGCGGATCAGGTCGGGCATCGGGCATCGCTTTCGGGCGTCGGGCCCTTTCGGGCGCCGGGATCCGGGGCTGGCCGACCCTCCGGGGGGAGGTTTTCGGCCAAGATGAACGGGGGCGTGGCGTTCAGGCCGGGGGCGGCGTCGGGTTGTGCTGCGGGGGCGGTGGCGGGCGCGGGCAGGGTGCGGCAGGCGGCGGCGGCTTGCGGGGAGTCCGGCGCGCGTTCGGTGTTTGCGGGCGGGGGGCGGCGGGGTGCACCCCGCCCGGCGCAGGACCGCCGGGCGATGGCGATCAGCGCGAAGGGCGCGGCGGTCGTGGCCGCGATGACGAGGCCGATGAGAATCCATGCGGTGGGGGTCATGGTGCGTCCGGGTCGCTGCCGGGATCGGACGCGGGGAGGGGCGGGCGGGCGGTGCTGGCGGTGCTGGCGGCGCGGGCGCGGGCCTGGCGCTGGCGCTCTGCAAGCCAGACGAAGCGCCCGAGGCCCGCAAGCACCACACCGCCCAACGCGAAGAGCAGCAGGAAGGTGCCCCAAGTCATGGCTTGGCCGCTGTCTGGGTGCCGGGGTGCAGCGACCCGTCGAATTTCTTCTCCAGGCTCTCCCAGCAGTCGATGTAGTTGTCCTGCAACGGCGCCTCCTGCGCGGCGAAGCGGGTCAGGTGCTGGGGAAAGCGCGTCTCGAACATGAAGGACATGGTGTTGTCGAGTTTGTGCGGCTTGAGATCGGCGTTCGACGCGCCCTCGAACGCCTCGCGGTCGGGGCCGTGGGGGAGCATCATGTTGTGCAGCGAAATGCCGCCCGGCGCGAAGCCCTGCGGCTTGGCGTCATACTGGCCGTAGATGTTGCCCATCAGTTCGGACATGATGTTCTTGTGATACCACGGCGGGCGGAAGGTGTTTTCGGCCACCATCCAGCGTTCGCGGAACAGCACGAAGTCGATATTCGCGGTGCCGGGCTGGCCGGAGGGGGCGGTGAGCACGGTGAAAATGCTGGGGTCGGGGTGATCGAACAGGATCGCGCCGACGGGGCAGTAGGTTTTCAGGTCATATTTCAGGGGTGCGTAGTTGCCGTGCCACGCCACCACGTCGAGGGGCGAGTGGGGAATGTGGGTTTTGTGGAACTGGCCGCACCATTTGAGGGTGACGGTGGAGGGCACCTCGCGGTCCTCGAACGCCGCGACGGGGGCCTTGAAGTCGCGCGGGTTGGCCATGCAGTTGGCGCCGATGGGACCGCGGCCCGGAAGCTCGAACTTCTGGCCGTAGTTCTCGCAGACGAAGCCGCGCGCGGGGCCGTCGAGGAGTTCCACGCGGTAGACGAGGCCGCGGGGGAGGATGGCGATGTCCTGCGGGGCGACGTCGAGGATGCCAAGCTCGGTGCAGAAGCGCAGGCGGCCTTCCTGCGGGACGACCAGAAGCTCGCTGTCGGCGGAGTAGAAATACTCGTCCACCATGGATTGCGTCACGAGGTAGACATGCGCCGCCATGCCCACTTGCGTGTTGACGTCGCCTGCCGTGGTCATGGTGCGCATGCCCGTCAGCCACGTTGTCGGAGCCTCGGTGTGCGGCACCGGGTCCCAGCGGTATTGGCCAAGCGAGGTCACGTCCGGGTCGACATGGGGGGCGGAGCGCCAATAGGGCAGGTCTATCTTTTCGTAGCGGTGGGAGTGTTTGACGGAGGGCCGGATGCGGTAGCACCAGGTGCGCTCGGGGCGGGTATGGGTGAAGGCGGTGCCGGAGAGTTGTTCGCCGTAGAGGCCGTAGGCGACCTTCTGGGGCGAGTTCATGCCTTGGGGCAGGGCACCGGGCAGGGCCTCGGTCTCGAAATCATTGCCGAAGCCGGGCATGTAGCCTTCGTGCGGGCCGGGCAGGCTGGGGGCTTGGGTCATGGGACGCGGATTGGATTGAACGTTCATGGGGGCCTCCGGGGTGGGTGAGGCAGAGGGTAGTGGTTACTTTTGTAACTAACAATAGGTTGTGAGTGCAACCTTCGGACCGAATGCCCGACCTCCGCGCGCGAGGTCGATGGCATCGCGTGATGGACGTACTACAACGGACTGCAGAGGTGGTGTGACAAAAGGAATGGCGCATAAGGGTGACGTCGACTCTTGGACCAAGAATTTTCCCTCTACGCGACGGGTTTACATGCCGAACACGGCGTGATGGAGTTCAGTGCTGGTATTGGGAAGCGACGTAATGGCAAAATTCCGAAAGATCTTCTTCGTGCATATTCCAAAATGTGCCGGCTCGACGGTGTATAGCCACATAGCACGCCACATTCCGGAACGCTGGTGGGACAAGCCCTTGAAACGCCGAAAGCACACCATTGTCCATACAAGATTTCACAACGCCGCGATTGAAACGAGGATTGTCAAGGCAAGACAGTCAAAATTTATTTCTGGCCATTTCGACAATGCGACACTTTTTAAAATGGAACCACATATAAATGACTTCATCTTTACATTTTTGCGCTCGCCAGAATCAAGGTTGCGAAGTGCATATCGGTTCTTCTGCAGTAATCAGGGGTGGCGATGGATCGATCTGCCGGGACATTGGAGTGACTACAGTTATGAGGACTATTTACGCCTTGACTCGCACAACCAGAGAGCGGCAATTGACAACGCGATCGTCCGGCAACTAGGTGGAGAACTGATCCAATCTGTCGAAGATGAGCATACATGGCTGCAATGGGTCGATATCGGTTTTGCTGCTCTAAAGAATATGC
>CAZTUG010000039.1:0-8446 GCA_964615955.1 uncultured Roseicyclus sp.
ACGAACCACTGATCGGTCAGCATCGGCTCGATCACGACCTTGGAGCGGTCGCCGAAGGGCTGGGTGATGGTCTTGGCCTCGACGAGGGGAACCAACGGAGCCTCCGTCTCGCCCTCGGGCGGCGGGACAAGTCCCGCCCTACCGAGCCGCTCATCGTCGCCGCGTGTCATCACCGCAAGGCCCTCGGCGGTGATCTCTTCGACGACACGCGCGCGCGCCTCGAACCGGTCGAGACCGCGCAGGTGGTCGGGGACGAGATTGAGGGCGTCGACCTCGGCCTCGGTCAAATTTTTCTCCCCATTTGCAATGGCTTGCGCGATTTCCGCCGCCTCGGCATAGGGCGCGCCATCGTCGCGCAGATGGGCGCGCGTGTCCATCAGGCGGTAGCAGGGAATGTTGCCGCGCTTGGCGACGGCATAGTCGTTGAAATCATGCGCGCCGGTGATCTTGACCGCCCCGGAGCCGAAATTCATGTCCGGGTAGTCGTCGGTGATGATCGGTATCAGGCGACGGTGTTCCTTGGGTCCGACGGGGATTTCGCACAGCATTCCCACGATCGGCGCATAGCGGGCATCGTCGGGATGGACGGCGACGGCCCCATCGCCAAGCATCGTTTCGGGGCGCGTCGTGGCGATGGAGATGTAATCCCGCGTTTCGCGCAAGATGACGGTGCCGTCTTCATCTTTCTCAACATATTCATAGGTCTGGCCACCGGCGAGCGGATATTTGAAGTGCCACATATGGCCCGCGACGTCTTCGTTCTCGACCTCCAGATCGGAGATCGCGGTTTCGAAATGCGGGTCCCAGTTCACGAGGCGCTTGCCGCGATAGATCAGGCCCTTTTCGTACATATCGACGAAAACCTTGATGACGGCGTCGTGGAAATTCCCCTCCTCGCCCGCGGGCGCACCGGGCGCGCCGGACATGGTGAACGCCTCGCGCGACCAGTCGCAGGACGCGCCGAGGCGCTTGAGTTGCTCGCGGATCGTGCCACCGGACTTGGCCTTCCATGCCCAGACATGGGACAGGAATTCGGCGCGGTCCATGTCGCGGCGGGCCTTGTTTTCCTTGGCCAATTCCCGCTCCACCACCATCTGCGTGGCGATGCCCGCGTGGTCGGTTCCGGGCTGCCAGAGCGTATCGAACCCGCGCATCCGGTGCCAGCGGGTCAGCACGTCCTGCAGCGTGTTGTTGAAGGCGTGGCCGACATGCAGGACGCCGGTGACGTTGGGCGGCGGGATCATGATGGAGAAGGCATCGGAGGTGCCATCCCAATTCGCGCCGGCCTTGAAGCAGCCCTGCGCTTCCCACTTCGAATAGATGCGGGCTTCGGCCTCGGCGGCGTTGAAGGTCTTTTCCATGGCGGCGAGCCCCCGTGATCGGATGGACGTGTGAATGGTTGCAAGGGGATTAACGCGGGCGCGCGGGAAGGTGAAGGGGGTGGGTCCGGGGTCGTTCCATTTCGACCGCAGATCGTCCCGTTTGGGACCTTAGGGCGTTTTGCACCCGGCCCGCGCCGCCCCGGGACGGGTGCACTGCGCCGCGATGGTCGTCGCGGCGGCGTCGAGGGCGGTGGGAGAGAGGTCGCCCGCGTCGATCCGGGCGAGGACGGGGGTCGCGTCGGAGCGGCGGAGGCGGGCATAGGCCGGGTCGTAATGATCGGCGATCAGCGCGGCGGCGAGGGCTTCGATCTGGCCGTCGTGCAGCAGCGCGAGCCAACCGTCGACCGTGGCGTGACCGACATGGGGGCGGAGGTGGTCGAGGCGCGCGGTCAGGGCGGACGCGTCGGCGGCGAGGCGCGCGTATTGCGCGGCGAGGTAGCGGGCGCGATGCGCGGGCACGGCCTGCACCACGATGCGGGGGCTGTCCTTCATCGCGGCCCAGAGTGCGGGCGGCAGGCGCAGGGTGCCGATGCGCGACGACTCGGCCTCGATCAGAAGCGGCTTGGCGGGGTCGAAGGCCGACAGGCATTCCATCAGGGCGGATTCGAAACCCTTCTGGGCGGGCTGCGCACCGAAGCTGTCGCCCAGCACCGAACCACGGTGATTGGCGAGACCTTCGAGGTCGAGAACCTGGACACCGCGTGCCGCTGCGCGGGCCAGCAGATCGGTCTTGGCGGTGCCGGTGAAGCCGTCGAGGCGGATGACGTTGAACGGGGGGCGGGTCTCGTAGAGTTGGGCGACGACGTGGCGGCGCCAGCTTTGGTAGCCGCCCGCGAGGGTTTCCACCCGCCAGCCGATCTGGGACAGGATCGACGCGAAGCTGCCCGACCGCTGGCCGCCGCGCCAACAATAGACAAGGGGTCGCCAGCCGCCATCGCGGTCCATCAGATGCGCCTCGATCGTCGCCGCGGCGTTGCGGGCGACAAGCGCCGCGCCGATCTTGCGCGCCTTGAAGGGGCTTTCGCGCACGTAGATCGTGCCGACCCGCGCGCGTTCCTCGTTCGACAGGACGGGCATGTTGACCGCCCCCGGCACGTGATCCTCGGCATATTCGGCGGGCGAGCGGACGTCGATGAGGGCGTCGAACCCTTGCGCGCGGAGATGGGGGAGATCAGTGAGGGTGAAGGCCATGGATCGGGAGGTAGAGGAGTTTCGGGGGCAGGTCAAAGGGCGACCACACGGGATGGGTCGCGTGGGGCGGGGACGTGTCCGGCCGGCAGAGGTGGCGGCATCTTCTTGGGTCGGTGTGACGGACGGTTTCGCGCCCGTCGGGGCCGGTGCCACGGCTTGGACCCCGGAGAGGATCGACCCTCCCGACCTTGTTCCGCCACGGCTGGAGACATATTTCTGGGGTCAGCAAAGAGGAGAACGATAGTGCAGTTCCAGTTCAACACCGATAGCCATATTCAGGGTGATGAGCGTCTGGCCGAGATTGCCGAGACGACCGTCACCAGTGCGTTGGGGCATCTGACCGATCGCCTTTCGCGCGTTGAAGTGCACCTGGTCGATGTGAATGGGGCCAAAGGTGGGGCCGATGATATCCGATGCATGATCGAGGCGCGGCCCGAGGGCATGCAACCGCAGGCCGTCACCCATAGCGACGCCGATGTCGAAGCGTCCTTGCGCGGGGCGGGGAAGAAGCTGCGCACGCTGCTGGACAACGAGTTCGGCAAACTCGACATGCGGCGCTGATCCGCGCGCCGGACCTTGCCCCGCGGGCAACGCGCCCGCGTGGAAGCGTAAGTGGTGCATTCATCCGACCTGATCGGCCGTCGGAGATCGAATGGACCAGGATGATGGCCCTGCTGCACCGCCGGGATCGCGCTGGCGGTGCAGTTTGTGACGGTCCCGCCCGGTTACCGGGTTACCAGATTGGCAGCCCGGGCGACGCGCATGATCCTGTGCAGTGACGCCCGACAGCCACGCCCGCCGCCTCCGCTGCCGCCTCAGATCTCGCCGTTCATCTTGCGGAAGCGCTGGATCAGGCTTGACGTGTCCCAGCGCCCGCCGCCGAGCTGCTGCACCTCGGCATAGAACTGGTCGACCATGGCGGTGACCGGGAGCGACAGGCCCATGTCCTTGCCTTGGGCCAGCGCGATGCCAAGATCCTTGCGCATCCAGTCGACGGCGAAGCCGTGGTCGAATTCGTTGTCCACCATGGTGCCCGCGCGGTTGGCGAGTTGCCAGCTTCCGCCCGCGCCCTGCGACACCAGATCGGCGACCTTCCTGGCGTCGAGCCCGGCCTTCATCGCCATGTAGAGCCCTTCGGAAATCGCCTGCACCGCGCCCGCGATGCAGACCTGGTTGACCATCTTGGTCAGTTGGCCGGCACCCACATCGCCGAAATGGACGGTAGCCTTGGAATAGGCGGCGATGACGGGTCTGGCGGCGTCGAAATGCGCCTGTTCGCCGCCGCACATGATGGCAAGCTGGCCGTTCTGCGCGCCTGCCTGCCCGCCGGAGACCGGCGCATCGACCCAGCCGATGCCCGCGGCGGCGGCCTCGGCGGCCAGTTCGCGGGTGACGGTGGCCGACACGGTGGTGTGATCGACGAAGATGGCGCCCGCTTTCATGCCCGCCAGCGCGCCGTCCGGGCCAAGGGTGACCGAGCGCAGGTCATCGTCGTTGCCGACACAGGCCATGACGAAATCGGCGCCGTCCGCCGCGGCGCGCGGGTTGGCGGCGTGGCGGCCGCCGATCTCGGAGGCCCATTTTTCGGCCTTGGCCTCGGTGCGGTTGTAGACCGTGACGGCGTGGCCCGCTGTCACCAGATGGGCGGCCATCGGGTAGCCCATCACGCCAAGCCCGAGGAATGCCAGTTTCGCCATGGGGTTTCTCCTGCTGTGGGATATCGGCGCGGACCGTAGCAGGGACGGGGCCGGTGTCTAGGTGCGTGCAGGGTCAGGTTGGGTCATAGGTCCAGCGGTAGGCGGGCGGTGTCGGGCCCTTGTTGCGGCCGCCCTGTTCGGTCTGTTCCCAGGCATGGGCCAGGATGCCGACGGAGCGCGACAGGCAGAAGAAGCCGCGCGCAAGCGGCGCGGGGCAGCCAAGTTCGGCGTAGATGACGGCGGTGGCGCCGTCGATGTTCATCGGCACGGGCTTGCCGCGTTCGGCGGCCAGATGCGCCTCGATCGCGCGGCCGATCTGGGCGTAGACGCCGGAGACGCCGCCGGTTTCCGCCGTCTCGTCCACCAGCGCCAGCAGGCGCGGGCTGCGCGGGTCGGTGGGTTTGTGGAAGCGGTGGCCGAAGCCGGGCAGGTAGGGGCCGTTCTCGGCGCGCCAGGTGTCGAGGGCGTGGGCCAACCCCTCGGGGCCGGAGCGTTCGACATGGTGGTAGAGCGCGATAGCCTGCTCGCCCGCGCCGCCATGGACATCGCCGAGCATGTTGAGACCCGTCGCCATGGCATTGTTCAGCCCCACGCCGCAGGTGGCCGCCATGCGCGCGGCGGCGATGGAGGGGGCTTGCGGGCCATGATCCACGGCGGCGACCAGCGCCGCCTCGAACAGCGCCGCGCGCGGGCCCTTGATCGGCGTGCCCATGACCATCAGCCAGATCATCTGGGCGAAGGAGGTGGTGCCGATGAGGTCCTGCACCGGGTGCCCACGCAGGGTGATGCGGCCCGGTTCCATGTCGATGATGGAGGTGCGCCACCAGTCGGAGACGTCCTTGCCCGGTTCGGTGGTCAAATGGTTCCCTCCCGTGCCATGCGGTAGATGTCGGCGCCGGTGTAGCCCAGGTCTTCCAGGATGTCGGCGCTGTGCTGTCCCAGTGCGGGCGGCGGCGTGGCGACCGAGGGCCGCACGCCGTCGATGCGAAAGCCGGTGGAGACCACGTCGATGGGCCGCTCGAGCCCCGGGGCGGTATCGAAATGCGCGATCAGGCCGCGATCGGCCACCTGCGGATGGGCCAGGATCTGCGGCACGGTCAGGACCGGGCCTGCGGGGATGCCCTGGGCGGCGAGCGCCTGGACCCAATGGGCGGCGGGCCGGGTGACGAGGGTGGTTTCCAGTTCGGCGCGCAGCGCGTGGCGGTGGGCCTTGCGATCCTCGCGCGTGGTGAAGCGGGGGTCTTGCAGAAGATCTTCGCGGCCCAGCAGGCAGGCCAGCGCCGTCCACTGTGCGTCCTTGTTGGCGGCGATGTTGAGCGGTGCATCCTGCGCCTGGAAGGTGCCCGACGGCGCGGAGGTGGGGTTCTCGTTCCCGTTGGCCTGCGGCGCGACCCCGCCGATCAGGTGGTTGGACACGACCCAGCCCATGGTGGCCAGCGTCGCCTCCAGCATGGAGACGTCGATGAACGCGCCGCGCGGGCTTGCGTTGAGGGCGGCGGAAATCGCCATGGCGGCGGTCAGCCCGCCGATGGTGTCCGACAGCGGATAGCCCACGCGCAGGGGCGTGGTGCCGTCGCCCGTGATCGACATGACGCCCGACGCGCCCTGGATGATCTGGTCATAGGCGGGGCTGGCGGCCCATGGCCCGTCCTGTCCGAAGCCGGAAATGGCGCAGTAGATCAGGGTGGGGCGGTCGGGTTTCAGCGCCGCGAAGCCCAGCCCGAGGCGATCCATCACGCCGGGGCGGAAATTCTCGACCAGCACGTCGGCGGTGGCGACGAGGCGGCGCAGCGCCTCCTTTCCCGCCTCATGCTTGAGGTTCAGGGTCAGGCTTTTCTTGCCCGCGTTCTGGGCGAGGAAACTGATGCCCATGTTCCGCGCGCTGAGGTCCGGCGAGGCCCCGAGGTTGCGGGCAAGATCGCCGGTGCCCGGCGTCTCGACCTTGATGACCTCGGCCCCCAGATGCGCCAGTTGGTGACAGGCGAACGGGCCTGCCAGCACGTTGGTCAGGTCAAGCACCCGCACCCCGGCCAGGGGTCCGGGTGCCGCCTCAATCGCCATCGGCCACACCCGCTTCGCGCGCCAGCTTGCGGCGCAGGCGCATGGCGCGCAGGCTGGGCAGGATCACGAGAAAGGCCGCAAGCGCCAGCAGGCCAAGGGTCATCGGGCGTTCCAGCAGGAACCCGAAGCCGTGGTAGAGCTGCATGGCGCGGGCGAAGTTGTCTTCCAGCATGGTGCCCAGGATGAACCCGATCAGCAGCGGCGCAAGGGGATAATCGGCAAAGCGCAGGATGGTCGCCACGACGCCGAAGGCCACGAGGATCAGCAGCTCGGTCGAATTGTTCTGGCCGATATAGCTGCCCATCAGCGTGAAGAAGAGGATGAACGGGATCAGGTAGTTGCGCGGGATCGAAAGGATCTTCGCGATGTAGGGGATCAGCGGCAGGTTCAGGATCAGCAGCACGAGGTTGCCGATATACATGGCGATGATGACGCCCCAGAACACGTCGGGTTCGTCCAGCATCAGGCGCGGCCCCGGCGTCACGTTGAGCGCCAGCAGCGCGCCGAGCAGGATCGCCGTGGTGCCCGAGCCGGGAATGCCCAGCGTCAGCAGCGGCACGAAGGAGCCGGTGCACGCGGCATTGTTCGCCGTCTCGGGGGCGGCGAGGCCCTTGATGGAGCCCTTGCCGAATTGCGCCTGCTCTTCCCTGGTGGCGAGGTTGCGTTCCACCGCGTAGCCAAGGAAGGACGCGATGGTGGCCCCTGCCCCGGGCAGCACGCCGATGAAGAACCCCATCACCGATTGCCGCCCGATCACCGGTGCGATGATGCGTGCTTCGGCCCGGGAAATCCGCAGGCCGGTGATCTTGCCGCCTGCCTGCGACGCGGCACGGGCCGGGTTCATCACCAGAAACAGCGCCTCGGGCAGGGCGAACATGGCCATGGCCAGCGTGATGAAGGAAAAGCCCGATTGCAGGTCGAGGATGCCGAAGGTGAAGCGGGGCGTATTCGACAGCGCGCCCTCCCCCACGGTGCCCATGATCAACCCCAGCAGCGTCATCATCAGCGCCTTGCCGACCTGCCCCGAGCCCGCGAAGGCCGCGATGGCCGACAGGCCCACCACCATGAGCGCGAAATATTCCGCCGAATGGAACAGCAGCGCCACCGATGACAGCGCGGGCGCGAAGACCATCAGCAGCACGACGGAGACGGTGCCGCCCGCGAAGCTGGCGATGGCGGCAATGGTGAGCGCCTTGCCCGCCATGCCCTGCTGGGCCATCGGGTAGCCGTCGAAGGCGCTGGCCACGGTGCCCGCGACCCCCGGCGCGTTGAGCAGGATGGACGAGGTGGAGCCGCCGAAGATGGCGCCGTAATAGACCCCCGACAACAGGATCAGCGCCGAGGTCGGATCGCCGATGCCGATGGCCACCGGGATCATGATGGCGATGATCGACATCGGCCCGAGGCCGGGCAACATGCCGATCAGGGTGCCGATCAGGCAACCCGCCACGACCATCATCAGGTTGAACGGCGTGACCGCAGTGGCCAGCCCGATCAGGATGCCGTCAAGCATGGCGCGCGCCTCCTACAGCAAGAACGAGGGCAGCGGACGCAGGAAGATGCCCAGCACCTCCTGCACCAGATACCAGATGGAGACGGTGGCGAGGGCCGCCACGGGGATCAGGATGTAGAGCTTGCGTTCGCCCAGCACCACGCCGCCCAGCACGAGGAACAGCGTGGTCGAGGCGATGAAGCCCAGCGAGCGCAGGGTCATCGCATAGGCAACCATGAGCGCCAGCAGGCCCAGCGCCTGCCCGATGTGGTAATCGCCCAGCCGGGTGATATCCATCGCACCCGCATTGGGCGCGGCGCGGCCCTCGGGGGTGCGGGTGAACAGCACCATGAGGCCGACGATCACGCCCGCGATGGCGAGCATCTTGGGGAAGGTCGATGGCCAGACCGGGTTGCGTTGCAGGATCGGCGGCAACAGGTGATCCATCGTGAAGAATGCGGCATATCCGTAGGCGGCACAAAGCCCGACGAATACCAGCGCGATCCAGCGATCCAGCGCCATGGTGTCCCCTCCTGTTCCTTGTTTGCGCTACCGCCCGTCGGGCTGTTTGAGCGCGGGTTTGCTGGCGCTACCGCCCGTCGGGCTGCTTGAGCGCGGGTTTG